>JBEGTZ010000113.1:0-29970 GCA_041179125.1 Pseudomonadota bacterium | reverse complement strand
TTTAACCCAATTTCACGCCATATCCGCCGAGGGCTATGAATTTTTAGCGCAGCACATAGTGCAAATTGATGCTATGAACCCACAAATTGCGGCGCGTTTGGTGGCGCCTTTAACCAAATGGCAGCGCCAGGATGCCCAGCGGCAAGCCTTAATGCTGGCGCAATTGCGTTGGATTGCCGGTCATTCTTTATCGAACGATTTGTATGAGGTGGTGACTAAGAGCCTTCCGGTTTAAAACCGGGTATTTTTCTAAATTTGGAGCCATTATGCCCCTAAAAAACACAGACAAAACCTATGGTTGGGTTGCCATTGTTATGCATTGGGTTTCCGCCATTGTTGTGCTCGGCTTATTTTTTTTGGGGCTGTGGATGAGCGATTTAGATTATTACCACGCCTGGTATAAAACTGCACCGGATATACACCGCAGTATTGGTGTGGTGTTAATTGGGTTTACCCTATTGCGGCTGTTGTGGCGCAGTGTGAATATAAAACCTACTGAATTACTTGATTCGCCAGGTTGGCAATTAACTTTGGCGCGAGTGATTCATGGTTTGCTTTATACGTGGTTTTTTTTCATGTTTGTTTCCGGCTACCTGATTACTACCGCCAAAGGGCAGGGGTTGGAAGTATTTAATTGGTTTGTGATTCCGGCGCTCATTACTGGAGTTGAAAATATGGAAGACACAGCAGGAGGGGTACATTTAGGATTGGCTTGTGGTTTTATGTGTTTGGTATTTTTGCACGCAGGTGCTGCTTTATTTCATCATTTTGTTAAGCGCGATAATACGCTGCGCAAAATGCTGGGCCAAACGCCTAAATAGTTGTTCGAAATTTTTATCGTCCTGTATTTATTTAATAACCCAACGAGGAAACACCATGAACGCATTAAAACCCCTATGGTTATCGGTTGCTCTGGCCGCTGCATTAACCGGCGTAAGCAGTATTTCTGCACAAGCGGCTGAATATTTAATTGACACAAAAGGTGCCCATGCCTTTATTCAATTCCGGGTAAAACACTTAGGTTATAGCTGGTTGTATGGCCGCTTTAACGAATTTGGCGGCACATTTTCTTATGATGAGGCTAAGCCGGATGCCAGTAAAATTAGTGTTGATATTAAAACCACCAGTTTGGACAGCAGCCACGCCGAGCGTGATAAACACCTGCGTTCAAAAGATTTTTTAGATACCGATGCTTTTCCTACCGCTAAATTTGTTAGCACTTCGTATAAATCAACCGGTGCAAAAACAGCCTCGCTGACTGGGGATTTAACTCTGCACGGCGTTACCAAGCCTGTTGTGATTGCGGTGGAATTTATTGGCAGCGGCAGCGACCCTTGGGGTGGATTCCGCGCAGGTTTTGAAGGTAAAACCACAATTAAAGGCGCCGATTTTGGCATCGCAATGGAAAAGAAACTCGGCCCTGCTGCGGCTGAAATTGAGTTGATTTTATCCGTAGAGGGTGTGCGCCAGGGCGACGCAGCTAAAAAATAAAACATTCCTAAAACTTCAACTGAGGTTTTTAGAATCATTTGGGCGCACCTGGGTGCGCCTTTATTTTTCAGTTAAATATTTACGCAATTCCATTTATGTCGGAGCCACTCATTGAGTTGGATTAAAGTGCAAGAATTTGCAGCCGAGCACGATTTGCAAGTGTTGGCGCATAATTTACAAGCGGCGCAATTGGCGCACCGTTTTACCGACGAACAGGACGGGCAAATTTTGTGGGTGCTTGACAGTAAAGATGAAGCCCAAGTGCGGGAAGTGCTTAATGTATTTTTGCGGCAACCTGACAAAATATTTCCTGTGGCGGAAATAAAACCTGGCATGTCTTTGGCTATTCCAAGTTTTCGCTCTACACCCTTAACGTATATTTTGTTGGCGCTGGGTGTTATTGGATATTGTTTTAGTTTTGCGCCTTTTGCCGTGCGTGCGCCTTTGTTGTTTTTTCCTATTTCTTTGAGCGGCTCTGTGTGGCCTGCGGCTTGGCATTATTGGGTTGCTACCAGCGAATATTGGCGTTTAATTTCCCCAGCTTTTTTACATTGGAGCGCCGCGCATATTATTTTTAACGGCTTGGCGTTGGTGGATTTTGGTGGGCGTTTGGAGCGCCAACTGCCGCGCGGGGTTTATTTGGGTTTGTTTTTATTTACTGCCATCGTGTCCAATGTAGGCCAATTTACGTTTGTCCCACAAACCAATTTTGGCGGCTTATCTGGCGCGTTATTTGGGTTTTTCGGCTGTATTTTAGCTATTCAGTGGTTGGTGCCAAAATCCCCGTTGAATTTGCCGCTGCCCTTTATTTTATTAAGCACGGCGATGTTAATTGCCGGTATTTTAGGTTTTTTGGATCGAATCATTGGCCCGATGGCTAATTGGGCGCATTTAACCGGCTTGGCGGCGGGATTTGTTTATGGTTGCGCGGTGGCACCGTTTTTAAAGCGGCATTTGGAGGCTCAACAACCTCAACCTACAAACGCTGCGCATAAAAAGTGATACAGCTTGCAATGTTTCACATTAGAATGCCCCTCTTTGCCAGTTCGGCGTTTTAGAGGTTGGAGGTATATATGGGGCAGATTCATTTTATTGGCGGTGAAAAGGGCGGGGTGGGTAAATCGTTCACTGCACGTTTATTGGCGCAGTATTTTATTGATCGCGGGCAATGTTTTTTGGGGTTCGACTTAGACGCTTCCCATGCTACGTTTTCGCGCTTTTATGGTGAATTCACGCGCACTATTAAAGCGCAGGATTTTGCCAGCCTGGATAATCTGCTCAATACCGCAGAGGCGCAACCGGATGCCGTGTTAATTGTGGATTTAGCCGCGCAATCTGCCGCTCGTTTGGGTGAGTGGATTACACAAAGTGATGCGTTGAATTTATTTAAAAGCCTCGGGTTTGAAGTATTTTTGTGGCATGTAATGGATGACGGTGCTGATTCTTTGCGTTTGTTGGATAAATTACTCGACGCCTATTCTAAGCAGCCGGTGCATTTTGTGGTGGTGAAAAACCTCGGGCGTGGTGATGATTTTATCGGCTTTGAGCAATCTGTTGCCTATCAAAAAATACAGCAGCGCAATGGTTATGTTATTTCGCTGGAGCGTTTACATGGGCCGCTGGCGCAAAAAATAGATTTTAACAATCAAAGTTTTTGGTCGGCAGCACAAGTGCCTAATGCGTTGAGTTTGGTGGAGCGGCAGCGGGTAAAAGTGTGGCTGGCGGCGCAACATGCGCAATTGGACCGTTTAAATTTGCTTGAAATTGTTGATGCTTAGTAACCTGTAGGTTGGGTAGAGCTTGCGAAACCCAACAAGGGTGGGGCGGAGAATAGTGGTTTGCGTTGGTATAAATTTAACTGTGCCCAGATATTTTCTGGTTGCGCGTACGTGCTGTGTTGGGTTTCGCAAGCTCTACCCAACCTACGGTTTCTAGGTTTAACTACGTACAGTCGCGCTGAACAGTTACGATGTTTAAACCTGAGTAACTATTCAGCCTATTTTCGTGGGGCGTAATTCATTGCGCCCCTACAAGGGCGAAATGGTGCGGACATTGTTAATACGCCGAAATAGATACGAAAAAATAAGATAAAAAATTAGAACCCATGCTCCACAATTACAACGCAATTAGAAAAGGATTGGGGATGTGTTTGCTAAACGGGAGGGGCGGGGGAAACACCTGGCCGGGCGGCCAGGTGTTGATTGGAGCCTAAGCGCGGGCGCGTTTGAAGCGGGCCAGTAATGGCAGCATGAATATCAACAACCACCAGTCGGCGCTACCGGCAACTACACCGGTATTGTTATTGTTGTTGGAGCCAGAAGAGCTGGAGCTGCTTGAGCTGCTGCTAGAGCTAGAAGAGCTAGAAGAGGAGGAGCTGGATGAAGAGCTTGAGCTACGGCCTGAGCTGCTTGAAGAGCTAGAGCTGCTAGACGAGGAGCTTGAGCTGCTGGAGCTGGAAGAGGATGAGCTTGGTTCGCTGGTAAGGTCGGCCACGGTAGCCATTTTGTTGGCGTAGCGTTTGCCCATTTCACGCACGGCGACGGAGTTCCAGTGAAGTTGGTCGCCTTTATCACCCAGGCCGCCATCAGCAGGTACTACGAAGGCATTGGTGATTACGTTTGGCAGCGAGTTCACTAAAGAATTGTGGCCTTTGCAGCAGCCGGTGTAAGGCAGCTCACCGGCTATAAATGGAGCTTTTTTGGCGTCGAGGTTTAAGTCTTTGCGCAGGGCCGTAACGAACGTGTTGACTTGTGCGGGCCAGCCAGATTGGCCCGAGTTGCTTTCGCCTTGATGGAAGATAAAGCCTTTGATCACGCCCACTTCTTGCGCTTTTTTGGCTAAATCAATTACCCATTTGTAGCCACCACCACTTGGAGCACCATTAATAGCGCCATAGGGCGGCGTGCAGTTGCTGCCGCAGTTAGGTAGGAAGTATTCAATTTTAGCGCCGCCGTATGCGCCGCCGACTAAGCCGATGGTGACGTTGGCGGGTGACTTTTCAGCCATTAAACGGCCAAAGGTATCGCCGGGGCCTAAGCTGCCGCCACTGCGGTTGCAGCGCACTAAAGGCGGTAGGGCTTCACGCCATGTACCGTATTTTTGAGAACCACAGGTTTCATCCTGTAGCACCTTAACCCGTGGATTAGGTTTGTTGTCTTGAGATTCAACCGCAGCTTGGCCTTCCATGTTGGATTGACCGAGCAGCAAGTAAATATGGAAGTTAGGATCCGGTGCCGCCATTACGGTTAAAGGCAGGGCCATCAGCCCGGCAATACCTGCGAATTTTTTCAGCATGTTTGTTTTCATAAGGGTCACTTCGAGAAGGTTATTATTGAAGTTGTGGCCCGCCGAGCTGAAGGGGGCAGCTGGGCGGTGTTGGGGGTTTTTCTCACCGTCTACCATGTAACCTCAATTAATATGATAAGTCTACGCACTAGAGCCACCACTTTGCGTATCTGTGAACCACCTAATACTATCCGGCGCACACGGCTGGACATTGGTTTTTTAGGCGGATCATGAATGCTTTTATTGGGGGGATTTCCTCAGCCTGGATTGCAGGCGCTTTATGTGGGTTGGGCAGTAATGCCCAACACGCTCAAGCAGTTGATTAGCCTTAATAGGTTTTTTTGAAAATATCCGTGTCTGCATGAGACCAAATAAAAAGTTGGCATCACTGCCCAACCTACATTCCCACACCGAAACAAGCCGTGCGGAGTGTCGGCAGCCAAGCACCAATCCAATCCAATCCAATCCAATCCAATCCAATCCAATAAAAGTCGCACAATAAAATTCCATGAATTTACAAAAGTTATCCTGAGCCACAGGATCGTCTATTTAAGCGATCACTTTTAATCTGGAAATCTCAGTTGAGTGTCGCTTATTTATCGCTTATTTAGGGCGTCAACGGAGGCTTTGGGGAAATTTAACCTGTCACAAAACTGGCAATCTACCGTCATATTTCTAGGTTAAGGTTCAAGCGCCGAACCGGTTCGGCGTGTCTTTGTTCCTACACTTTAGAGGATTGCCTTATGCTTCATCCCATTATTAGAACAACTGCCTTTGCATTGAGTGTACTGGCCTTGCCTCTTGTGGCACAGGCTGATCGTGATGAGCGTGAAAGTGAGCGTAAATATGACCATAGCGGTTATGAAAATAATTACGAACACAACAATTTCGATCGTCGCCCATTAAACCCATCTATTCAATTAGGCCCGCGCCCGTTTTTTTTGGTTGAGGATATGGATGCCAGCCCATTAAAAAAGAAACTGCAAGAATGTGCGGCTAAAAAACAAAATTATAAAAGCACTAATTTTTCCATCGGCCACCGTGGCGCGGCGTTGCAATTTCCTGAGCATACGAAACAATCTTACGAAGCTGCCGCTAAAGCCGGTGCAGGTATTATTGAGTGTGATGTAACCTTTACTAAAGATAAAGAATTAGTATGCCGCCATTCTCAGTGTGACTTACACACCACCACCAATATATTAGTGGTGCCCGAACTTGCCGCTAAATGCCGCCAACCTTTTACACCTGCGGATGAATTAGCGGGCAAACCTGCCAGTGCTGAATGCTGCACCTCGGATATTACTTTGGCGGAATTTAAAACCTTAAAAGGTAAAATGGATGCCTCAAACCCCAAAGCAAAAACACCGGCTGAATATTTACTGGGCACCGCTGATTGGCGCACCGATTTATATGCAAGCAATGGCACACTAATGACGCACGCAGAAAGCATCCAACTGATTAAAAAACTCGGTGCAAAATTCACCCCGGAATTAAAGTCAGCCAGTGTGCCTATGCCCTATGAAGGCACTTATACCCAGGCGATGTATGCGCAACAAATGATTGATGAGTACAAAGCTGCGGGCATTAACCCACGGGATGTATTTGCACAGTCATTTGATGTGGCGGATATTCGTTACTGGATTAAAAACGAGCCTAAATTTGGCCGCCAAGCCGTATATTTAGACGATGCCAATACGCCCGCTGAATTACCGACCGCAGCTGACTTAAAAGCACTTAAGGCTGAAGGTGTAAAAATTGTAGCGCCACCTTTATGGGCATTGGTAAAGCTGGATGCCAACAATAAAATTGTTCCCTCTGATTATGCCGTTAATGCAAAAGCTGCGGGTTTAGAAATTATTACCTGGTCTTTTGAGCGTGCTGGCCCACTTAAAAATGGTGGTGGCTGGTATTATCAAACAGTAGGCGCTGCGTTAAATAACGATGGCGATATGATGGATGTGTTGGATGTTATTGCTAAACAAGTGGGCGTTATCGGTATTTTCTCTGACTGGCCTGCTACTGTGAGTTTTTACGCCAATTGTATGGATTTAGAATAAGTTATTTTTAGGTTGTAAGGTTTTTAAGTTTGAAGGTTCAAAAAAGGCGGGCACATTGCCCGCCTTTTTTTATTTCTTAGATGGCCGTCCTGCGCGCCCGGATGGAGGTTTTGTGTTTGAGGAAAATTTAGGTTTGCCATAATCGCTGCGCTTAGGTGTGTTCCCGGCTGGTTTTGCTTTGCCTGTTTTTTTCGGCGCGGTTTTTTTGCTGAGGTTTTCCTGCCAGTCGGAGCTGCGCAGGGTGGCTTTTTTACCGCTGGTGTTTTTAGTCTCCTTCCCCGGCTTTGATTTAACATTCACTTCATTTTTTTTATGAGTGTAATGTTCTAGCGGCTTATTTTTTGTGGGTTTAGGTTTTGTTGCGCCGGCAGCGGTTTTTGTTGTGGTGCGTGGTGGGGTGTTTTTAGGTTTTTTTGGCGGGCGCTGGGTATTTTTGCCCTGGCGAGTATCTTCTGATTTGGAATGTTCCAGCATTTTAAAAATAGAGGCAATTTCTGCTTCGTCTAAATCCCGCCACTCGCCCAGGGGCAAGCCTTTTAGGCGAATATTCATGATGCGCACCCGCTCAAGCTTGGTGGCTTCATAACCAAAATGTTCGCACATTCTGCGGATTTGTCGGTTTAAACCCTGAATTAAAATAATGCGGAAAATAAACGGGCTTTCCTGGCTGACGACACATTTTTTAGTCATCTCCCCAAGGATGGGCACCCCGTTACCCATGCCTTCAATAAAACTCGCGGTAATGGGTTTGTTGACGGTAACTAAGTATTCTTTTTCATGTTTATTGCCGGCGCGCAATATTTTATTCACTATATCGCCGTTATTGGTAAGGAAGATTAAGCCTTGTGAGTCTTTATCTAACCTGCCGATGGGGAATATTCGTTGGGTGTGGTTTACAAAATCAATAATATTGGTTTTGTCGCTTATTTCTGTGGTGCTGGTAATGCCCACCGGTTTATTGCAGGCAATAAAAATAAAATCTTCGGCTTCTTTTTCTTGGAGTAATTGCCCATTGGCATTTATTTTATCGCCAGGGGATACCTGGTCGCCAATTTTTGCTCTGCGGCCATTGATATATACCAGCCCTTGTTCAATAAGCCGGTCGGCTTCACGGCGGGAGCAAATACCGGACTCGCTGATGAATTTGTTAAGGCGGGTGGAGGATTGTGGCTGCATAGTATTTTTTAATTAATAGGGTGTTTGATGGCGGTAGGGTTAGTTGAAAATGTGGATATAAACTAAGGGGCACCTCCGGAAATCCATTTTTCGCGCGCTCACTTCGTTATTTTCGTACTCAGTCGGTCATTTATACCGCATAAACTCCCTCCTTCCGTGCGAAAATGCCTTGCGAGCATCACGAAAATTGAATTTCCGGAGGCGCCCTAAGTGCCAAAATTAAAAATAGGTTAATCAGCCCGAGTGTAAAAAATCACGCAAGCGTTCACAGGCTTCTTTGCATTCATCTAAATCGGCTACCAACGCCATGCGCACATAATTTTCGCCGGGGTTAATGCCTTCATGCAAGCGCGAAAGGTAAGCGCCGGGCAGCACAGTGACATTGTGTTTAGCAAAAAAGTCGCGAGTAAAATCCACGCCGTTTGTTGGTGTTTTAAGCCAATAATAAAAAGCACCTTCGGGCATATCTAGCTGAATATAGGGGCTTAAAATAGCGGCGGCAGCGCTGAATTTATCTGCGTAGGCCGCGCGATTTATTTCCACATGGGTTTCATCTTGCCAGGCTAATTGGCTGGCTAATTGTGTGGGTACGGGCAGGGCGCAGCCTTGGTAGGTGCGGTAGAGTAAATATTTTTGCAAAATTTTTGCGTCGCCTGCAATAAAGCCGGAGCGCAGGCCGGGTAGGTTGGAGCGTTTGGAGAGGCTGTGGAATACTACGCAGCGGGCGTAATCGGTGCGGCCTAAGCTTGCACAGGCTTGTAATAAACCCGGCGGTTTTTGGGCGTAATATAATTCTGAGTAACACTCGTCTGAGGCGATAATAAAATTATATTCATCCGCAAGTTTAATTAATTTTTGCAGGGTTGTAAGGGGGATTATTTTTCCTGTGGGGTTGCCCGGTGTGCAAATAAATAATACTTGGCAGTTGCTCCAGGTGTCTGCGCTGATGGCGTCAAAGTCTGGGATAAACTGTGTTTCTGCGGTGCAGTTTAAAAATACCGGTTGGCAACCGGCTAATAATGCGGCGCCTTCATATATTTGGTAAAACGGGTTGGGCATGAGGATTGTGGCGTTGGCGGTTGGCGCCACTGCTGCTTGAATAAATGAAAATAACGCTTCGCGGGTGCCTGCTACCGGCAGTATTTGAGTTTCTGGGTTGATGGGGTGCGCGTGTAAATTAAACCGCATTGTGGCCCAGTGTGCCATTGCGCTGCGCAGTTCTAATAGGCCTTTGGTGGTGGGATAATTAGACAGGCCGCTAATATTTTCAATTAAATGTTGCACTACAAATGCTGGGGGTGCGTGTTTGGGTTCGCCAATGGAGAGCGCGATATGTTTTTTTTCTGGTGGTGTAATACCGGCTTTTAATTGGGCGAGTTTTTCAAACGGGTAGGGTTGTAATAAATCCAAAGCCGGGTTCATGGTGCGCCTTTTTAAATTTTCTGTTAGGTTTATTTTACGTGAGAGTACTATTTAATTAGTATTCTTGTGCATCTTGCTTGACGTTTAGGTCAAGCGTTTGGCAAATGGTTTTTTGCAGTGCTTGGTAAAATTCAGGGTCTTTTAGGGGTAAACCCTGCTGAGTGGAAATAAAAAATACGTCTTCTACACGCTCACCCAGGGTGGAAATTTTGGCATTTTGCACTTGAATTTTGTAGTCCATAAAAATGCGCCCCAGGGTAGCCAATAGGCCGTGGCGGTCGGGGCTTATGACTTCTAAAACCGTGTAGCCGCTGGGGTCTTCGTTGCTGATGCGGGTGCGGGTGGGAATGGCAAATTGTTTTAATTCCCTGGGCGTGCGCCGTTTTATGACGTTGGAATAATCATTCACCAGGCTTAATTCTTCAATTAAACTTTGGCGAATGGTTTCGTATAGGTCGGGGTTGTTATCCAGCGGTTGATTTTTTTCATCTAATACATAAAACGTATCAATGGTGTAGCCGCTTTTTGTGCTGTATAGGCGGGCATCTTGAATATTAAACCCCAATTGAGCAAAACAGGTGGCCACGGCTAAAAATACGTGGCTTACATCTTTGGTGCGGATAAATATTTCGGTGGCGTCGTGCCAAAGGCTTGCGCCTGCGTTGCGGATTAATATTAATGGTGTGTCGCTGTTGTGTTTGGCGATGGCTTCGGTTTGCCAGGCAATATCCAAATGGCCTTCACGTAAAAAATAATCATCGGCCATATCGCCCCAAATGCTGCGCACCCAGGTTTCACTCATGCCTTTATCGGCGAGTTTATCAATGGCCTGTTTTTGTGTTTCTTCAATAATATCCTGTTTGTCTATGGTGTTTTCCAAGCCGCGCCGTAATGCGCGTTTGGTGTCTAAATACAGTTGACGCATGAGGCTTGAGCGCCAGGCGTTCCATATTTCTGGGTTGGTGCCACACATGTCGGCTACGGTGAGTGCAAAGAGGTAATCCAAGTGCATTTGATCACCCACTAAAATAGCAAATTGGCGAATAACCTCTGGGTCGGAAATATCTTTTTTTTGCGATACGTAGGACATTAATAAATGTTTTTCCACCAGCCAGGCCACTAAGCGTGTTTGGCGCGGTGAAATACCGTGTTGCAGGCAAAATGCGCTGGCGTCTTCTGTGCCAAGTACGGAGTGGTCGCCGCCGCGCCCTTTGGCAATATCGTGAAATAAACCGGCTATGTAGAGTAATTCCGGTTGGGGTAAGCGTTTCATAATATGCGCGGCGATGGGAAATTCTTGTTGCGCTTCCGGCAAGCGAAAGCGACGCATATTTTTTATAACTAACAGTGTGTGGGCGTCTACGGTGTAGCGGTGGAATAAATCGAATTGCATCTGCCCGGTTATGCGGCCAAATTCTGGCAGGTAACGGCCTAAAATACCGTAGCGTTTCATGCGGGTTAATTGGGTGATTAGGCCGTTTTCAATGCGCAATAAATCCATGAATAATGCATTTATTTTCGGGGTGTGGCGAAATTCGTCATCCACCAAAAAACGGCTTTCGCGTATTAAGCGAATAGTTTGCGCACGCACGCCGTCAATGTGATTCTGTTGCCCCATGATTAAAAATATTTCCATTAATGCGCTGGGGTTTTGTTTAAACACGTTGGGATGCGTGACTTCAATGTGTGTTTCACGCAATTGAAAGTTGGTGTTAATGGGGGTTATTTTGGGGCTGTTATTGGCGTGGATGGCTTCATCTAGGTATTGCAATAAAACGTCATTTAATTCCCGTAGTGTTTGCACGGTACGGTAATAATCGTGCATGAATTGTTCTACGGCGAGTTCTTTATGGTTGTCGGTATAGCCGAATAATTTTGCTAATTCCCGTTGGTGTTCGAATAACAAGCGCTCATCGGGCCTGCGGTTAAGCCTGTGTACGCCGTAGCGCACTTTCCATAAAAACGATTCGCCCTGGCGCAATGATGCGTATTCTTCTTCGGTGAAAAAATCTTTGCCGTTTAGTTGCATCAGGGTTTGCACGCCAAAATAACGTTTGGCTACCCAGTTAATGGTTTGAATATCGCGCAGGCCGCCCGGTGCATTTTTTACGTTGGGTTCTAAATTGGATTCGGTGTAGTTGTGTTTTTTATGTCGCTCATTTTGCTCTTCGCGTTTTGCGTGAAAAAAAGCGTTGACCGGCCACATATAGTCTGGCCCGGTTAATATTTGCAGTTGATCGCGCAGGCGGTCGTTGCCCGCAACGCGGCGCGCTTCCATTAAATTGGTGGCTACGGTAACGTCATTTTTGGCAATGTCGACGCATTCTTGCAGTGTGCGCACGCTGCTGCCAATATCCAAGCCAATGTCCCATAAAAAAGTAATAAATTGGCTAATGTGTTCGCTGTATTTATCTTCGGCGGAATCGGCAAGCAGAATTAATATGTCGATGTCGGAGTGTGGGTGTAATTCACCGCGTCCGTAGCCGCCTACAGCAATTAAACTGATGTCGGCCCCCCAGTTAGCGTGGTGCCAGGCGTAATGCAAAATTAAATCGACAAATATGGCGCGTTCGTTAATTAAATGGCGAATGTCTTCGCCTTCTAAATATCGGTTTTCAAAATGGGTATTGACGCCTGCGATGGCGTCTTTAAAGACTTTTATCGTGGGTTTGTCGATGAGGTCTTGGCGGAATTGTGTTTGGTTAAAAAAAATCGGCTGGCAGGCGAATTCGGCGCACAGGCTTGAGCTCATTTAAAGGTACCTCGAAAAATTAAAATCGCTCCTCTTTGCGGGCTGTCAGCACTTCAAATCCTGTGCTTGTTACCGCCAAGGTGTGTTCCCATTGGGCGCTTAGGCGTCCATCTTTGGTTTCTACCGTCCAGCCATCGGGTTTAAGTTTAGTGGGCGCTTTACCTGCATTAATCATAGGTTCAATTGTGAAGGTCATGCCTTCTTTTAATTCGTAGCCGGTGCCGGGTTGGCCGTAGTGCAGCACTTGTGGGTCTTCATGGAAGATGCGCCCGATGCCGTGGCCGCAGTATTCGCGCACGACGGAGTAGTGGTTTTTTTCTGCGTGTTGTTGAATTACATGGCCAATATCACCCAGGCGCACGCCGGGTTTTACCAGTTCTATGCCTTTGTACAGGCATTCTTGTGTGATTTTGCAGAGGCGCTCGGCGTGGGGGGCAACTTCGCCTACGTAATACATTTTGCTGGTGTCGCCGTGGTAGCCGTTATAAATAACGGTGACATCAATATTTATGATGTCGCCAGTTTTTAAGATTTTTTTCTCACTGGGAATGCCGTGGCACACAACATGGTTAACGGAGGTGCAAATTGATTTTGGGAAATTGCGGTAATTCAGGGGGGCGGGAATGGCGTTTTGTACTTGGGTGATGTAATCGTGGCAGAGGGTATTTAGGTGGTCGGTGGTGACGCCGGGCGCTACATATTCGCCGATCATTTCCAATACTTCAGCCGCCATACGGCCCGCGATGCGCATGGTGGCTATTTCTTCTGGGGTTTTGATGGTGACGGCGGCCATAGCAAGTGGTGTCCAGTGTGGGCGGTAAAAAGGCGGCATTCTAAACTAAGCGGGGGGAATTCGCCGCCTTTTAGCGGATGTGTAATTCCTGTTGCCCATTGCGCTGCGTGGGGAATGTTTTGTGAAAATTTATACGCAGGAAATAAAGGGTTTTTAGGTTTATGGATTAGAGTGTTTCGGGATATAAAAAACCCCTCAGAAGAGGGGTTTTGGGTTGGATCCTAGTGTTAGTACATTCGGCTAAGGAACAACAAAACCGGCCTTAATGAAAGCGGCTATGTCCGCAGCGCACTGGTCTACACATCCAGCAGGATTTGGCTTGGGCATAAAGTCGTTGATGTATTTATCCAGGGTGTATGTAGTGCCTGTTTTGGTGTAGCTGGCTTTGGCAGGTTTGAGAGTTGAGGCGTCAGCAGCTCCGTGGCAGCCTTGGCATTTGCCTTCATAGGCGATTTTACCGTCAGCAATTTTGCCAATAACGTTAGGGACGGGTGGGCATGTATTACCTTCGTAAACGCCTATGTTATCCAGGTAAACATCTTCAGCACTTTTGCCTAAGTTGAAAGACAGTCGTGAAGTGGCATCGGTAACACTTGCTACGAATGTTTGTGCGAATGACTGATAGGTGGTGTTAATAGATTCTTCCTTGCTGGTCAGGCCAGGATAGTTAGGATCTTCATCGTTACTTCGGTCAATGCCTGCGGAGATGGTGCGAGCACCGGTGGATTTGGCGCTGTAACAGATGGTGTAGGTTTTGTCTTTAACAACTGCTAGTGCGTGAACCATTTGTTCATCCCACGGGTTATCGGATGCTGCTGCAATCGTGAAGACGAATTCATTGTTCCAGGTAACGGGGGTGGGTGATTCTTTACCCCAAGCGTTAAAGCTCATTCTACCGTTAGTAAACGTTCCATCACTGGAGAGTAGAGAGACTGGCTCGCTGCCGCCTGAAGAGCTGCTGCTTGAAGAGCTAGAAGAGCTTGATGAACTGCTGCTAGAAGAGCTGCTGCTGGATGAGTTAGCGGAACTTGAAGAGCTTGATGATGAACTGGAGGAGCTAGAAGAGCTGCTAGAAGATGTTTTGCCCGAGCTGCTAGAAGAACTAGAAGAGCTTGAGCTGTAACCGGAATTACTTTTTTTGCTAGAGCCGCAAGCTGTTAATGCGCTGGTCAGAAGACCGGCCATTAATAGGCGCGCCCAAAGTGGAGTGTTTGAGAAAACCATATAGATACCCTTATCGCGAATGAGTTGAAAGTTTAATTGCCGGATGCTCAGCAATATAAGTCATATTAACTATTATAAATGTCGCCCATTATGTGTTAGCGCCTGGGCGCCAACGGCGGCTAAAGTAAAACTTCTGACACCAAAGTGCTAGGGGGCGAGGGGGTTATTCGATGGTTTTATTGTTAATAAGTATTGTTGATTCGCGGAATGGATTAATTAAGGTGGGGGTGTTTTAGTTTTGAGGGATTAAAAAATACTCTACTTTGGTGGTATAGCTCGGTTGATCAAAACATGAGTGTTGGTTGCTTTGGTTTGGTACGGCCCATTTTGTTTGTGCTATGTAGCCATCAAGTGATACAGAAATATCGGCTGTATTTCCTGTTCTGTTTGTGTGGTGGACATAAGTGACTACGCATTTCCCCTTCACGGAGCCTAGGCCGGGTTGTTCTTGGCAGAGCAGTTTTCCTGTGGCGTTATCAAAAACATTTACTTCATATATGGGGATAAAAACAGCAGGGCAAAAATCACCTTGGCAGCCAACCAACACGGATATACAGGTTGTAACACTTAGGTTGAGTAGACGTTTCATAAGCAATTCCAATTTGAGTGGGGGCCGGGGCTAGAGAATGCACGTTAACCTAAAAATCTCGGTTGATCATCCTCAATATATGACGCGTTTTCTCGTTCCCACGCTATCGCGTGGGAACGAGTCATTATTTTTAGGCCGCTAGGGAGGTCGGAAAAGCGTAAGCGCCTTCCGGCGCTCGCCGCCAGTACCAAGCTGGGATGTAGCGCGCGGTGGGCCAGTGTCGGAAGGTGTTTCGCTGTGCCCCATGCTAATACTTCTTAAAACCCCCGCTCCACCACATACCGCGCCAGCGCCCGTAATGGCTCGGCGCGCGCGTCAAATTCTTTAAGGCTTGCACAGGCGGTGTTGACCAATGTTTGGGCGTGGCTGCGTGCGGCCTCTAGGCCCAGTAGGCTTACGTAGGTGGATTTGTTCAGCGTTTGGTCTGCCCCTTGTTGTTTGCCTAGGGTGGTGGTATCGCCGATGACGTCCAGAATGTCGTCTTGCACCTGGAAGGCTAGGCCGATGGCGCAGGCGTAGTGGGTGAGGGCGGTAAGGCGGGCGGCTTCTTCGGTTTTTTCCCCGCTGGCGGCTGTTTTTTCGCCAAAGGCACTCCCGCTACTCAGCGCGCCCATCACCACGGCAGCTTTAATTAGGGCGCCGGTTTTGTGTCGGTGTAGAACTTCTAGCTGCTGTAGCGTGATGGTTTTATCGGTGGCAGCCATATCCAGTGCTTGGCCTGCCACCATGCCGCTGGCGCCGGAGGCTTCGGCCAGTTTTTGAATGAGGGCTAAGCGGATTTCAGCTGGGGCCTGTGCTGCGGCTAATTGGCTGAAGGCGAGGGTTTGTAGGGCGTCGCCAGCCAGAATGGCCGTGGCCTCGCCATAGGCGATATGGCAGGTGGGTTGGCCCCGGCGCAGGGTGTCGTTATCCATTGCGGGCAGGTCGTCGTGGATGAGGCTGTAGGCGTGCATGGCCTCCAGCGCTACGGCTACGGCCTGTGTGGCGGGTGTAACGCCGCCGCAGGCTTCGGCGGCGGCGATGGCTAATATAGGCCGCAGGCGTTTGCCGCCTTGCAGCAGGCTGTAGCGCATGGCGGCCATTAGGTGTTCGCTGCCGGGTACCGCCGGGGGCAGGGCGTCTTCTAGCCAGCGGTTACAGGTGTGTGTGTGCGCGTTTAAATATTCGCTGAGGTTAAACGGCATTAAACGTTTTCCTCAGGCTCGAAGGGGGCGGTATCGCCTTTGGCCAGCAGAATTTCCACTTTTTGTTCGGCCTCCGTCAGCGCCTGCTGGCACTCGCGGGAGAGTTTGATGCCGTCTTCAAAGGCTTTGAGGGATTCATCCAGGCTCATGGAGCCTTTTTCCATCGCGTTCACTAGGGTTTCCAGTGCGCTGAGGGATTTTTCAAAGTCGATTTTTTTCTTCGCGGCCACGGGTGGCTCCTCTTATTAATACAGGTTTGCGCTCAATGCGGCTAAATAAGGCCGAACACTAGCCTGCGCGATCCCTACTCGCAAGCCCCAAATCTGCCTCCCAGCCGATAAAACCATTTCGTAGGTGAAAGCCGGTTTTTATGTCTACAGTTAACACACGCTGGATTAACTCGTTTGCGGAGGCACCCGTGGATTTGGCAACCCTCATCGGGCTGGTTGGAGTCACACTTTTATTATCGTTTGCCGCGTCATTGAGCGGTGATTTAACCATGTATTTTGACGTGCCCTCCCTGCTCATCGTAGTGGGTGGGTCTTTTTTTGTGGTGATGGCGAAGTTCGGCATGACGCAATTTTTAGGTGCGGGCAAGGTGGCAGGCCGCGCTTTGCAGCTCAAAGCGCTGGTGCCGCAGGACTTAATTGTAGAGCTGGTGGGCCTGGCCGATGTGGCCCGCCGGGGTGGTTTGCTGGCGCTGGAAGACCGGCGTATCTCCAACCCGTTTTTAAAGCGCGGGGTGGAGTTGTTGGTGGACGGCCAGGATCCTGACCTGGTGAAAGCCTTATTAATTAAAGATAAACAGGAATCCGCCCAGCGCCACCAACGCGCAGCCCAGGTATTTAGCGCCTTTGGTGATGTGGCCCCGGCTATGGGCATGATCGGCACCTTGCTGGGTTTGGTGAGTATGCTGGGCAACATGGCG
This sequence comes from Pseudomonadota bacterium, assembly GCA_041179125.1. Taxonomy (GTDB): domain Bacteria; phylum Pseudomonadota; class Gammaproteobacteria; order Pseudomonadales; family Cellvibrionaceae; genus CAMCXE01. The sequence continues at coordinate 13,069 of JBEGTZ010000113.1, read as the reverse complement.
GACCCAAAATCCATTGGCCCTTCGATGGCGGTGGCGCTGCTCACCACACTCTACGGCGCGGTGCTGGCCAACTGCGTGTTTATTCCCTTGGCCGATAAACTGCGCCTGCGCGCCCAAGAAGAATCCTCCTGCAAAAACCTCATGCTCGATGGCGTGCTGGCGATACAACAGGGCATTAACCCACGTTTGGTGGATTCCATGCTGCGCGCCTACTTGCCCGAAGGCCAGCGCAAGGGCAAGGGCTAAAACGTGTATTTATCCGATGAAGAGCCAGAGCAAATCCACACCAAAGCGCCGTCCTGGGTGCTCACCTTTGCGGATTTAATGACGCTCTTGATGTGTTTTTTTGTGCTCCTGCTGGCCTATAGCGAAATGGACGCAAAAAAATTCGCCCAGGTCGCCAACTCCATGCAGGGCAGCCTGGGCGTGGGGCCAATGCTCAACCAGGGCGACGCACAAATCCCCCCGCCCATCCCACCGGAAGAAAACACAGAGCTTCAGCCCGAACAGGATCAAGCCGCCAAAGCGCTGCTGGAAAAACTCAACCAAACCCTCGCCCAAACCCAAGCGGACGCCCAGCAATTGGCCGAACAACTGCACCAGCAAATGGAGCGCGGCGAGTTAGAAATCGAAACCGACGGCCAAAACATCATCGTGCGCCTGCGGGAACAAGGCAGTTTTGAATCCGGCTCGGCGGACTTAAACCCCCAGGCCCGCGCCACCCTCGCCACCATCGAAACCACCTTGTACAACAAGCAGGGCCGCATCCGCGTGCTCGGCCACACCGACGACATCCCCATCAAAACCGCCCGTTTTCGTTCCAACTGGGAGCTATCAGCCGTGCGCGCCGTGGCCGTAGCGGAGGCGTTAATGGCCTCAGGCCAGCTCGCCAGTACGCGTTTTGAAGTCACAGGCTTCGCGGACATCCACCCGCTGGCCGCAAACAGCAACGCCACCGACCGCGCCCGCAACCGCCGAGTGGAAATCATCATCAGCCAAGACCCAGCGGCCAACCTCAGCGAACAGGAAAAGCTGCTGCTGCAACGCACACCGAACACCCCACAGTTAAAGCCCCAGCCCATAAGGCCCAAGGGCAAAGCCGCCCTGCCAGAGCATATTTTTTAGCCCCAACCCAATTTGAGGAGGCTCCATGGAGCGCCGTCAGTACTTTCGCATCAACGACACCCTCGGGGTTTCCTACCGCTTAATAGGCGCGAGCAAAAAAGAAGAAACCTTTTGGTCGTCCCTAACCGCCTTGGACGAACAGATCAACCAACTATTGGGGGGGCTGAGCAAAACCCAGCCGCTGCTGGGCAAACTATTAGCATTGATGAATCAAAAGCTAGAACGCATCGCCAACCAACTCATGCTGGATGGCGAATTGATGCAAAAAATGGCCAGCCGCGTGGGCGAGGTAAACATCAGCGCCTGCGGAATTGGTTTTAACCACAGCCAAGCCGTAGATGACAACAGCCAGGTGGCGCTCAAACTGCACCTACTGCCCCACGACACCCATGTAGCCGCCGAAGGCCGTGTGGTGGAGTGCAAAAAACTGCCGGAAGGCCAATATTACTGGCGCATCACCTTCACCCGCATGGCTGAAGTGGAGCGCGACCTACTGATCCAACACCTCATTGGCCGCCAACGCCAACAAATTAGAGAAGCCAGAGCACAAAACGACGATTTGTAGGAAATATCTCACACGCATTGTCGCCAATCGCTACTAGGTAAAATTTAGGCAACCCCTAAAATGCCCACATCAAAAGCAGGACATTGCATCAGGACAGCAACCGAGGGTTTATAAAAGGAAAACCAAAGGACAACCGAGGAGGGTTAAGGATTAACATCACTGTGAGAATTGGCCGCGACATGAAGTTGCGGTTTTTTTTGCCCGAAGGAAATGGATTCTGGTGCTTTTCCGATAATAACAGGCGGCTCGAAACCCACAAACGGCCTGCGCTTTTTGTCAAAAAATTGCCGCCTGAAAGTGCTTGTCAGAACACCCATTGCCACGTACTATCGCCGCGCAACCCGCCAAACTCAGTTGCAAAGCAGTGCCCCTCCCAAGTACACGCTTTAGGCTCCACGCCTGCTTCGACCCTAGGTCGCCCACGCCCAAACCTCCTAAAACCCTGCCTGCCCAAGGCGGGGTTTTTCTTTTGTGGCTCCTCTATATATCCAGAAATCTTACGATGAACAAGACAGCTCCAAATTCCCCTCCCGTGGAGGGGTGCCCCAACGGGGTGGGGTGGAAGCTCAGTGTGGCGTGGCACATGGCAAACGCCCGTTTAACTCCCCCAGCGCCTGTGCCATCATGCCGCCTTTGCCCACCGCTAAGAGGAGCATTTTATGACTCAAGTGACCATCGCCCTAGACGCCCATGCCAACCTTGGCGAATGCCCCCGCTGGGATGAACAAACCCAGCGCCTATACTGGATCGACATCAACAACAAACAACTACACCGCTTCAACCCCGCCACCGGCGAGGACGAATTTTTAACCTTCGAGCAGGAAATCGGCTGCTTTGCCCTGCGCCAACAGGGCGGTTTTGTGCTCGCCATGCGCCACGGCTTTTACCTATTAAACGGCTGGAACACCGACCTTCAATTCATCACCGACCCGGAAGCCCACCTAGACAAAAACCGCTTCAACGATGGTCGCGTCGATGCACAAGGCCGCCTCTGGGCTGGCAGTGTCTACCCCCCCAAAGACTACAACGGCGCGAGCATTTACGCCCTCAGCCCTGACGGCACCGCCACCCGCCAAGTGGGCGACCTACTCACCGCCAACGGCATCGCCTTCAGCCTCGACAACCGCACCCTCTACTACGCCGACACCCCCAGCCACGCCATCATGGCCTGCGATTTTGACCTGGCCGCAGGCAGCATCAGCAACGCCCGTATCTTCCACCAATTCCCAATGGGCCAAGGCCGCCCAGACGGCGGTTGCGTGGATAGCGAAGACCACTACTGGACAGCCCTTTACGAAGGTGGCCGCGTGGTGCGTTTAAACCCGGCGGGCGAAATCGTGCAAGAAATAAACGTCCCCGCCCGCTGCCCCACCATGCCAGCCTTCGGCGACGCCGATTTAAAAACCCTCTACATCACCAGCGTGCGCAGCCGCCCAGAAGCAGAACTTGCCGATTTCCCGCATTCGGGAGCTATTTTTAAAGTGCGCGTAGAGGTGGCGGGTAGGCTTGAAAATCGGTTTTTGGGGTAGGTTTTTAAGTTGATTCATAGCAACAACACCTCGGAAGTTGAAATAACCCATATTTCATCTCATGGCGTATGGCTCTTGGCACACAACAAAGAGCTTTTTATGTCCTATCAAGATTTTCCTTGGTTTCAACCTAAAAACCTCAGTTGGATCACCCAAGTCTGCGCAACCCCTTGCCCCGTCTAGCAAAAGTTAAAAATTTGAACAACCAATAAGGTTGCCCTGCATTTTTAACTTTCACTATTCGCATCAATGGATTGCACAGCTTTTGGGCGCTCAACTGAGGTTTCTAGGTTCAAGATAAAACAGTGAAATCTATTCTCAATGTCCAGGAGCAATCCAAAGGGCATTATTATTGGCCGGATTTGGACGTTGATTTAACAGAAGACATCATCGATCATCCGGAACGGTTCCCTTTAAAAGCAAAATAAAATGTTTATTTGCACAACAAAAAGGCTAAATCAACATGGATAAAAGAACGTTTTCGTGGCCTTTAATTGGCGCAATAATTATTTTCGTTTTGTTGGGTATGTTTTTTATTGACCCGATTGCACAAAACACGAATTACCATCATTTTTCCGATTCGCGCACCCTCTTAGGTGTCAGCAATTTTTGGAATGTGATTTCTAATGTGATTTTTGCCCTGGCGGGATTGGCTGGGTTGTTGGTGGTGTTAAGCGCCGGATATTCGTCATTCCCAAAACAACTGCGCCTAGCTTATTACGTGTTTTTTGCGGGGGTATTGTTGGTGTCTTTGGGGTCGGGTTATTACCACTTGGAGCCAAATAACGCCACTTTAGTTTGGGATCGATTGCCCATGACAATCGCTTTTATGGCGTTGTTTTCCATCATTATTGGGGAGTGTGTGGCGCTTGAATTAGGCAAAAAATTACTCGTGCCTTTACTCGTGTTGGGCGGTTTTGCTGTGGGCTATTGGCATTACACCGAACAGCTGGGACGTGGTGATTTAAGGCCGTATATTGTTGTGCAATTTCTTCCTCTGATCATTATTCCCTTTATTTTAATAATCGCTCCCCCTGTGTTTGGCCGGGCAAGCGGTTATTGGTGGTTGCTGGGCAGTTATGTGCTGGCTAAAGTGTGTGAGCATTGGGATACGTATATTTATCATATTGGTTTTGGCCTTAGCGGGCATACGTTAAAACACGCAATTGCAGCGGTTGGCGTATTGTTGCTCGTGCTGGCTTATCACAAACGCAATCAATTAACAGTTAAAACACAATAACTTAGCTCAGCCCGCAAAAACACCATAAACCGCCCACAAAAAACAATTATTACGAGGTTCCATGGACGCTAATTTCTGGCATCAAAAATGGCAAACCAATGAAATAGGCTTCCACCAGCCCGAGGGAAATCCTCTGCTGGTGGCGCATTTTAGTCAGCTGAACTTAGCGCCGGGCAGCCGCATTTTTGTCCCCCTGTGCGGTAAAACGCGGGATATTGCTTGGTTGTTGGGGCAGGGGTATTGCGTGGTGGGGGCTGAATTAAGTGCTATTGCGGTGGAGCAATTATTTGCCGATTTAGGTGTGCAGCCAACCCGTGTTGAATTTGGCCATTGTGTGTTGTACCGGGCGCCTCATGTGGATATTTTTGTAGGCGATATTTTTGCGCTCACGCATTTAATGCTGGGCAAGGTGGACGCCATTTACGACCGCGCAGCCCTGGTGGCATTACCTGCGGCGCTGCGTAAATTTTATAGCGCGCATTTAATCGACATCACCGCCCGCGCAGCGCAGTTATTAATTTGTTTTGAATACGACCAAAACGCACTGCCCGGCCCGCCGTTTTCTATTCCTGCCGATGAAATAAACCAGCATTATCAAAAATATTATGCTTTAACCCAGTTGCAGCAAGTGCCCGTTGCAGGCGGGTTAAAAGGCGTATGTGCAGCCAATGAGGTGGTTTGGTTGCTGAAAAATTAGCGGCAGGTTAATACACAAGAAGCGTCGCCTAAGCAGCATAAAAGCCTGCACAGCACAGGTTTATAGCTTAAGGCTGCGGACAGTTCTGGACTCTTCGGCCAAAACACCACAAAATGCGCGCGCTCAAAAATAGGTCTATACCTTGCCTGGGGCCTTTTCAGCCCGCGCAGGCGGGCGCAGCTTTTTTACCCTCTGTTACTACATGTTTTTATTACTTTGTCATTAATTAGGCGGATCGCAGTGACCATTCAAACAACCTTACGAACAGCCTCTATTACAGCGGCACTGGCCGCGCTGGTGAGCCTCCCCGTACAGGCGGCGGAAGAAAAACCCGAATCCACCCTGACCGCACTGAAAAGTGCAGCCGCCAAAGCCTTAGGCGTGAAGCTGAGCAATGACGACCTACCCGAAGAGCCGCCCAAAGAACCCGGCGAGCCACCCACCTTTTACGACACAGTGGTGGTGCAAGAGGCTAAAAAACTTTCATTACAGAATTTCGAGCGCCCGGTAAAAGATGCCTCCAAGGCGCTGACCCAAGTGGATTACTCCCAATACCGCGCCATCCGTTTTAATACCGAAAAATCCCTTTGGCATGGCCAATCGCCGTTTGAGATCCAGTTTTTCCACCCCGGCTTTTTGTACCAAGACCCACTCACCATCAACACCTTAGAAAACGACCTAGCCGCCACGGTAAATTTTGACCGTAGCCTATTCCGCTACGACGGCCCCGCCGCCCCCTTGGCTGAAGCGCCTTTGCCGTCCAATAATTTCGCCGGATTTCGTGTGCATTACTCGCTCAATTCCAGCAAATACAAAGACGAATTTATGGTGTTCCAAGGCGCCTCCTATTTTCGTTTAGTGGGGCCGGGGCAGGCCTACGGCCTCTCCGCACGCGGCCTCGCCATTGATACCGCCGAACCCACAGGCGAAGAATTCCCCTACTTCAAACAGTTTTGGCTGAAAAAACCAGGCCCCAACGAAAACACGCTGACCATCTACGCATTGTTGGATAGCCCTTCACTGGCGGGTGCATACAAGTTTGAAGTGAAGCCTGGCCGCCGGGTAGAAGTTGAAGTTGAAGGCACCTTATTCGCCCGTAAAGACGTGAAAAAACTCGGCATAGCGCCGCTCACCAGCATGTTTGTGTTCGGTGAAAACTCCGTCGGCTACCACGACGACTACCGCAAAGAAGTCCACGACTCCGACGGCCTGCAAATTTTATCCGGCAGCGGTGAGTGGATCTGGCGCCCCCTGCAAAACCCGGTCAACCTACACGTTTCCGCCATGCAGGATAAAAGCCCCAAAGGGTTTGGTTTGATGCAGCGGGACCGCGAGTTCGACCATTATTTAGACGTAGAAGCCCACTACCACCAACGCCCCAGTTTTTGGGTGGAACCGATTGGCAAGTGGGGTAAAGGCGCGGTTGAACTGGTGGAAATCCCCACCGATTCTGAAACCAACGACAACGTAGTGGCCTACTGGATTTCCGCCAAGCCCTTGTTAGCCAAGCAGAAAAAACACTTCCGTTACCGCGTAAAAGTACTCAACGAAACGCCCCCGAATGCCAACCTAGGCCGCGTGTTGTACACCACAACCGGCTGGGCGGCACTGCCCGGCCAAGCCAACCCACCGCCCAAATCTAAGCGTTTGTTTGTAGTGGATTTTTACAGCGGCGACCTTGAAGGCGTCAGCGGCGATATGCCAGTAGTGCCGAATTTAACCGCCAGCAGCGGCAAGATCAGCGACCTCATGTTGCAGAAAATCCCAGGCCTTGAGCGCTGGCGCGCCTATTTCAAGTTGGAGCCTGAAGCCAACAAACCCGTAGATATGCGCTTGAGCCTGACGCTGCACGGCAAGCCGATCACCGAGACCTGGACGTATGTCTGGTATCCCGAAAGCCTGCCTAAAAGCAAATAATCTGTAAGCTGCACGCAAAACCGTAGGTTGGGCAGTAATGCCCAACCTGAGCAATACCCAACCTGAACCATGCCCAATATGAACACTGTATCAATCCAGTAAAACCTTATTTGGACAAAAGGATTGTTGGGCATTACTGCTCAACCTACGGCCTACAGGCGGCGCACAAAACCTATGGTCGCCGAACGAAAAAACACCAACCAAACGCATATAACACTGAAGTAAGCACCTATGACCCAAGCGGTAAATTCACTGCGTTTATCCGGGGCCTCACGCAAGTGGCGCCTGTTTCTATACCTTACGCTGTCGTGCCTGCTCACTTGGTATGGCGTGTATTTGATGTTTGATGTGCTACGGGCCAACGACCTCACCATTCTTGAAGGTGTGTTGCTGGTTTTGTTCTCGTTGAACTTCGCCTGGATCGCCTTTGCCTTCTGGAATGCCATCCTGGGGTTTACCCTAAACCTGTTCAAACGCGACCCCATCAGCCTAAAAAAACAAGCGCAAATCCCCCCCGATACCGCCCCCATCACCACCCGCACCGCCGTGGTAATGCCGGTGTACAACGAGGACACCAAGCGCATCACCGCAGGCTTTGAGGCCACCCTGCGGGATCTGGCCGCCACGGGTGAAATCGCCCAGTTCGACTTTTTTATGCTCAGCGACACCACCAAAGCGCCCATCGCCCAGGCCGAGCGCGAGGCCTGGCAAGCGCTGCTGGAACGTTTGGGCCCAGAGCTGGCCGAGCGCTGTTTTTACCGCCGTCGCGAGAAAAACGTGCGCCGCAAAGTGGGCAACTTAGACGACTTCCTCACCCGCTGGGGCGGCCACTACGAACACATGATTGTGTTGGATGCCGACAGCGTAATGACCGGCGCCTGCCTGCTCACCCTGGTGCGCACCATGCAGGCCAACCCGCAAGCCGGGCTGATTCAAACCGTGCCGATCCCCGTGCGCCAAGACACTTTTTTTGGCCGCTTTGTGCAGTTCGCCGCCGTGCTCTACAGCCCTATGCTCGCCACAGGCCTGGCCTTTTGGCAAACCGACACCGCCAACTACTGGGGCCACAACGCCATTATTCGCGTGCGGGCGTTTATGGAAACCTGCGGTCTGCCCACCCTGCCGGGCAAAGCGCCCTTCGGTGGCGATATTCTCAGCCACGATTTTGTGGAAGCCGCTTTTTTGCGCCGGGGCGAATGGAGTACCTACCTGCTGCCGCAGCTTGAAGGCTCTTATGAAGAAGTGCCCTCCAACCTGCTCGAATACGCCAAGCGCGACCGCCGCTGGGTGGAAGGCAACATTCAGCACTTAGCATTGCTGGATACCAAAGGCCTAAAACTCATCAGCCGGATGCACTTCGCGATGGGGGCGTTTGCTTATTTGTCCTCGCCTTTGTGGCTGATTATGCTGGCTCTGGGCAGCATTGACGCAGTGACACGGGCGGTCACACAAAATGTATTTTTTGTCGGCTACCAGCTGTTCCCCGACTGGCCCATCGCCAAACCGCAAACCGTGCATTTGATGCTCATCATCACCGCTGTGTTGTTATTGCTGCCGAAATTACTCGCCATCATCATCACCCTGCGGGATCGTCGCCAGCAGTTTGGCGGCGCCTTTAAGCTAATGATCAGCGCCCTGATCGAAACTCTATTCGCCATTTTGGTGGCCCCCGTCACCATGACCTTCCACGCCTACTTCGTGCTAACCGTATTTCTCGGCCAAAAAGTCACCTGGGACGCCCAAGCGCGGGAAGGCCTGCTAGTACCCTGGGGCGAAGCCTTCAAGCGCACCTTGTTTAGCTCCCTCGCAGCCTTAATTTGGGGTGCGGTGACGTTTCATTTCAGCCCGCTGTTCTTCTATTGGCTGTTGCCCATCTTGGTTGGCCTGGTGTTGGCAGCCCCCGCCGTGCGTTATTCCAGCAGCTTAGACGGCGGCAAATGTTTGCGCCGCTGGGGATTGTTTTTGGTGCCCTCGGAGGTAAACGAAGTGGCGGCGTTGCGTGGGCTTGAGCAGATCGAAGAGCAGATTTTGGCGGATCATCAGCCCCGCGAAGGCGCACCAGTACCCGCACTGCCCGCTGAAATTCACCAAGAAATGCCCGTTCAACCCATAGAGCGGTATCTGCGTAAACAAAAAGTGGTTCAGGCTGCGTTATCGCACTAGCGGAGTTGTAACCCTGCACATCCGGGGGTTTTTGCCCTGAATATGTCCACAAAATGCAAGTTTTTAGGAAGATAGGTGCTCCATCCGATCGCCCGCAGCACAGGGAATGTGCAGTACCCCTAAAAACCGTGTGCTTCCCTTCTCACAAATACATTCCCATAAAAACCCTACCCGTAAACTGTGGGGTAGGTCGCATGTTTATAAATACTATTTTATCTACACTGGGCACACTTCTCAGAGTGGTTGTGCTGAGGCCTCAGATAACCCAATCCTATAAAACCTCGAGGTTTGCGATGAAACAAAACCTTCTTCTTATCGCCTGCTTAAGCGTCGTGCTTTCGGCCTGTACCAGCGATACTAGCTCTTCCAGCAGCAGCTCAAGCTCATCTTCCAGTTCCTCAAGCTCCAGCTCCAGCAGCTCGTCATCTAGCGGTGGCGTGGTTAACTACTGGGGTGAAAAGTGCCAGACGTGCCACGGTGCTAAAGGTGAAGGCGTAGGCGGTAGTTACGTCATAAAAGCAGCCAGCATGAACGGAAGCTACCCAACCCAGGCGGCTTTGGTTAACTACATTAGCGGCAATATGCCCCTGGGAGATGAAGGTAGCTGTACGGCTCAGTGCGCCGAAACCACTGCCACTCAATTGCGCAAATGGCTTCCCGTAACCGCCTCTTCCAGCAGCTCAAGCTCCTCTAGCAGCAGCTCCTCTTCTGGATCCTCCTCCTCTTCAAGCGGCGGCACCCAAACCCTTCCCCCCATCAACCCCAATGGCCCCCCAGTCAGCACGCCTAAGCCTAACGCCGATTCACAAGGCGGCCAAACACCTGCCTTTAAGGGCCAAACCCGCGCCCCAGAACAAAAAAGCGGTTATGCATTCACCTCAAAAGTCGTGACTAGCGCACTTAAACTGCCTACCTCTCTGGCTCGCCTGCCCGATGGCCGCTGGTTAGTAACCGAAAAACTCGGCTCGCTGGTTATCGTATCGCAAGACGGTAAGGTCTCCAGCGCCATTGTGGGCGTGCCCACCGTGACGGGCGGCGGCACCGGCATCGGCACCCAAGGTGGTTTATTGGATGTCACCCTGGCCCCAGACTTCGCCACCAGCCGTATGATCTTCCTCGGTTATGGCGAACCGCGCCCCAGCAACAAAAGCGGTGCTGCTATCGCCAGTGCGCGTCTGTCCAACGACGAAAAAAGCCTTGAGAACTTTAAAGTTATCCTAAAACAAAACCCAGATTGGGCTGGCACACTGCAATACGGCATCCGTATGGCATGGGACAGAGAAGGTAACTTATTTGTACTGCTCGGCGAGCGTTCAGAAGCCGGTGCCCGTGTGTTAGCACAGGATAAATCTACTCTGCTCGGTAAAGTGGTTCGTATTAAAACCGATGGTAGCCCCGCTACAGGCAACCCATTCATTGGTGTTTCTGGTGCCAAGCCTGAAATCTGGTCTTACGGCCACCGCAGCCCACAAGGCGCAGCCATCCATCCTGACACTGGCGAGCTTTGGACCATTGAACACGGCCCACGCGGCGGTGATGAAATTAACCGTCCACAAGCAGGCAAAAACTACGGCTGGCCACAAATCACCTACGGTATTGACTACAGCGGCCAGAAGTTTGGTGACGGCAGCACCGCCAAAGCCGGTATGGAACAACCCCTGTACTACTGGGATCCCGTTATCGCCCCATCCAACATGATTTTCTACCAAGGCAACATGTTCTCCGCTTGGAACAAAAACCTGATCATCGCCGCTTTAGGTGTTAAAGGTTTGGTGCGTATTGTTCTGGACGGCGACAAAATCCTTGCTGAAGAGCGTTTCTTAACCAATCTTAACCGCGTGCGTGACCTTGAAGTGGACAGCGCAGGTGCTATCTGGATTGTTAACGACGACGGACAAATGGTAAAAGTTACCAAGTAATAAAAGCCCCGGCCTTTGAAAACGGCGCCTAACGGCGCCGTTTTTTTTCGCCCTAAAAATCTCGGCTGAGGTTTTTAGGGTTATCCCGACGGCCAATAATGTGAAGAGGAGTTCTTTCACGTGTGATACAAAAAAGTCTATAGTGCGTGCCGGAAGGCTATTTTTAGCCCGATCAAATGTAATTTATAGCCTGCGGGGGCATATCATGAGACTGACGGATGCGACCTCTTGCCTCATTGTGTTGTTGCTAATGATGAATGCGGAGCGTGTTAATGCCCACGACTTGTTAGAGATGAGCCTTGAAGAATTGATGCAGGTTAAGGTGAGCGGAGCCACATTGCGTCACGAATCCATCAAAAATGTACCGTCTGCCGTCACTGTATTTACCGCTGAGCAAATTGATCAGATGGGCATGGATTATTTATATGAATTACTCGGCTTAGTACCGGGTTTTCAAACCGCGCGCGGAGGCGATTATCCTACTGAATATGCTTACAGCGCGCGTGGAAGGCGAATAGGATCACAGTCGCGAGAAGTGCTGGTGCTGGTGGATGGCCGAGATGTATCGGACCCACGTTCATTCGGCGCAGACGCCACGTTTAACTTATTTCCGCTTGAATTAATTGAGCGTGTAGAAATCATTCGCGGCCCTAGCTCAGCGCTGTATGGAGCCAATGCCGTAAATGGCACAATTAATATAATAACGCGTAAAAACAGGCATAAAACCGGGCTGTCACTGGGCGCCAATAACCGCCGAGAAGGTATCTTCCAAGCGGCTAAATCCGCAGGAGACTGGCATGCCGACATTGCCATCAAGGCGTTTCGCGATACCGGCGAAGAGTACTGGTTAGAGCGCAAATCCGCACCCAGAGCGGCCAGTGCCGACCCAATAGAGGGGGTTTATCTTAATGGCTCCATCGGCAACCAAGCCACCACCCTGCGCACCACCAGCCAGCAATTAAAATCCAAACAGTTTTATATATTTGAATCTGTAAGCAATGATTTTAATTCCACACGGCAAACTTTTAACCAATTTGAGCTTGAGCATCAATTTCAAAGCGGGAAAAATTTATCATCAAAAGTATCGCTTAATTACCTATATACCGAGCAAAATGTCCAACTGGAAATTCTGCCTGCCGGTGCTTTAGCCGCCATCAGCACGCCAAGCAGCAATGCACCCCTTTACGGAAAAGCAGTTATTAAAGCGCAAAATTATAAATTCATGTCGGCTAATGATTGGACTGTTACCTCTCAATCCAGTGTGCAATTTGGCCTATCGTTATTAAAAAATGATGAAATCCAAGCGACCACTTTTAATAATTACAATCTCGATCAATTAACCCTCCAGCAATATCCCATCAGTTACCACGAAGATTTTGGCCATAGTACACAGATAGGATTGGGCAAAGTACAAACAGCAGCGGGTGTGTACGCCCAATATTTGGGGCAAATTAATGCCGATACTCGAATTACCCTAGGTGGGCGCTACGATCGTTACGATGCGTTTGGAGGCCACCTATCCCCCAGAATGGGCATTATTCATCAACTAAACGAGCAGCAGACACTAAAAGTTGTGTATGGCGAAGCGTTTCGAGCGCCCGCACTGGCTGAAGTCGGCCTGGTAAATAATGCATACACCATTGGGAATCCAGATTTAACCTACGAAACAATAAAAACCTGGGAACTTATTTGGCAAGCGCAATGGATGCACGGAGTTGTCAGTGTGGATGCATTCCACAGCCAATATAAAAACCCCATTTCAGCGGGTTTTGTTGGCGCCACTCAAACTCAACTCAATGGACAAGGTGGGCACACCAGCGGTATCGAGCTTGAAGCCTCGCGAGAATTTCTAAGCTATTTTTTACTGCGCGCCACCTATACGCGTCTATTTGAATTGCCGGAGGAATCATTTCG
>JBEGTZ010000112.1:0-14885 GCA_041179125.1 Pseudomonadota bacterium | reverse complement strand
CTTGACTCGCACATTTGTAGATACATTAAATTTTTAAATTTAGCTACAGCGCCTTAAGTGTATTTTCGCTTAAAAATTGAGCCTTTTTAAAAGAAACCACTTAATGCATACGCGGTTTTATCAAACATTTTTGGTTGTGCTTCTTCAAGTTTTAAATTTACTTTGTTGGCGGTGGTTACAATACGCGTACGGTATTCTTTTTGGTTAGATACCTCAGAAACCGTTTGCATGGCTTTGCCGTCATCCGACACTTTGGTTTTGATTGCTGTATCTTTGCGTACTATGGCGCCGGGCGCTGCGCGCTCTTTTATCTGAACATCCACTACCAGCATATAAGTTACGTCTTTAACCAAATTACCCGCCACAAAATCTATCGCCGCAAATGCAACAGCGCCTTGCAGCGCACCTTTTCCAGAGTCGCCGCGAGAACTCACAGAAGAGCCTATAGCGGCACCGGCCACAGCCGAATTAGCGGTGCTATCCCCCAAAAAGCCCTGGCCTAATGCAGCTTGTGCCGCAGTTGGGCTGGCTTTTTCTAAATTCACCACATAGGCCACCATGGTGAATTGAGCGGTTTCAGGGTTGTCCACTAAGCGGTAGCCGTTGGCATTAGAAGTAAATTGTTGAGATACAAATTGACGGAAGGCATTGCGGTCAAATTCTTGTACGCCGCTACGAATATCTAAAAATATTGTGCGCTTAGGTGCTGCCACTGCGTCCACAAAAATGCTGGTACTGGTTTTAGTTTGTACGTCTAAATCTTTTTTAACCATTGAGGTTTGTGCAGCGGCGCAACCGAACAACCATACGCTCATGGCCAGTGTTATTATTTTTTTCATGATGAATTATCCTAAATTAACTTTGAAAGGTTGATGTGTATTTTGGGACAGCATTTTAATTTGAGAATTATTTAGCGTAATAACGCTTAAAATATTGGCAATCGCGATACTCAGCAATGTCGCTAAGCTCCTCGCAATCATCCTCGTTGCGCCAATTTGCAGTAGGCCGCACGCCGCGTTTGTGGAGGTCGGTTATATATACCTCTACCGTTTGATACTCCTCCACGCTAAAACGCCTAGCTATAACTTTTTTATTTAATTGTTCTTGCGCGGCCGCCATTTCTTTTGTGGGCGGGTTGGAAAATACCTGCGGGGCGGCAAACGAAGTGAGCGCAAGGCAAGTAAATACCAGGGTGGCGTTGGGTTTCATTGGGTATTCTCCTGATGGGTTTGGGTGAAAAATGGATGTGTTATACCTTAACCGCGCTTTATTTCCTCCCGGTAAAATAAAGCACAGCGTCTTTGGTTGAATTTAACATAACAAGATACAGAGTGTTTGATTTATCCAGATAAATCACGCCTTGATAAACTTGATGCGCGCTCCCGCAAGGTACACCGCCGGTACTAATGGATACATTAAAAACATTACCCTTGGGGCGTGGGTGCGCCACACCGGCTACCGCGCAGCCACTATGGGTTATACCGGTTACAAAACCATCGGGCGAGATAATGACATCACTTTGGTCGCTACCCAAAAGCCAAGACGTTACGCCTGAATAATTACCGGCTAGGTTCGCCAATAAAGGCTTTTGGTCGTAATCGCCGATATAGGTGGTTTCGAATGTGGTTGCGTTATTTGGAGTGTAAAAACTACCGTTAAGCGCGCCGTCCTTAAGCCGTGCCGAAATAACATTGGTTGAGACTGTGCCGTCGACCAGGTTGAAATTTTTGGCATCCGAAGAGCTAAAAAGAGTGGTTTCATATGTGGATGTGCCCGCTAAAACAGCGGAAATTTTTCGGCTGGCATCCGATAAAAGCAAATAATAATCCCCGTTATCGAGAATAAACCCTTCAAAAATCCCACCGTTCTGGTCGATGCCAAATACATGCCCTTGCGAAGCATTACCGCTGGATGAGCTGCTTGACGAGCTGCTCGATGAGCTTGACGAACTGCTTGACGAACTAGAAGAACTGCTAGACGACGAACTTGAAGAGCTGCCTGATGAAGAAGCTCCGTGACTTCCGCTTGAGGAGAAGCCACTACTGGATGAGCCAGAAGATGTCCCACCCGAGGAACCCGCGCCACCGCCACACCCGGCCAATGCCAACAAGGCAATTAAAGGAAGGTATTGTTTAAATTTGGCTGTATTCATATTAATTCTCGTTGATGCTGAATGGTTTTGTAAAACACGATGCAAAATCAACAGCATCTTATGAATAATTGGTTAACGCGCAATTAAGTAGGTTAGGTAGAGCTACGCGAAACCCAACGCAGCACAGGTTCGCAACCAGAAAAACAGTGGGCGAAGTTGAATTTATACCAACGCAAATTTATTTTTTCCGGCATGACAATGTTGGGTTTCGCTACGCTCAACCCAACCTGCTTGCTACGTTAGTGCGAGCTACGGTTTAAGCCGAGTTACTCACTAATAACTCATCAGCAATAATGCATCGGGGATTGCACTATCATAACCCCAGCAATGTAGAAGCAACTGCCGCTGCGTATCGCTTTGGGCGTACCAATCTACTCTGTAGTACTTGTAACTCTTGCCGTTAACGGTGATGGGCTGATCCCCGGACCAAAACCGGTTAATTATTTTCGATTGATCGGCGTACCACAGTGTGTCTGCCTTTGAGCCTGTTGCAGCATCTGTAATATTCGCACGAATAATGACATCCCCTAGATCATTGATCGAACGACCCGTAATTTCATCGAAATAAGTAGTTCGCGATGTTCCGGGCGGCTGCTGACCGACAGATACTAAGGGGGTGAGCTGAGTTGCGCCAAGCTGAGCGGTACCGATATAGGGTACCGCTGCGCGAGGCTCACCTGAAAATACCGTATTACCACCCACCGCCGGAGCATTAGCCACAGGTTGATTGACAACCAACACCTGACCCTTGTTATTCGTTCGTGCGAAAATTTGATTTTGTGAAGCAATAGATAACCAGGCCGTAAAATAATCAAGCTTAACTGTTTCGCCACTGATGGCGATCAGTTGTGGCGTTTGGTTCGGCAATTTATACCAAGTGGAGAAGAAATAACCGGTTTTGTAGTAGGTGTTATCCGTTGTAAAAGTCACGCCTCCCGCATCGTTAAGGAGAGTGGGACCTGCTAATTGAAATTTATAGTCAGGCATATTGGGCGCGGATTGCAGAGTGTCTACTACAGTGGACCATTTGCCGTCGTTCCAGCGCAACATGGCGCTGGCAGGGCAGGTAGCTGTAGAGTTGGGTGCCCTTTTAAAATCAGTACCAAAAACTATATCGCCCGTATTATTTATGCGAGGTTGGACAAACGCGGGGCTCCCATAGGAACTACTGAAGCTGAGCACGCAGCCCGGATACAAATCTAAAGCCTGCCCATTCTGCGCAATGATCTGGGTGGTTTTTTTATCCCAGAAAAGTAGCTGTGTTCTTGCCGCCATCACAAGTCCTTTATCTGAGAATGAGAATGGACTGGTAAGGTCATATTCGCTACCCATCCATACTTTTTGAAAATCCCCGTCGACGGAAGCAAATATCCCCTGCCCGCTAAGGGCGCCTTTAACAGATCCAATAAAAGCTACTTCACCTAAATTATTCACGGCTAGTTTTTCCGTGTAGGACGAAAAAAGTACGTTGCCTGGCAGCCCTGAGATGGGGTCACCGTCTTTAGCAATTAACCCCAATTTACCGGGCACACCTTCAAACACCGCACTGCCACTCGCAAAAGCAATATTCCCTTGGCTGCTCATTACAGGGTGCTTAAAACTGCCAAAGACAACCCCATCAGCAAATCCCGGAGCCTGCATGACTTCCGTAGCAATAACGTCGGTTTTCGCCAGTGACACGCCACTGCTGCTACTTGATGAGCTTGAGGAACTTGAAGAACTAGATGAGCTGGAAGAACTTGAGGAACTTGAGGAACTTGAAGAACTTGAAGAACTTGAAGAACTTGAAGAGCTTGATGAACTTGAAGAGCTTGAAGAGCTTGAAGAACTTGAAGAACTTGAAGAACTTGAGGAACTTGAGGAACTTGAGGAACTTGAGGAACTTGAGGAACTTGAGGTTGCTACCGCACCACTGCTTGAACTCGAAGAGCTAGTCGGCTGAATTACCACGCCACTACTTGAACTAGATGAAGAGGAGCTTGAAGAGCTGGATGAAGATGAACTTGAGGAGCTAGACGGTTTGACTACCACACCGCTTGACGAGCTACTTGAACTTGACGAGCTGCTGCTACTTGGCGCTGGCGCCTCAGTTTTAGATTTATTACCGCCACCACTACCGCACGCGGCTAGTGACATGGCTAAAAGCCCTACCCCAAAAAATTTAATTGCTGATTGCTGCTTGCTGCTTGACACAATATTTCTCCAAAAAATTAAAACAGGTAAATTATTCGTACTGTTTCATATCCTCACTACATACAGCGCAGCACCGGTATTAGAGATGCGCGCCACCAGAAAACGCGGGCACTTTAACCAGTGCCTCCCTTATTAATCAATGTGTTAACTTTTGCCACTTTGAGGGCTGCAAAGAAGTTCGACTGATAGTGCTCGCTAACACAGCTTGGCGCGATAACTAGGTAATACTGGTTTTTTGTTTTTGCCGCCAAATAAAAATGAATCGCGCCAGGGGAAATAGCCGTCGATTAGCCGAAAACCCCTCAGAATAGAAGTGTTTTTTTGTGACTCATGTCCGATTTTTGTGGCGCGTTATGTTTGGGGGCCGGGCAATCGCCAAAATAACTACACCGCTCCTCAGGGGAATTTAGGCTTCGGCCTGGTGTATCATGCGTGCCGTTCTTTCACCCCACTTCAACCCCAGCCACAGGGCACCCTGCATGCGTTCTCCCTTGCGAATTGCCACCCGCCAAAGTGCTCTTGCACTCTGGCAAGCCGAATATGTTAAAGCTCAACTTGAACTCCACCACCCAGGCCTTGCTATTGAATTGGTGCCGATGACCAGCCGGGGGGATGTGATATTGGATGTGCCCTTGGCTAAGGTGGGTGGCAAGGGTTTGTTTGTGAAGGAGTTGGAGCAGGCGCTGCTGGATAACACGGCTGATATTGCGGTGCATTCGATGAAGGATGTGCCGATGGAATTCCCGGAAGGCTTGGGCTTGGCCATTATTTGTGAGCGCGAAGACCCTCGCGATGCGTTTGTTTCCAACCAGTTTAAAAGCCTAGAAGACTTACCCCTAGGCAGCACGGTCGGCACTTCTAGCCTGCGCCGCCAAAGCCAGTTGTTGGCCGAGCGGCCCGATTTAACCGTGGCGTTTTTGCGCGGCAATGTGAATACGCGCCTGGCCAAGCTGGATGCGGGCGATTACCACGCCATTATCCTGGCCGCCGCCGGGCTTTTGCGCTTGGGTTTTAGTGCGCGGATTGCCAGTTTTATCAGCAGTGAACAGAGCTTGCCTGCGGGCGGCCAGGGTGCGGTGGGTATTGAGTGCCGCATGGCGGATGCGGACATCCTTGAGTTGCTTGCGCCGCTGCACCACCGTTTAACCGCTGAGCAAGTGCTGGCCGAGCGCGCGGTTAACCGGCATTTAGAGGGCGGCTGCCAGGTGCCGATCGGTTGTTTTGCGGTGCATGAGGGCGATCAGCTTTGGCTGCGTGGGCTGGTGGCGGAGCCTAACGGCAGTGAGATTATTCGCAGTGACATTCGCGGCCCGGCAAGCCAGGCAGAAGCCTTGGGCATTGAGCTTGCTGAAGACCTGCTCCAGCGCGGTGCCAAGCGGATTTTAGATGCTGTTTATGCCAATGGCCTGTAGCGATTGGCGCATTTGGGCCACCCGGCCCGAGGCGCAAAACAGCGCTTGGGCTGCCCGTTTAAAAGAGCTGGGGTTTGCTGTATTTGAGCTGCCCCTGTTGGCGATATCGCCTTTAGAAGATGCCGACAGCCAGCAGGCTATTAAAAGCCTGGTGTTGGATTTCGATCAGTTCGACAAGGTGATTTTTGTTAGCCAAAACGCCGTTCAACATGCCTTTCATTGGTTGCACGATTACTGGCCGCAACTACCTGCGGGCATTGGGTATTTTGCGGTGGGTGAAAAAACCGCCCAAACGCTGACGGCGGAGGGCATAAATTCCCAGGTGGCCGCAGGCCAAACGTCTGAAGCATTATTAGCACTGCCCGCGCTTAATGAGGTGTGGGGGCAAAAAATTCTGATTTGCCGGGGGCGCGGCGGGCTGCCAAAACTCGGCGAATGCCTCCACCAGCGCGGCGCTTTGGTGCGCTATTTAGAGCTTTATGAACGGCTGCTGCCCCCGCAGGCGGAACAACAGTTGCACCAGCAATTGCCCAGCCTTCCGGCCCGTGATTTGCTTGTGGCCTTTAGCGGTGAAACCCTGCACAATTTGGTCAGACTATTTCAAGCCCACCCCAGTGCGCCCTTTGCCAACCCTTTGTTGGTGCCCGGTAAACGTGTTGAGGAATTGGCCTATCAATTGGGGTTCCAACAGGTTATTTGCGCTGCAAACGCCAGCGAACCCGCTATGCTGGATAGCCTGTTAGGCTTTACAGGGAATCAATAACATGCGCGTTACATCAATTATATTTCTGCTCATATTCATAAACGCTTGCTCACCTGAAAGAGGAAATAAATGAAAGTCTCTGGAGAATTTCTCGTTAAATTACAACCTTTGGATTTTTACGCAAAAGGCGCAGAAGGTATAAATTTTGGCCGCATGTCCATCGACAAAACTTTTTTGGGCGCATTGGAGGCCACAAGCACCGGTGAAATGCTCAGCGCCATGACCCCTACAAAAGGTTCGGCGGGTTATGTGGCTATTGAGCAGGTTATTGGTTCTTTGTCGGGCAAAAAAGGCAGTTTTGTGCTGCAACACTTTGGCACGATGAACCAAGGTAAAGACCGCTTAGTGCTTGAGGTCACTCCCGGTTCTGGCTCGGGCGAATTAACAGGGCTTGCCGGGGAAATGCTGATCAAAATAGAAGACGGCAAACACCTGTATGAATTTGAATACACGCTTTCAGAACAATAACAATCCCCCATCATCAGCCCTAAGGTTTGCCCATGAGTGATACCGCGCCGCTTCCCGCCCCCGAGCCAAAACGCTCGCTCATGGGTTATTGGGTGTTGTTGTTGGTGTTTATGCTGGTGCTGGGCGCTATGGCGGTTGGGGTTGCCAATGTGCGGCATCAATTAAAAAGTGAAATTAAAGAGATTGAACACAAACTTGCCGACTTAGGCCGCGACCAAGGCCAGCGCTACGATGACGTGGTGGAAGATTTAGAAAAAGCCCGCTACCGCCTGGAGAATAACCTCAACAGCCATCAAGGCCGTTTAAGCGATATAGACCAGCGCCTTGAAGAACACCACAAACGCTTGCAAAGCGTGACCAGCCGCAGCCTGGACGAGCGCCTGCTGACCGAAGCGCTGCTGTTGCTGAAGCAAAGCAACCAACGGCTGCAATTGGAAAAAGACATCCTAAGCGCCACCACTTTGCTGACTGAAGTAGAAAAAATGCTCTCCACCGCCACAGGGCTTGCGGCCAACACCGAGTTTATGTCGCTGCGCCAGACGATTAACCGGGATCTCACTGCGTTAAAACTGCTCAAGCCCATCGACAAAGAAGGGCTGTACCTGCAACTGAATTCCCTCATCGACCTCGCCCCGCAGTTGCCGCAAAAACCTAAGTTTGAAAGCACATTGGATGTTCAAGCCGACGAGCCGCTGGCAACCTCCGGCTGGCGCGAATGGCTGAGCGAGGCCTGGTTGCGCGCCAAAAACGGCCTGCACAATTACATCCGCTTAGAAACCCGCAGCGAAAAAATCAAACCGCTGTTAACGGAAGAATCCAGCCAACTGATCGAACTCACCTTGCGCTTGGTACTGGAGCAGGCACAAGTAGCCCTGCTGCAAGGCCGCCAGGGCGTTTACACCACCAGCCTGAACAAAGCCGATGACCTGCTCAGCCAGTATTATTGGGACAGCGCCAGCCTCAGCCAGTACCGCACCACCTTGCAGCAGGTGCGCGAGGCTAACCTCAGCCAGGATTTGCCCTCGCTCAGCGAGAGCATCACCCTGCTCCAGCGCTTAAGCGAGCAACAAGCCGCACCCGTGGCCGCGCCCAGCGAGGCGCCCGCACTATGATGCGCTGGCTGATCACCAGCATCCTGCTGATGGTGCTGTTTTCCCTGCTCACGCAATTTCTGCTGCAAGACCCAGGTTTTGTAATGATTGTGCTCGGCAACAGCAGCCTTGAAATGCGCTTTTGGCCTGCGCTGTTGTGCTGGCTGGTTTTTTGGCTGCTGCTAAGCCTGTGCGCAGGCCTGCTTAAATGGTTGTTAAAAGGCTTGCGCGGCGGTGGCTGGCGGGCCGCGAAGGTGGTGGGCGAGGCCCGTTTACATGCCGCCTGGCTGCACTATTTTGAAGGTGAATGGGCCAGATTACTTAAAGAAAGCCTGCGCGCCCTGAAGCGCAAACCCGACCTCATCCCCAGCTTATTAGCCGCTGAAGCCTGCGCCAACCTGGGCGAGTCGTTCGGTGAAGACAGCCGCATTCACCAATTACTCAGCAGCGCCCAAACCCAACACCCCAAACAAACCCTTGCCATCGCCTTGGTGGGCGCCCGCATCGCCCTAGCCCAAGGCAATCAAACCCTGGCGCTGGCCTGGCTAAACCAGGGCCGCACGCAAGCCCCGCGCAGCAAAAACCTGCTTAAGTTACTCGCACAAACCCTGCACACAAAGGGCGACTGGCCTGAAGTGGCGGCGTTATTGCCAGAGCTAGCCAAGGCGCGCGCGCTGGACGAACCGCAGTACGCCGAGTTAGAAGCACACACACTCGCAGCGCTTATAGCCAGCGCCGCCCAAACCGGCCTTGAGGCGCTGCAAAACTCTTGGACGGGCCTGAATAAACACCAAAAACAAACGCCCCAGCTGTTGCTCGCCTACGCCCGTGGCCTGCAAAAACACGGGCGCGGTGAATTGGCCGAGCCGTTAACCCGCAAAGCCCTCAACCGCACCTACCACGCACCCTTGGCCGCGCTGTACGGCACCCTTGAAGGCATAAACCCGCAACAACAACTCAAAGAAGCGCAAAACTGGCACCAGCAACACCCCAACGAACTCAGCCTGCTGATCAGCCTCGCCCAGCTTTGCATACGCCTACATTACTGGGGCCAAGCGCGGGATTATTGGGAAGCCGCCCACCAACAAGCCCCCAGCGCACGCAGTTATTTGGCGCTGGCAGAGCTGTACACCAAACTGGGGGATAAAGCCAAAAGCCAAGAATTATATGAACGCGGCCTGACTCGTCTGGCTGAAATCGAAGCCTCTTTGTGATTCCTATCACAAAAAATACTCGACATCAATAAAAGTACTGCAACAAAGAAACTTATCGCCCACCCCCCAGTCACACCCCTGCAAGCGTTGTTGTACTCCCAAGCAATAACGCAAGCAGGCAAGCCGCAACGCAAGCCCCGAGTCTGATTCATTGCATGTAACTCCCAAGGTGATTTGGCCCTAGAGCATTGTTCTAGGGCCTTTTTTTGTTTTGGGCGTGTAGGTCGGAAAAGCAAAGCGCCTTCCGACATGTACAGGCTCCGCACCACCGCGATCTAAACCTAAAAAACTCAACCCCGTTGCGAGCGCCGGATTGCTAATACCACCGGCACAATAGACACCAGCACCAAGCACAGGGCCGGTAGAGCAGCTTTTTGCCATTCGCCTTCGGAGGTCATTTCGTACACGCGCACCGCCAGGGTGTCCCAGCCGAAGGGCCGCAGCAGTAGGGTGGCGGGCATTTCTTTCATCACGTCCACCAATACCAGCACCAAGCCGGTGAGCAAACCAGGCCGCAATAAAGGCCAATAAATACGCCGCAATATGACGGGTAACGGCTGTCCGAGGGTTTGTGCCGCCTCTTGCAGTTGTGGCCGCACGCGGGCCAAACCCTGCTGCACCGGCCCTAGGCCGACAGCAAAAAACCGCACGGTGTAGGCCAAAATAAGTGCCAACACACTGCCCAGTAGCAGCGGTTGCACCTCATCACCCCAGCCGAACAGCGGCCACAGCACATAGCGGTCAACCAGGGTGAAACTCATCATCACGCCCACCGCCAACACCGAGCCGGGCAGTGCGTAGCCTAGGGTGGTAAAGCGTGTGAGGTATTGCAGGCTTGTGCGTTTGGCGAAGCGCTCGCCGAAGCTTGCCATCACCGCCAGCATAGAAACCGCCAAAGCGGTAAGCCCGGCTAGGATAAATGAGTGTTTGATCAACTGCAGAAAGCGCGCATCCAGCCCGCTCAAGCCGGTTTTTACAACCCACAACACCAGCTGGCTCACAGGCACCACAAAACACAGGCCCAGCACCAAACTACAGTAGGCAAACGCCAACCAACGCCATTTGCCGCGTAAAACAAAGCGTTGAGGCCGATGGTGGGCGGCATGGCCTGAGCGCTTGTGGGACTGTTGATATTGCTCCAGCCCCAACACCAGCGCTACCCACAGCAACAACAGCGAGGCCAACTGGGTGGCCGCAGGCAGGTTGCCAAAGCCAAACCAGGCTTTGTAGATGGCGGTGGTGAAGGTATCGAAGTTAAACACCGCCACGGCGCCAAAATCCGCCAGGGTTTCCATTAAGGCCAAGGCGATGCCGGTGAACACCGCTGGCCGCGCTATGGGCAGCGCCACTCGGAAAAACCCAACCCAGGGCGTATGCCCCAGGGTGCGGGCTGCATCCACCAGGGTTTTGCCCTGCTGCAAAAACGCCGCCCGCGCCAGCATGTACACATAGGGGTAGAGCACGCTGCCCATCACCAACACCACGCCGCCAGCCTGGCGGATGTCCGGGTACCAGGCCTGCGGGCCGAATACGTCACGCCACAGGCTCAACACCGGGCCGGAATAACTCATCAAGCCCATCGCCACAAAGGCCACCACGTAGGTGGGCAGCGCCAGGGGCAGCAACAGCGCCCAATCAAACAAGCGCCTGCCAGGGAAATCACAGGCGGCGGTGAGCCAGGCGAGGCTCACGCCCAAAACGCCCACCACCAGCCCAACCCCAAGCATAAGCAGCAACGTGTTCGATAACAGATGCCCAAGGCCGGTGGCCAGAAGATGCCGCCAGACTTCCGTTTGCGGGCTGTGCCAGCTGACCAACACCACCAACAGCGGCAGGCACACCCACAGCGCCATAGCACCGGCGGGCAAATACCAGCCCCAGGTGATGCGTTTCATCGAGGTCATCGCAGGCAAATCAAGCGGCACGCTTCATATAAAACCTTATCGGTAGCCCGCACGGTCCATCAGCTTAATGGCCGCTTCCTGCAAGGTTCCGGCGGATTCCACATTTACCTGGTCGGCTTTAAATTCACCCCAAGCTTGCACACTCGGCGCCGCTTTTACCGCCGGGTTCACCGGGTATTCCAGGTTCGCCTCGGCAAAGGTGTATTGCGCCTCGGGCGTGGCTAAAAATTCCAGCAGCGCCTGGGCATCTTTGGGGTTTTTGGCGAAGCGTGTAACCCCCGCACCGGAGATATTCACATGCACCCCGCGATCACTCTGGTTCGGCCAAAACAACGCCAGTGCTGTCTTCGGGTTATCCAGCTGCAAACGGCCAAAATAATAGGTGTTCACCAGCGCCACATCACACTGGCCCGCCAAAATCGCCTGCATGGTCATGTTGTCATCCGAGTAGGGGTCGGTGGCTAGGTTAGCCACCCAACCCTTCACCACCGCCTCGGTTTTTTCCTCCCCCAGCGTGCTAATCATGGTGGCGACCAAGCTTTGGTTATAAACCTTTTTGGCCGTGCGCAAACACAAACGGCCCCGCCACTTTTCATCCGCTAGCGCTTCATAAGTGGACAGCTCAGCGGGCTTAACCCGTTCGGTGGAGTAGATAATCGTGCGTGCGCGGGAAGAAAGACCAAACCAGGAGCTATCGGCAGCGCGCAGATGGGCGGGGATAGCGGCCTGCAAGCTGGCAGACTCAATCGAGCGAAACAGCCCGCGCTTTTGCGCCTGCCACAAACTGCCCACATCTACCGTCATTAATATGTCTGCGGGCGAAGCTTCTTTTTCGCTCTCCAAGCGCGTAATCAAGGGCGCGGCGGCATCCGTAATGTAGCGCACCTCAACCCCAGTTTTAGCCGTGAAGGCATCCAACAAGGGTTTGATCAAATGCTCTTTGCGCTCGGTATACAGCGTCACCACCGGCTTGGCGGCGGCCTGCCCGGCCTTATCCGGGCTGCGCTCACACGCGCTGGCAAGAAGGGAAAACACTACTAGCGCACAAATGCGCAAGGCTGATAGGCTCACAGGCAGTACTCCAGATAAAACATGTATTCAAATAATAATTATTATCATTATTGCACACAATGACACCGATCAAAAAAACAAAATTCCAACGCGCCGTCTTAGCCTGGTATCAAACCTACGGCCGCAAACACCTGCCCTGGCAACAGGACATCAGCCCCTACCGGGTGTGGTTGTCTGAGGTGATGCTGCAACAAACACAAGTAGAAACAGTCATCCCCTACTTCGAACGCTTCACCCAACGCTTCCCCAGCGTAGAAGCCTTAAGTGGCGCCCCCCTCGACGAAGTGCTGCACCTCTGGACCGGCCTTGGCTACTACGCCCGCGCCCGCAACTTACACGCCTGCGCCCAGCAAGTGGCAGCCCTGGGCGGCTTCCCGTCCAGCCTTGAAGCGCTCATCGCCCTGCCCGGCATAGGCCGCTCCACCGCAGGCGCCATTCGTAGCCTCGCCTTCAACCAGCCCGCCGCTATCCTCGATGGCAACGTCAAACGCGTACTGGCGCGGGTGGCCGCCGTACCCGGCTGGCCCGGCAACAGCGCTGTGGCGAATGAACTTTGGGCCATCGCCGAATCCCTCGCACCCGCTGAACACTGCCGCGCCTACACCCAAGTGATGATGGACATAGGTGCCACTCTGTGTAAAAAATCCCAGCCGGAATGCCCCCGCTGCCCACTCAAAAGCCAGTGCCAAGCCTACAAAACCCAAACCCAAAACCTTTACCCCGGCAAAAAACCACCCAAAACACTACCCAGCAAAACCCGCTTTATGCTGCTGGCACAAAACCGCGCAGGCCATATCCTCCTGCAAAAACGCCCCGCCCAAGGCCTTTGGGGTGGCTTATGGAGCCTGCCGGAATTCGAAGACGAAGCCACCCTGGCCGATGCCTGCCTGCTCATACCCAGCATCAAAACCCTGCACACACTCAAACCGCTGCCGCCCCTCAGCCACCGCTTTAGCCACTACGAACTCATCATTCAACCGCGCTTAGCCCGCGTCACTGGCGCTCCCGGCGTGCAAGATGGCGACACCTGGTTGTGGTACGATCGCCGCGCCCCACCGGCCATCGGCCTTGCCGCCCCGGTAAAATTTTTGCTCGAACACATTTAATCGCCAGGAACACCCATGTCACGAAACGTATTTTGCCGCAAATACCAAACCGAACTGCCCGGCCTAAACACCCCCCCAAACCCCAGCCCCAAAGGCCTAGCCCTGTTTGAAAACGTATCCCAGCAAGCCTGGGACGAATGGATGGCCCACCAAACCCGTCTCATCAACGAAAAACGCCTCAACCTAATGGACGCCGCCCACCGTAAATACCTCAGCGAACAAATGGAGAAGTTCCTAAACAACGAAGAGATTGACCAAGCCGACGGCTATGTGCCTGAACAACAAACAAAATAAAAAAATCCAGCCCGTCCCTTGACGAGCCAGACTTAGGCGGGTTTAATACGCGCCTCGCTGAAGCAGCACCAGCGCCCGGATAGCTCAGTCGGTAGAGCAGGGGATTGAAAATCCCCGTGTCGGTGGTTCGATTCCGCCTCCGGGCACCATTAATTACTTGTAAATCAATAGATTTAAAAACAAAGGCCTCGCTTTTAAATCTACTGACCACAAAATGTCTACGGTGCAACGTAGATCTCAGAAAGCCTCCACCATGGAGGCTTTCTTGTTTTCAAACCCGTCATTTTTCCTGCCATCCGAAGCCTTATTGACATGCCTGTCAATAAGGGCTACTTTTTAATCAAATTTGAGCAATTGCTAATGGTTTGAAATAGCAATCGCCTTCGGGCTTGTACCGTCTCTTAGCTGATGGCCATGAAAAACGTTACTTATATAGATAGAAAAGATTATCCGGAGCTTGATCTCATTCTGTGGGATAGGGCAGATAGGCTTATTGAGCCTCAGGATGCCTTTTTTAAGTATGAGCAGCGGTGGCGTTATGTTGATCAGCACCACCTTACTCCGCAAGAATCTCATTTGATTGAGCACCTAACCCAAGCATATGGCAACGGGCTTTTCTTGGCAGCATGATGTTTCATCGCCTGCACCACCAGCGTGTTTTACAAGTACTTCAAAAATTTAATGCGAGTTATCTGGCGGAGCATTCAATTCTATTTGGCGGTGGCACTCGAATTGCCTTGGAAATTGAAGAGTATCGAGAGTCTGTCGATATAGATTTTTTTTGTGCCACACCCAAGGCTTATCGTGCCGTTAGAGAGCATATTGGCGAAAGAGATATTGGTGCACTTTTAAACGAGGGCGAAACGATTTCGTTTGCTCGTGATATTCGATCTGATAGGGATGCAGTGAGGGCATTTATTGAGGTTCCTGATGCAAAGCCTATAAAGTTAGAATTTGTTCATTTTGATTATTATGATCTTCGTGCAGATCAAAGAACCGATATTTTTCCTGTCCCGTTTATTGATCGGGAATCCTGTTTTCTCACCAAGCTTTTGGCCAATGCTGATAGATATTGTGATCGAGAGAAAAAGGATATTTTTGATTTGTGCATGATGCATCATTACTGGGGTGATATTCCCGAAAGGTCTTGGAGTCAGGCAAATGAAAAGTATGGCTTGAGGACAGTCTGCTCTGGGCTTGAAAAAGCCCTTGATTTT
>JBEGTZ010000111.1:0-18308 GCA_041179125.1 Pseudomonadota bacterium | reverse complement strand
TGGATAATTCACTGCGCGACACACTCACACAAGTAGGCAACCGTGCCGCGATGGAAATGGCGCTAAAACGTGAAATTGAACTGGCCAAACGCAATAACTTGCCAATGAGCCTACTGGTGATTGATATCGACTACTTTAAACGTGTTAATGATACCTGGGGGCACAGCATCGGGGATCAAGTTCTTACTCACATTGCCGCCATAATTAAAGAATCGCTGCGCCAAACCGACCATACCTTTCGTTTTGGCGGTGAAGAATTTGTAGTCATACTTTGTGATACACAAGCGCCAGCCGCGCAAATGGTGGCCAACCGAATTCGCCACAATGTGTATTGCTCCACAGTGAATGAAATAGAAGAAATTCGCTCATCTGTCAGTATAGGGCTTGCCTATCTTACCCCAGACGACAATAGAGACAGCCTTTTTACTCGCGCCGATATGGCACTTTATCAAGCAAAACAAATTGGTAGGAATTGTGTTGTCAACGAAACAGAGCTACAAAATCTTTATCAAGATGCTACGGTTTAATCTCAAATTTATTTAATTTTTTAGTAACTATTCAGTAGTAACTATTCAGCACATTTTCTATTTTCGTGCCGCATCCTTGCGTAGTGGCGCAATTCATTGCGCCCAATTAAATAGCTCGCGCAATCATCCAACCAGGCGCGATGAATCACGCCCCTACGGGGTAAAATGTTTAATACACTGAATAGTTACCATTTTTTATTTAAAAGGAAATAAATACCACATCCTGCATACATTAACCCTTACTCATTTCCAATAAAACAACCCCAAATGAGTAAGGCTTCGCGTTCAATCATGATGGCATCTTGTAAGCTCCCACGCGGATTAGGGGGGAGTTGGCACCATAATCTGAAATTTGAATAAGCAACCTTAAAAACCTCAGCGGATGACACAGATTTTGGGTGCTCAGCTGGGGGCTTTAGGATAATTCCAATCTCGGAGCCATCAAATGAATAACGATAAAAAAAATATTTTACGATGTATAGGGGGCGCGTTAACTACAGCTGTGGTTTTGTCAGCCTGTGATGGCGAAACGCCAAAATCATCCAGCTCCTCGTCTAGCTCGTCCAGTTCCTCGTCTAGCTCATCCAGCTCCTCTAACTCTTCCTCCTCAGGCCTTGTGGTATTGGGCAAAGGGTTTGTGGAATTGGCCAATGGGCGCGGGAGTTATAACGCTGAACAAGTGGCCATTACAGCGGATATGGGTTTTGATAAAGACCAATCGTTATCGGTATTTACACAAAGTGTTTATCCCCTATTACGCGCTAATTGCCGGGGTTGCCACAGCACAGAAAACACCACAGGCACTGGTGCTCAAGCGCCCTTACATGCCGATGTGAATGTGGTTTTGGCCCATGAATATGCACTTACTCGGGTTAATTTCCGCGAGCCTGCGCAATCCAAACTGGTCAGCCGTTTAGCAATCGATCGCCACAATTGTTTTGATGTGAACTGTAAAGCGGCGGGAAAACAAATGGAGGATGCTATTAGCGTTTGGGCGAATGGCGTACAAGCTATGCTGCCCGAAGTGCCACGCGGTGTGGATGCGGCGACAAAAATAACAGAAGAACAAATTTTGGCGTGGATTAAAAAAGATCAAGCCACAACCCCCAAAGCCGAACAAGAATTTATTAAATATACTTCATTCCATGTTCTGCATAACGAAGGCGTGAGCACACAAAATTTAAATCACGCCCGCGTGGGTTTATCTAAAGCGTTAAATACAGCTGCCCGCTGGGCGCCAGAAATAGCAAACCCGGTGGATGTAAATGGCAAGGGTATTTTGTACCGTTTTGATATTCGCGATTATTGGGGGCACACCTTAATTGATACTTCTGCTAATAATTTTGCACTTTTTTATGGCGGATCAGATGATGATTTAGCGTTTGAAAATAAGGTTGATGTCAACGGTAAAACAGTCAGTTATAACGACCTCAGCGCCATGAAAAACAAACTAAAAGCGGCTGCAACTAAAGACGATAAATTTGCGCGTTTGGTTTGGGCGCGCATTTTGAGAGGCAATACTGAGGGTGCTTATTCTGATGCTAAATCCATGCCCCCCAATATACCGGGATTTGTCGGTGTGCGCAGCCAAGGCAGCAATGGCCAGGATTATATTAAGCCTGAGGATTTTATTTACGCTGAAGCGGCGCAATTAACCTACACCTTAACGCGCCCCGATGTGTACGCGGCCATTATGGCTATTCCAGGTTATTCACATTATTTGGAGGATGAATTAGCTGTTGATAAATCTAAAGCGATGGATTCCTATGATTATATGGCCACTGAAGAATCCGCAGCGGTGGAGTCGCGTTTATTTTGGCGCGCCACACAAAAAACCGGACGCGGAAATTATTTTTGGAAGGTGGTGGATAACTATAGCGTGGGCAACGTTAACGTAAATGAGCTTTACGCCAAAGGCGATACACGTTTTCCTTTTTGGGCTAACCCCCTACCTAAATTTATTGCCGCACAACAAGGTGGTTTAACACCGGAACATTATTCTTTAGTGGCGACAATAAACCTTTTTGATGGCAATGGCGATAACGGCGGTGGGTATTTTTCAGGCAAAGACGGAGGGCAACAATTGGAGGGTGAAATGCTGTGGAGCTTACCCAATGGTATGCATGGTTACGCTTTATATGGTGGTTTTAATCAACGCCGCCTGGATACATACGTTCATATCGCCCGCGACCCACGCAAACATTTAAATGTAGCCGATGATATTTTGGAGGATTTTGCAGGCAAGGGACTAAACAAGGGAATAAAAGACATTCGCTTAAGCAGCCCAGATTCTTGTATGGGGTGCCATGAAGATGGCATGAACCGTGGCAATAATAATTTGCGTGATTGGGTAGATGAAAACAATGCCCGTTTGCCAAAAGGTAAACTGGGTGTGGATGGTTGGATAAAAAATGAAACCACGGTTAACCGAGTTAAAGAATTGTATAAACCTTCCAGTGTCATGCGCGCAAAAATAGAAGCTGACCGCAGGGTTTATTTAGAAGCCATGGGAAAAATTAAAACAGGTATGTTGCTTGGGAAAGATAAAAACGTTTATTTAGAGCCAACCGTTTGGACTACTGAATGGGCAAACCAGTTTTATAAGTTCCCCATTTCCCGATCCAACTAAAAATAAAAACCGGCGCCAAAGATTTCTACTTTGGGCGCCGGTTTTTATTCTGCGGTATAACCTGGGCCATCAACTGAGGGGTTAAGGTTTATTCATCACCACAAGCCGCCAGTGTTTCCAGAGTAATTTTCCTGCGTGTATAAATATCAAACCGACAGGATTTCCCTTCAAGGGTTAAATCAACACGGGTGTTATTTAAAGGGGGGGCAAGGCGTGGGCGTTTTACTATTAGGCGGCACCAGGTTTTTTCTAGCGCGTTGTTGAATAATTCTGCGCTATCTTCGTCTTTGCCAATGAGCGCATGGAATAATTGCATTTCTTTTTTAACCGCTGCGGTTTTTTGTCGCTCGGGGAACATGGGGTCTAGGTAGATAACCGGATAATAGCCCGCATAGGTTTTTAAATGTTCTATGCTGTCGCCAGGTAATAATTGTATGCGTTGTATTATTTCTAACAATTCAGCATCACACTGCTGGGCATAAACACACGCACGGTTTAGTGCGTCGGCCAATAATACATAGGCAATAGGCGAGCGCTCCATAAGGGTGACACGGCAGCCTAAACACGCTAATACAAATCCATCGCCGCCTAAACCTGCGGTGGCGTCGAATATATGCGGCGTGATTTTGCCGCTAAGGCCTGCGGCTTTGGCAATCATTTGCCCTGCCCCGCCGCCAAATTTGCGCCGATGGGCGGCGCCGCCCAGGGTAAAATCTAACTTTAATGGCTTGTAATTTTCGTGGTTACAGGCGTGTAACTGCACAGCCGTTTCAGAAAATTCTAAAATATATTCAACCCCGGTGGGCTTTTGAGTACACACCGGAATATTCATTTGTGCAGCACAATATTCAGCCAACGAGCTGGCTGTAATTTGGTTTAGCCATAAACCCAAGCTAATCACCGCTTGCCCCAATAAGCTGTAAACGTTGTTTTTTGGAAAGTTTACTGATAATTAAATCGTATGAAACACCGATCAACCGCTCCACCTCCCAAGAGGGTAAGTCTCCATTTATATCCACGGTAATCCAATGGCGTTTATTCATGTGGTAGCCGGGTTTAATGGCAGCAAAAAGGCTGCATAGTATGGCGCCTTCTTCAGGGGTTATTTTTAAATTTAAATACCATTTATTTTCTTTGTTAAAACCAATGGCAAAAATTTTGTTTACCACTTTAAAAACGGGTGCATCCGGGGTGAAAGGGTAGGATTCTTCAGCACCCGGTTTAGCCAATAAAAAATGACGTGGTAAAGGGGAGTTCATAGGGCTGCAAAGTGTTCACGGGCAAAGGCTACACGCTCTAAATTGGTGTAACGTTCTATTTTTTTTAATTGTTCTACCGCCTGTAAACGCGGCAACAAACCTGCTTTATTCGCCAGTTGAATTGACAAGCCGGGGCGTGCATTTAGCTCTAATAATAATGGCCCCTGGTCGCGGTCTAAGACTAAATCCACCCCTAAATACCCAAGGCCGGTCATATCGTAACAACCACAGGCGAGTTCTAATAATTCCTGCCAGGCGGGCACTTGGAGTACGGATAATTCCTGTTGGGTGTCTGGGTGATATTGAATTATTCCACCATTTTGAATGGCGTTTACGGCTTTGCCGGTTTTAATATCAATGCCCACACCCACAGCACCTTGGTGCAAATTCGCTTTGCCACCGGAGGCTTTACACGAAAGCCGCATCATAGCCATAACGGGGAAACCACAAAAAACAATGACACGTAAATCGGGCACGCCTTCGTGGGTAAATGCACGCATACGTGTATCGGTGTGAATGAGGGTTTCTATTAAGGCGATATCCGCTTTGCCGCCTAAAGAAAATAACCCGGCTAATATATTCGATATATGCCGCTGTAAATTAAGCGCACTCACTACCTGCCCATTGGCTTTAATAAAACCTTCTGCTGTGCGATCCGTAATTACAATAATCCCTTTACCCCCAGAGCCTTTGCACGGTTTTATACAAAAACCCTTATGCGATTTAACTAAGGATTCCAGTAAAATACAATCGTGTTGGTTTTCAATGGCACCGATAAGCTGCGGCACACGCACAGAATATTCTTCGGCGAGGCGTTTTGTTTTTAATTTATCATCCACCAAGGGATATAAATGCCGTGGGTTATAGCGTGCAATATACGAGTGATTGCGGCGGTTCATCCCCAGCACGCCCTGCATGGCTAATTGACCATAGGCAGTGCTGCTCCAGCACTGAGTAAAACCCTTGGCAATACCAAACATTAGTGTGCGCGCCCTATAAACGGTTTAAAGCGGCGCAATTCCGTTAAACGGTAGCCGGTATAGTTGCCGCATAATAAAACAGCCGCCATAAATACAAATTGCAGCCCTAAAAAATTAAACGTTAGGTGCTGCACTAAATTATTGTTCATTACTGCATAGGCCAATACCGCCACACACAAACTGCCCCCCACCTGGGTAAGCACTTCGCTGGGGCCGTCTTCTTCCCATAAAATGGAGATTCTCTCGATGGTCCAACTGAGAATAATCATTGGGAAAAAGGTAATTTTTAACCCTTCAGTAAGGCCTAAACGGTAAGCCAATATAGAAAATATAGCGATTAATATAATAACGGTAATAATAACCGCCGAAATACGCGCCACCAACAATAAATTATGCCGGGATAAATAAGAGCGAATAACCAACCCCACACCCACAATTAAAATAAAACCAATAAGCCCAGGCACCAGGCTTGTTTGAATAAATGCCATAGCAATTAACACCGGCATAAAGGTACCGGAGGTGCGAATGCCCACTAAAATACGCATAAAAACTACAATCAACACACCCACGGGGATCAACAGTATGCCTTTAAATAAAGCTTGATCTTCCAATGGCAGCGAATGCACAGAGAAATCAAGCAAGTTGCGTTCGCTCATATTTTTTTCACGCAGAACACGGCTTACAGAAACTTCTTGTTTGATAATAGAAAAATGCACTTTAGAGCGAGAACCCCCAGCTAAATCTAATAATGCGCCTGCGTGAGCCTGCCAAATAAGTTGGTTGGTATTTTGCCCTTGTTCAGCGGTTTCACTATTAAATATTTGATAACGGTCGCCTTCAAATACCTGCAACATGCCGCTTAAGTTTTGTCTTCTGCGGCCATCTTCTAAATTAAGCACCAATACTTCGCGCGCGGGCACACCGGCTTGATTTAATAAATCCACCAACCACACCATACGTTTTTGTGTGTGGTTTAATAATTGTGCTAATTGGGTTTGGCTATTAAATTCGTTGATTAATTCGCGGGTTAGTGTGTAAGCATCTGCAGAGCGCGATTTAGCACGGTCTAATAATTCTTTAGCTGCCGCCGCTTGCGGCCCTGTGTGTGTCACCAAGCGCAGCGAGGGTGGAATAGCTTGGGTTTCGCCGAGGGATTCCGGCTTGGCCAGCATATCCACTTGGTAATACAAGGTTTGCGGGCCAGAGGCTTGGCGGATTGACCATTCCGCGCGGCGTGCGCCCTGGTCATCCACAAAAGCCAAACCAAAACCGGGGCTTGCGGTGCGCTCACTTAAACGCTCAAAACCCGGTTGATTATCCGGTGTTGCGAAGGACGCTTTTACCGGTGCATCTTGGCTATTAAAATCCACTTTAGCTTCGATGGACCAAATAGTGCGCTGCTCACCGGGAAGCCAAGGCACCTCAAAAGTCACGTGCCGGTAAACACTTAATGCTGCACCTAATAACAATAATAAAACGGCCAACACATAAACGGACGATGCGCTGGATTTCATGGTTTTTCCTTAATTTCTAGGCTTTGCGTAAATTTTAGCGCCACATCAACCACCGCAATATCCTGCAAAAAACGCCTACCTAATAATATGGGGTAATTCATTTCAGCGCGGTTGGTCAGGGTGAAATCTACATCTTCCTCTAAATGCCCCAGGCGCATACGCAGCCGCACCACCGGGCGTGCATCTATTTCTTCCGATGAGGCCTGACGGATTTTTGCGTTGCGGGCCAACGGCGTTTCAAAGGTTTGGTCTTTTTCACTCATCCCCTGCTCACCTTCGGCATTAACACGCATAGTAAAACGCACCCAATTTTTGCCATCCCGTTCAAAGCGTTCAATTTTTGTAGCGTGAATTGAAGATAAGGTAGCGCCGGTATCCACACGGGCTTTTAATTTTTTATTTAAGGCTTCAAGCCATACCCATTCAACCCGGCCAATAATTAATTTTGCAGAATCTTTATTATTTTCAGGCTCGGTTTTGGGTTTTGCTTCTTTACGGTTTTTTTTACTCGGTGTTTCAACTGCTTCAGGTGTGGGAATTATATTGGCAGGCACGGTTGTATTATTAAAACTTAAGCTGCTCAATTGCATATTCGTCATACGCATTTGCGCGGCTATATCGGCAATAGCCTGGGTGGCTTGGGTTTGTTGTTGGCTGAGTGCGCTAAGTTGTTCGCTCTGATTTTTCAACAGCTGTTGTTGGTTATTTAATTGCTCCGCCTGACGGTTTTGGCCTTCGCTCAGCTGGTTCATTTTGACATCATTCGCGGCACAGCCAAAAAGGCTGAGCAGAAACAAACTAATAAATACAGGAATAAAAAAATGGGTCACACACGTACCTGAGTAGCTTAGGGCAGCGCTAAAAATACATTTTTAGACGCGCTATTCAATAATCGGCCCAATGAGGCCTTGGGAAGCGCAGCAGTATAGAATGCCGCCGCAAACCTGTGAACCTTAATCTTTTTGCGGAAAGCACTTCTATGACACATCCATTATTTGCCGTGATTTTTGACCACGATGGCACCTTGGTCAATTCCGAGCCGGTCCACCACCAGTGTTGGCAACAGGCCATCGCCCCATTCGGTGCCAGTTTCCCGCTTGCGGATTATGTCCACCACTTAACCGGCATTCCTTCGGCCAGCTCCGCCCAGTGGATCATTGACCGTTTTAATTTACCCACCGATGCCGCACGCCTTTACGCGAGCAAACAAACCTTTGTAGATACATTTTTACAAACAGATGCATTTCCATTAATGCCCCACGCCGAGGAATTAGTGCGTTTTTGTTTTGATGCTGGGCTTAAATTAGCGGTAGCCAGTGGCGCGGGCCGTAAAGAAATTACCCGTTCGCTGAGTGTCCACGGCCTTGACCGCTGGATTACCACAGTCGCAAGCAAAGATGATGTGCAAAATAATAAACCCGCACCGGATGTGTACCAATTTGCGTTACATCAATTAAAAATAACGCCGGAACACGCCATTGCCATAGAAGACAGCAATGCCGGTGAAGCATCCGCGCGGGCGGCATCGCTTAAATGCTTGCGTTTACATGCAACCGATGAACATCCGCGTGTGGTGAGCATTCGACATCTGGCGGATGCGGTGGATTGGATTGAGCAACAGTTGCAAAAAAACCGCACCGTTTCATAACGGCCCGAAAGGCTGACCGGGCAGCGCCAAACTGCTATAGTCGCGGCCTTTTTATTGGCCTTCTAAGGTGCTTTTTTCATGTCTGTTCGTACAATTTTAGTAACCTGCGCCCTCCCCTACGCTAATGGCTCTATTCATTTAGGCCACATGGTGGAGCATATCCAAGCGGATATTTGGGTGCGATTTCAAAAAATGCGCGGCCAACACATCACTTTTGTGTGTGCCGACGACGCCCACGGCACGGCCATTATGTTGGCGGCGGAAAAACTCGGCATCAGCAGTGAAGAACAGATCGAACGGGTAAAAGCTGAGCACATGGCCGATTTTGCCGGGTTTTCTATTAATTTCGACCATTACCATTCCACGCATTCGGTGGAAAACAAAGCGCTTTCGGAATTAATTTATATGCGCTTAAAAGCCAATGGCCATATTAATGAACGCACCATTGTGCAAGCCTTTGACCCGGTAAAAAATATTTTTTTAGCCGATCGCTACATTAAAGGCACTTGCCCAAAATGCAAAACAGCCGACCAATACGGCGATAATTGCGAAGCCTGTGGTGCCACTTATGCACCGATGGAACTTATTAATCCGATCTCCATGTATTCCGGAGCAACACCGGTTGCACAAGAATCTAAACACCTATTTTTTGCACTTCCTGCATTTAGTGAATTTTTACGCGACTGGACCCGTGCTGGCCATTTAGCGCCTGAGGTAGCCAATAAATTGGCCGAATGGATTGAAGGCGGTTTACAAGAATGGGATATTTCCCGCGACGCGCCGTATTTTGGTTTTGAAATTCCCGGCGAACCCGGTAAATATTTTTATGTGTGGTTGGATGCGCCCATTGGTTATATGGCGTCCCACCAATATTATTGCCAACAGCACAATATAGATTTTAATAGCTACTGGCAGGCGGATAGCACAGCGGAGCTGTATCATTTTATTGGCAAAGATATTATTAATTTCCACGGGTTATTTTGGCCCGCCATGTTGCATTCTGCCAATTTCCGCACACCCACACAGGTTTTTTGCCACGGCTTTTTAACCGTGGATGGCAAAAAAATGAGTAAATCTCGCGGCACATTTATTAATGCACGCACCTACCTTGAGCATTTAAACCCCGAATATTTGCGGTATTATTTTGCCAGCAAATTAACTGCGGGCATTGAAGATATCGACTTAAACCTAGAAGATTTCATCAGCCGTGTTAATTCAGATTTAGTCGGCAAGGTGGTTAATATCGCCAGCCGTTGCGCCAATTTTATTCACAAATTTAATGCCGGTGAACTGGACAGCACACCGATTGAACCGCCACTGTGGCAGCGCGCGCAGGACGCTTACGGCCCTATTACACAATTGTATGAAGCGCGTGAATTTGGCAAAGCCATGCGCGAAATTATGACACTTGCCGATGCCGCCAATGAGTTTATTGCCGCTAATGCACCCTGGGCCTTAGCCAAACAAGAAGGCCAAGAGCAACAAGTAATAGCTATATGCAGCCTAGGCATTAATTTATTTGCAGCCTTAATGGCCTACTTAAAACCCGTATTACCCGAAATGGCCATGCAGGCAGAAGAATTTTTGGGTGTGACGTTACACTTACAAACACCCCCTCAATATTTACACGGCCAAAAAATAAACCCTTTTAAACCGCTGTTACAACGCATCGAAGCAGACAAAATAAATAAAATGGTTGACGCCAGTAAATCAGAAGCGCCAGCAACCGCCACTGCAGAAGCTGAAACGCCAAGCGGTTGGTTGGCACGCGACCCTATTGCCGCACAAATCGATTATGCCGATTTTGCCAAGATTGATTTGCGCGTAGCCAAAATTATTCATGCCGAAGCTGTAACCGGCGCCGATAAATTATTGCGCCTAGAATTAAGTTTAGGCGGCGAGCACCGACAGGTATTTGCAGGCATAAAAAGCGCCTATGCCCCGGAAGATTTAATCGGCAAACATACCGTAATGGTAGCCAATTTAGCGCCGCGTAAAATGAAATTCGGCATGAGCGAAGGCATGGTATTAGCCGCAGGCCCCGGTGGAAAAGATTTATTTATTTTAGAGCCCCATGCAGGCGCCGAACCTGGCATGAAGGTGATGTAAGCGCAATGGAATTTTGGCTAATTTTGTTAAGCATGGTATTGGTGAATAATTTTGTACTCGTACAATTTTTAGGCCTGTGCCCGTTTATGGGGGTTTCTAATCAAACATCATCTGCGCTTGGCATGGGCGCGGCCACTACATTTGTATTAACACTGGCCAGCCTGTGTTGTTATTTGGTCGACCAGTGGATTTTATTGCCCCTGCAAATACCTTTTTTACGCACAATTTGTTTTATTGTAGTCATTGCAGCGGTGGTGCAGTTTGCTAAATTATTTATTGAAAAATTCAGTCCGCTGTTGTACCGCGTACTGGGTGTTTATTTACCCCTAATCACTACAAATTGTGCGGTACTGGGGTTGTGCTTACAAAATGCGAATAAAACATTGAGTTTTTTCCAAGCGGGGATTTATGGTCTGGGTGCCGGGCTTGGATTTTCCTTGGTATTAGTGTGTTTTTCCGCCATGCGTGAACGCATAGCCTTTGCCGATACACCACAAGCATTTAAAGGCCCAGCCTTAGCCATGATTACAGCGGGTTTAATGTCGCTGGCATTTATGGGTTTTTCAGGTTTGGTTTAACAATGGCATTTTTTAGCGAAATAACGCTTGGACAATTTATTCTTCAACCCCCCTGGCTTAGCGCATTAATTGCCCTTGGTGGATTATGTTTTTTTTGCGGTTTGTTATTGGGTTTTGCCGCATTGCGTTTTAGGGTAGAAGGCGACCCAATAGTAGAACAAATAGATGCAATTTTACCGCAAACTCAGTGCGGCCAATGCGGCCACCCCGGCTGCCGCCCCTATGCACAAGCCATTGCAAACGGCGAATCCATCAACCGCTGCCCACCCGGTGGCCAAGATACCATTAATGCGCTGGCGCATTTATTGGGTGTAGAACCCCTGCCCTTAGATGCAGAACACGGAGTGGCGAGCAGCGTAAATACCGTGGCATTTATTCGTGAAGATGAATGCATCGGCTGCACTAAATGTATTCAGGCTTGCCCTGTGGATGCCATTCTGGGCGCCGCAAAATTAATGCACACGGTTATTGCCAGCGAATGCACAGGCTGTGATTTATGCCTAGACCCCTGCCCTGTTGATTGTATTGAAATGCGTCCACTTGAAACACCGATACAATTTTTGCCTTGGTCAAACCCTTCCGCGCACATCATTGCCAGCAGCCGTACATCATGAATAAACTCTGGCCCATTAGTGGCGGCATTCATCCACCGCAAAATAAACAACAAACCCAAAATAAACCCATAATTCGCCTGCCGACTCCTGAGTGTTTTTATTTAAGTTTATTTCAAGATCGCGGCGCACAATTAGGCGAGCCACTGCAACCGCTGGTAACAACGGGCGCCCAGGTAAAAAAAGGCCAATTAATTGCAGAGAGTAAAAACAATAAAAATAACCATGCCGTACCATTACACGCCCCTACATCAGGGGTTATTGGTGCTATTACACAACGGCCGTTAAATCATCCATCTGGCAATTTAGGTGCGCATTTAGAATTAATAAGTGATGGGTTAGACCAGTGGTGTCCTCTTACACCTAATGCAGAACCCTTTAAGCTTGAAAAAACTACACTTTTAACATTAATTCAAAAAGCTGGAATTTGTGGCATGGGAGGAGCCGGGTTTCCCACCGCAGCTAAATTGGCCACGCCATTTCCTATTCACACTTTAATTATCAACGGCACCGAATGTGAGCCTTATATTACCGCTGATGACTGTTTAATGCAGGAAGAAGCAGACGATATTATTTCCGGCGCCTTATTGTGCGCACACCTATTAGGTGCCAGTAAAATCCAAATAGCCATTGAAGATAATAAACCACTGGCGATTAAAAATATTTATAAGGCTTTACCTAAAAACACAGCGCCACATATTGAGCTGACCA
Source organism: Pseudomonadota bacterium (assembly GCA_041179125.1). Classification (GTDB taxonomy): domain Bacteria; phylum Pseudomonadota; class Gammaproteobacteria; order Pseudomonadales; family Cellvibrionaceae; genus CAMCXE01. The sequence goes on along the minus strand of JBEGTZ010000111.1, from coordinate 5,742 downwards.
CGCTCCCCACCATTTATCCTTCCGGTGGCAGCAAACAATTGGTGCAAATTCTCACCGGGCAACAAGTGCCTTCCGGCCAACAAGCGGCAAGCTTGGGTTTGATGATTATAAATGTTGCCACCGTGCGCGCCGTATGGCGAGCAGTGCGCTGGGGTGAACCGCTCATTGAGCGCGCAACTACATTTACAGGTAACGCACTTAAACAACAAAACAATGTTTGGGTAAAAATTGGCACGCCGGTAAATTTTTTATTAAATCAATTAGGTTGGGATAAAAATAATAATGGGCTGCTTATTTTAGGTGGGCCATTGATGGGGTTTAACCTAAACGCCCATGCAGCGCTGGGTAAAACCAGTAATTGTGTGATTGCAGCCAGCACAGATGAAATGCCCGCCCCCCCAATGGAAGCGCCTTGTATCCGCTGCGGCCAGTGCGACAGCGTGTGTCCCGCGCAATTATTACCGCAACAATTATTTTGGTACGCAAAAAACCAAGATTTCAACCGCTTAAAAAATCATAATTTATTTGACTGCATCGAATGCGGCGCCTGTAGTTATGTCTGCCCAAGTGCTATTCCACTGGTGCAGTATTACCGCCACGCCAAGGCAGAAATTCGCACGCTAGAATTTAAAAAAACTAAAGCCGACCAAGCGCGCACGCGTTTTGAAGCCCACCAAACGCGGGTACAACAAGCAGAAATTGAAAAAAACGCCAAACGCCAAGCGCGCCAAACTGCCAATACCACTATTCAGGCACAATTAAAACAGGCAGCACCCACACCGAGTGAAACAACACAAAAAGAACAACCCACACAAGACATTGAAGCAAAATTAAACCGCCACAAACAAAGTGCGCAGGAGCGTTTATTGCGTTTAACGCTTCAAGCCGAAGAGGAAAAAATTCCAGCCCGCAAGGAAAAACTGGCCGCCAGCATTAAACAAGCTCAATTACGTTTAAATGAAGCGGAACAAAAACTGGCTGAATCAAACGCCCATACACAGAGTGCAAAACTCACCCAAAAATTACAGGCAAGCCCACACCAGCAAGCGGAACAAGCACTGAACACCCTAAAAAAACAATTAACCATTACAGAAGAAAAACTGCGTGAGGCCGAAAAAACAAATGCCCCAAGCCTTAGTGCGTTAACGCTTGCGGTGCAAAAACTGCAACAAAAAATTCAGCAGGCCACCCTAGATTTAAACACACTGCCTACAACACCCACACAGCCTGATGCCGCAACACTTGCCGCCGCAGAACAAGCTTTAGCGCGATTAGCAGCAAAAAAACAGCAGTCACCGGAAGAAAAACAACAGGCCTTAAAAGAATCCATTGAAAAACGCATACAGCAATTACACCTTCGTATATCCACAAGTGATGCCGATAAAATTCCAATTCTTAATGAAAGTTTGGCGGCACTTGAGGCGCGGCTTAAAGAGCTTGAGCGTTAATTTTTGTTACATTTATTGCAACCATTCAGAACATTTTCTATTTTCGTAGGGGCGCAATTTAAATACCTGGGAAAATGATCGACCAAGGCGCGATGAATCGCGCCCCACAGGGCAAACGGGGCGCACATTCAATCGACCCGGTGTAACTCATTTTTAACAAAACGCTTTTTTAAGCGCTGCTCAAGCCCTGTCATATACGAAAACACCACCGGCACAACCAATAAACTCAAAGCCGTGGAAGTAATTAAACCACCGATTACCGCTATAGCCATCGGCTGACGAAAACTTGCATCACCCCCAAAACCCAGGGCTAAAGGCAGCATACCGGCAATCATCGCCACACTGGTCATAAGCACTGGGCGTGCGCGTTTGGAGCAGGCGCTTAAAATGGCCGCATTTTTTGATTGATGTGGCTGCTGCATGGATACAATAGAAAAATCCACCAATAAAATTGAGTTTTTGGTGACGATACCTAACAACATCACCAAACCAATCATGGCAGGCAAACCCAATTCAGAGCCTGCCAACAATAGCGCAATAAATGCCCCGCCCACCGAAAGCGGAACTGCCGATAAAATCGTTATAGGTTGCAGCCAGTTTTTAAATAACAAAACTAAAACAGCATAAACACAAAAAACGCCAGTTAACAACGCTATAACAAAACCCATAAATAAATCCACCATGATTTCAGCATCACCGCCTTCAATTAATTGCACTGAACGGGGCAGCGATTTCATACTGGGCAAAGCTTTTACATCATTGAGTGCTTCACCCAAAGCGTGCCCACCTAAATCTGCTGAAATTGTAATTTGCTGTTGACGATCACGGCGTAAAATTTGCGATGGTGCGCTACTTAACTCAACCCGCGCCAATGTATTAAGTGGCACCAAGCCTTCGCTCGAACGCACACGTAAATTACCGATGGTTTCAGCATCTTGGCGTAAATGCTGTGCAAACATAACGCGTATATCCAGCTGGCGCTGATCCAAATTTAATTTAGCGAGCGTTGCGTCATAATCACCGGACAATGCAATACGAAGGGTTTCGCCAATTGTTTGCGTCGTCACGCCACGTTCGCCCGCTTGATATGCATTGGGAATTATTTGAATTTCTTGCTGCTCTAAACTAGCCGTTGAGGTAATTCCATTTAAATAACCCAACCCACGAATTTCTTGCTCAATGATGCGTGCGTTGGTCATTAAAGAAAACGGATCGTCACCGGTGAGCAATAACTCTAGTTTTTCTCCTGGCCCACCGGCACCAACCGAGTATTTTATACCCGCTGTAGCGTGCAATCGTGTGCGAATATTTTTTTCTATTTCGGTTTGTGATGGCCGCGCTCCTCGCTCAGAAAAAACCACCATCAGTGTGGCTTTTCGCACTTCGTTAATAGCACCTTGTTGTGCAATAGCACCCACAGTAGAAAATACCTGCGTGATACCCGGAACATCAACAATAGCCTTGCGCACCTCCTCTGCTTTTAATTCAGTGGTGTTTAAACTGGTGCCCGGTGGTGTTTCAAGGCGAACAAATGTCATGCCTTCATCTGCCGCCGGAATAAACCCAGAAGGTAAAATAGATGCTAACGCTATTGAAGCAAAAAAGAATAATGTGCCAGCTAATAATGTGGTTTTACGATGGCGCAAACACCAGTCGGCGGCGGTTAAATAGAATAGAAAAAACCGGCCATGTGATTCAGTGTGCGATTGCTGGGCGGGTGACAGATTTTTCAATAAAAAAATGGCGGTCATTGGGGTGATAATCCGCGCGACTAATAATGAAATTAATACGGCAATTACCAGTGTCCAACCAAATTGTTTAAATACTAAACCAGGGATTCCACTCATTAATGCCGTAGGCAAAAAAACCACCACTAAGGTGGCCGTGGTAGCCACTACAGCCAGGGCAATTTCATTTACTGCATCAATGGTGGCTTGTTTTACCGTTTTTCCCATACTTTGATGGCGGGCAATATTTTCAACCTCCACAATAGCATCATCCACCAAAACACCCACCACAACAGCCATTGCCAGCAGTGTAATGGTGTTAATAGAAAAGCCGGCCCAAGACATTAACGCAAAGGTAGGAATAATCGACAAGGGCAGCGCAATTGCACCGATTAAGGTTGCGCGCCAATCCCGCAAAAAAAACCATATAACAATAATGGCCAGCAAAGCGCCCTCATACAGCATATTCATTGAGCCTTGATACTGCTCTAAAATTTTTGGCACGGTGGAGCGAATTAAATTAAATGTTACATCAGGATTTTGTGCCGCCAATTCTTTTACTACATTATCAATATCCACCACCAAGCGGGTTTCATCAAAACCTTTGGCTCTAAATACTTGAAAACCAATGGCCGCTTTGCCGTTTAATGCCGCAGCTTGGGTAGGCTCTGCAAAGGTATCTATTACAGTAGCCACCTGCCCCAAGCGCAGAACAGTATTTGCACTGTTTGAATTGTTATTTAATACAATGGGTAATTGCTCTAATTCGGCCACCGTTTTTAAAGTAGCTATGGTGCGCACACCCTGCTCCACCCCGCCTAATTGGCTGCGCCCTGATGAATTTTCTTGTTGAATTTGTTTAATGGTATGTGAAATATCGGTGGCCGTTACCCCCAACGCATTAAGCTTAACAGGGTCTACCAGCACTTGAACTTCGCGATTAACACCACCAAAACGCTTAAATTCACCTACACCACGCGATGATTTAAGTTTTTTTCCAAGTGTATTATCCACATACCACGACAGTGCTTCTTCAGACATATTAGTGCTGGAGACCGCATAGGTTAAAGTGGGATTATCCGACCCCAGATTTACTTTGGTGACTTGCGGCTCCAATAATTCTGGCGGCAAATCACTACGAATACCATCCAGTGCAGATTTAACTTCAGCGACGGCCTCTACAATATTTTTGGCAAAATCAAATTCAATGACGAGGCTTACATTGCCCCGCGAGACGGTTGTGTAGGTATGGCGCAACAATTGTAAATTAGCTAAAGCGTCCTCCACCTTGCGCGCGACTTCTGTTTCTAATTGTGCGGGCGCCGCACCGGGTTGGCTGAGTGAAACACTCACCATAGGAAAATCCAAATCCGGGAAATCCTGTATGTTCAGCTTATGAAAGCCCCACAAGCCCGCAAAAGTGAGCAGTATAAAAATAAGAATGGCTGCGCTGGGATTGCGCAGTGACCAGGTAGCTAAATTCATTTAATTAGCTCCAGCTGATTTTAATGGTGCGGTTAATATTGTTACTTTGTCGCCATCATTTAAAAAACCCGCACCTTCTTGCGCCAAAACATCACCAATAGAAATATTATTGATAATTTCTATTTTATCTTCATGACGGCGCCCAAGGCTTACCAGCACTTGTTCAGCTGTATTATTTTTTATTCGAAACAACCAAGTTTTACCATCTTTGATTACCAAACAATTAGCGGGCACGACTATGGCTGCGGTGTTAGCAATAAAAATTTTACCCTCAACATAGGCATTGACTGCCAACTCAGGTACTCCCTCTAGCAGCACGCGCACATTAGCCAGGCGTGAATTTTTATTTAACTGGCTTGAAACGCTGCGCACTGTACCCGCAATTGTTTTTGTAGCCGTTCCAATATTTGAAGTGCTATTTATTTCAGCCGTCATATTGGTTTTTATTTTCGGTAGTTGGGCGGCATCAACCTGTGCCAGCCACTCCAATTTATGTTGCCGCGCCAGACGAAACAATACAGCCCCACCAGAGGGAACTTGGCCTAAATCTAAATTGCGCTCCAAAATAGTTCCATCATCCGGGGCATAAATAACAGCATCGGATAATTTAATATCAGCCAAGGTAAGTGCCGCTGCGGATTGATCGCGAGCGGCTTGAGCTGTACTTGCACGCGTGGCAATTAAATCAAATTCTTGCTCACTCAATGTTTGTTTTTGTTTGAGTGTTTCGGCACGTTTTAAATGGGTCTTGGCCTGCTGTAAATCGGCTTCGGCAAAGGCTAAATTGGCACGCGCTTGCGCTAATTCCGCCCGCAGCAAACGGTCATCAAACCGCGCCAATAATTGCCCTTTTTGCACACGCTCCCCCTCCAGCACAGAAATTTCTGTAGCCCCCACGCCATTGGTTTTTGCACTTAACATTATTATTTCCCAGGGTACAACCTCCCCTTGAGTGGAAATACTGACTGGCCAATTCGCTGTACTGGCCACAACCGAAGTCACTTGAGTTGCTGTGGAGGGTATTGTTTTATTTTCTGGCACAGGGGGCGCGTCGGTATTTTTCGCTAATAAATCCAAAGGTG
>JBEGTZ010000110.1:0-13922 GCA_041179125.1 Pseudomonadota bacterium | reverse complement strand
CAAATGGCTATTTTCAAATGGCTATGCCATAAAAAACGTTCAGGCCTGCTGACTTATTGCGGTTATTCAATGCGGAAATTGTATTTCTGAGTGAATACCTAAACGCCTCAAGCATCCAGCGGATGATACCCCGCCAAAAACTCCCCCAATTTCCCAATCGCTTTATTAATTTCATCTTTCACCGGCAAAAATACAATACGCAAGTGGTCAGGCTCCGGCCAATTAAAAGCGGTGCCCTGCACCAACAAAACTTTTTGCTGAATTAAAAAATCCAACACCAATTGTTGATCGTCGGAATATTTATAAATAGAGCGATCAATTTTGGGGAATAAATAAATCGAGCCTTTGGGTTTTACACAGCTAATGCCAGGAATTGCAACAAGGGAATTGTAGGCGGCATCGCGCTGCTCCAATAAACGCCCGCCGGGTAAAATTAATTCATTAATACTTTGGTAGCCGCCGAGTGCAGTTTGTACGGCAAACATCGCGGGTACATTCGCGCATAAACGCATGGAGGCCAGCATTTCAATGCCTTTTATATATTCGGTGGCGAGCTGTTTTGCACCGCTAATCACCACCCAACCGGAGCGAAAACCCGCTAACCGATAGGTTTTGGATAAACCGTTAAAGCTTAAACACAATACATCTGTGGCCAAACGCCCCATGGGAATAAATTGCGCGTCGTCGTAGAGAATTTTGCTGTAAATCTCGTCGGCGAAAATCACCAAATGGTGTTCCCGCGCAATTTGCACGATTTGCTCTAATAATTCTTGGCTGTATACGGCGCCCGTGGGGTTGTTCGGGTTAATAACCACAATGGCGCGGGTGCGGCTGGTGATCTTCGCGCGGATGTCGGCAAGGTCGGGGAACCAGTCGGCGTTTTCGTCGCACAGGTAATGCACGGCTTTGCCGCCTGCGAGGTTTACCGCAGCAGTCCACAAGGGGTAATCCGGCGAAGGCACTAATACTTCATCGCCAGAATTTAATAGGGCCTGGCAGGCCATTACAATCAGTTCGCTCACACCGTTGCCGAGGAAAATATCGTCGATGTCCACATTCGGCACGGCCAGCCGTTGGCATTCTTGCATGATAGCTTTGCGGGCTTGAAATAAGCCTTTGCTGTGGGTGTAGCCCTGGGCGCCGCGCATGTTGTGAATAACATCGGCAATAATTTCATCCGGCGCATCAAAACCAAAAGGGGCGGGGTTGCCGATATTCAGCTTCAAAATCTTGTGGCCGTCTTCTTCTAAGCGGTTGGCGTAGTCGAGCACGGGGCCGCGTATGTCGTAGCACACGCCCTCTAATTTTTTTGATTTGGGTATACGTTGCATTGCGAGCCTTTTAGCGATTTAATCCAAAAAATTGATCAGTCATTAACTGTGGGGTGGGTGCGGATTATGTCAGATAGCCAACTAAAAAACGATGAGTACTGGCGGCAAATCCTCTCTGAGGATGAGTTCCGAATTTGCCGCCAAAAAGGCACTGAGCGCGCATTTACGGGCCGCTACTGGGACCACAAAGCCGCTGGCACTTATATGTGCCGCTGTTGTGGTGTGCCGCTTTTTAATGCGCAAGCCAAATACGATTCCGGCTCTGGCTGGCCGAGTTTTTTTGCGCCGATCAGCCCAGGTATTATTAATGAAGCAGCCGATGAAAGCCTTGTGATGCGCCGGGTGGAAATCCTTTGCGGGCATTGTGATAGCCATTTGGGCCATGTATTTCCCGATGGGCCTGAGCCTTCAGGGTTGCGTTATTGTGTGAATTCAGCGTCTTTAGGTTTTGTTGCACAGGATGATTAATCGTACACCTGTTTTTTCTTCCAGGATTCCTCCGGTTTAACCTTATCCCACTCGGCTTCCGGCGCTTCAGTACCGGGTTTTATCACCGTGCCGGGCTCATCAATTTGTAGCTTGTTTTCAAGCTCGGTTATTATTTGGGCGAGGCTGCTGATTTTTTTATCCTGCGTGCCGCCTTTGCTTTCTTTGCTCAATAATTTGTGTGCCAGGCTAAAATAATGAATGGCCAAACGTGTTTTGTTGGCTTGGCGCGCCTGTTTGCCAGATAAAAGATACGCATCAACCGTTAATTGCAGCAGTAATTGTTTTATTAAATTTCGATGCGCATCCGCTTGGGAGCGATTTACCGCACCCTTACTCTCCAGCTGAAATACAAACTTGTGTAACTCATCAAGGCACGTTTTGGCGTCTTTAATTTGTTGCGGGTTTTCAATAGTTGCCGGCGTAACAGGCTGGTTTGCGCGCTGTGTTTCATTGAGCTGCTGGGAGGCGGATTGTAAATCTTGCTTGTACTGTGTGGTGTCCGGGGCGATGTCCACCAATTGTTCATATAAATCAATTAAGCTGCGCAGCACCAAAACGGTTAAGTCTTTGGGTAAAAAACCGGTGGGAAACCCGCTGAGCATGTGTTTAAAGTTGCGCACCTTAGCCAGCAGTACCGTCATCATGCGTTCGCGGTGTTGTTTTCTCAGCGCCAGCGTTTGCGAGACGAACGCATAACACGCCAGTATGGCGAGAATAATCACAATTGCGCTGATTACGAATACAGAAGACATAGCATCCAGGCGATAAGGCATTACCCTAAGCCTAGTCGCAGGGGGGGCGCACTGCAACCGCCATCCTTTGCGTTGACGGGTAAAAATCGCGCTTAACTTTGCGCGTTAAAATTCATCAAACTGTCACGAAATTGGCCAGGTTGGCCAGTTGCTGGTCTAAGCCTTAGATAGTATTGAATTTTTTAAAATAAGTGGTTGACAGCCTAGGGGTGCGTCCCTAGAATGCGCACCACTTCTGGCGGCAAGCATTATTTACCACGCCGCCCAGAATCGACGTCCCCATCGTCTAGAGGCCTAGGACACCGCCCTTTCACGGCGGTGACAGGGGTTCGAATCCCCTTGGGGACGCCATTTGCGGGAATAGCTCAGTGGTAGAGCACAACCTTGCCAAGGTTGGGGTCGCGAGTTCGAGCCTCGTTTCCCGCTCCAAATTTAAAAAGCGCAGATTTCGGTCTGCGCTTTTTTTTTGCTGTATTTTTTCTGCTATGTTGTCGGTTTTTTAGAGCCGTTATCGGCCTTTGTTCTGCGAGAGGTGTTATGTCGATCAATCCCTGGGCGCTGAGTATTCGCGACTTAAGCAAAACCTACACAAATCAATTCACCGCATTAAAAGGTATTAGCCTGGATGTAGCGCCAGGGGATTTTTTCGCCCTCTTGGGGCCTAATGGAGCGGGAAAATCCACCACGATCAGTATTGTTTCTTCCTTGGTAAAAAAAACCACAGGTACCGTGAGCATTTTTGGTTGCGATATTGATAAGGATTTTTCCCTAGCGAAGCAAAATATAGGTGTGGTGCCACAAGAATTTAATTTTAATTTATTTGAAAAAGTTGAAGACATAGTGGCTAACCAGGGCGGATATTACGGTATGCCCAAAGCGCTGGCGTATCAGCGCGCCGAAAAATACCTGACACGCTTAGGCTTGTGGGATAAAAAAAACCAGCAGGCGCGTACATTATCGGGCGGTATGAAGCGGCGTTTAATGATTGCCCGCGCCTTGGTTCACGAGCCGCGTTTATTAATATTGGACGAACCTACAGCGGGTGTGGATATTGAATTGCGCCGTTCCATGTGGGATTTTCTAAAGGAAATTAACGACCAGGGCACCACAATTATTTTAACTACGCATTATTTAGAAGAAGCAGAAATGCTCTGCCGAAATATCGCCATTATTAATCAGGGCGAAATCGTTGAAAACACCAGCATGAAAACACTGCTTAAACAGGTGGATAAAGAAACTCTGGTGTTTGACACCCGGCAGATACACCCACAATTACCGCAATTGCCAGATTATATGCTGCGAGTGGTGGATGATTATTCTTTTGAGGTGGTGATTAAAAAAGGCCAATCACTCAATCCTTTATTTACTGCCTGTACCGCGCAAAATATTGAAATAATTAGTATGCGCAATAAAGTGAATCGCTTGGAGGAGCTGTTTGTCTCCTTGGTGCAGGAGCATAAAAAAGAGCAAAACCATAAAGACGAGGCCAGTATATGAACGCCCAACAGCAGTTAATAGCTTTTAATACTATTGTGCGCAAAGAGGTGCGCCGTTTTACGCGTATTTGGGTGCAAACACTGCTGCCCCCAGCAATCACCATGACGCTGTATTTTGTGATTTTTGGTCATCTTATTGGTTCGCGTATCGGCCAGATTCACGGCTTTGATTACATTGCTTTTGTGGTGCCAGGTTTGGTGATGATGGCGGTTATTAATAATGCCTATGCCAATGTGGTGTCGTCATTTTACAGCGCTAAATTTACCAAAAGCATTGAAGAATTACAGGTAAGCCCTACGCCGAATAGTATTATTTTGTGGGGTTATGTAATGGGCGGTGTTTTGCGTGGGCTGGCGGTTGGCATTATTGTAACGGCATTATCTTTGGTGTTTACGCGTTTGAATATTGCCCATTTGGAGGTGACATTATTGGTGGTGGTTTTAACCTCGGTATTGTTTTCAATCGCAGGTTTGATTAATGCAATATATGCCAATTCGTTTGATGATATTTCGGTTGTGCCCACATTTATTCTTACGCCTTTAACCTATTTTGGGGGTGTGTTTTATTCCATTGATATGCTGCCCACCGTGTGGCAGTGGGTTTCGGCATTTAATCCCATTTTATATATGGTTAATGTGTTTCGATACGGGATTTTAGGTGTTAGTGATGTCCCCGTGGCGCCCGCTTTGTGTGGCATCGTTTTATTTACTGTATTTCTTTATGGCTACTGTTGGTATCTGTTGGAAAAAAGCGGCAAATTGCGCAGTTAGTGGGGCGAAGTATGGCGGATAATTTTCTTATCAATTCTGGCGTGCAATTGGGCAAACACCAGTTGTATGAGGACCACTACAACCCAAAGCTATTGCAACCCATCGCGCGCAGTCTGTGCAGGCAACAGCAGGCGTTGCAGCATTTTTTAGGGGCCGATATTTGGACGGCCTATGAGGTATCTTGGTTGGATGCGCAGGGTAAACCTTGTGTGGTGGCTTTAGAATTTATTTTTCCTGCCGATTCAAGCCATCTTATCGAGTCCAAATCGTTTAAGTATTATCTTAATTCATTTAATCAGACGCGTATTAAAAGCATCGAATTATTAAAAAACACGCTCGCATCGGATTTATCCGCCACGGCGGGCGGTTTGGTGTGTGTGCGTGAATATAATATTCCTGCTGCGGACGGAGTCAGCGGGCAAGTTGAATTAGATAACACGCCTTTATTTGAGCCGAGTTATAAGCCTAGGCCTGAGTATTTGCAGCCTGGCACACAAACGGTGGTTGAAGTACTTGCCAGCCATTTATTAAAAACCAATTGTCCCGTTACCGGGCAGCCGGACTGGGCGAGTATTTGGATCGGCTACGAGGGCGCATGTATAAATCACGAGGGTTTGTTGGCTTATATCGTATCCTACCGCCAGCATCAGGATTTTCACGAAAATTGTGTGGAGCAGATTTTTTGTGATTTATGGCAGCGCTGTGCGCCTGAGCGTTTGTGGGTTTATGCCCGTTACACACGGCGCGGCGGCCTTGATATTAACCCTTTTCGCACCAGCCATGCGATGGAGGCGCCAAGCCTGCGGGGGTTTCGCCAGTAAATTTTTTATATTTTCAGCGCGTGTAAGTTGCGCATTTTTTATTTTTTAAACTGCACGGTCAACTATTTGGTCTGATGCTTTGCGCAAAATTTCAATCACTTTATCTTTTTGGTAATTTTGCAATTTATCCATATCCAAATGCAGGGAAAACCCTTCCGAGGTGTATTCCATCCAGCTGTCTTGCTTGCCAAGATCTTTGCGGAAATCATCCACCTGGTACACCTTTACAGGCTGGTTAAAACCGCGAATGGGAATTTCCCCTTTGTCTTGACACATCACCATGTCTTTTACTAGTGACCATGTATCGTGGGAAATTAATATTTGTCCAGGCTCGGCGGCGGATTCCAAGCGCGAAGCTAAATTAACGTGGGTGCCCAGCACGGTGTAATCCATGTAGTGGCTGGTGCCGAAGGAGCCTACGGTACAGTACCCAGTGTTAATCCCCATGCGGATTTTTAATGGATTTTTAATGCCGATGGCCGACCACCGCACTTGCAATTCAATCATTTTTTTGCGCATTTCAATGGCCATAGAAACACAGCGCAAGCAGTCCATTTTTAAACCTTCGCTCTGCGCGTCGCCAAAAATAACCATCACCGCATCACCCATGAATTTATCAATAGTGCCTTTATGTTTGGTGGCTATGCGGGCCATTTCGGTGAGGTAAGAATTTAATAATTCGGTGAGTGTTTCAGGTTCTAATTCTTCTGATAACGCACTAAATCCCATAATGTCCGAGAAAAATACGGTAACTCTTTTTCGGTCGGTGGTGAGTGTGTGTTCTTTGCCATCGTTAATGGCTTTCCAAACGGTGGGGGTTAGGTAGCGGGCGAGTTTATAGCTGCGCAGTTTATACAGGGTGTGTTCGCTGGTGAGTTTTTTAATGTGGTTGTCGAGTTTTTTCATGCGTTTGTGGGCGTAAAGGCCATAGGCACAAAAATACGTAAATATACCAATGAGGCTCAAACTATTAATTTCCAGCCGGTCGGTATAAACCCATTGGGGCGCTTTTAAAAAATATCCTATCACCATGCCGCCAATCATGGCGGCATCATCAATGGCCCATTTGCGCAGGCCGCCATTAATTAAACTATTAAATTGCACCATAGTGACAAACAATATGGTGGGCAATAAACGAAATTCAGTAAAGTTAAGTACCAAGCCAATCATGGCGGCATCCGCCGTCATAAAGCGGTCGAAGGAGCGGCCTTGGTTTGAGGAGTAACGTTTTAAATAGAGGTAGCTAATTAGCGAATATAAAACAACAAAAATGGTGATCCCAACGAGAGACCAATTAATGTCATGCCAATTAATTTGGCTAAAACTCGTGCCTGCTGCGGCGAAGCAAACCAGTGCGCGGATGTGGTGTTGCCGGAAGGAAAAATCCCCTCCTTCGGAATGTAAACTCGAATGAGACGAGGCGTCGCTCATGGTGCGCACCTTATTTATCAGCTTGTTTTTTCGATTAATTGTGTCGGCTATTGGCTACATTGGGTGTGTGTAGGTGCCGTTTCTTTTTTAAAGTTATTTCAAAGCTGTTCGGGTGCCAGCTTTGTGACGCTATTATTATTCTGGGTGTGCATTAAACGCTATTTTTCTTGGGCTGTCTATTGGTGGGTTTGAAGAGGATAGGTTTGATGGTGATCAGCCTTGAAGTTTCAGATCCAGGTAGCGTTCTTCGAGTTCTGCGTATTTGGCTTTGGTTGCGGTAAGTTCTCGGCGCAGAGTGCGCGTTTCGTTATTGTCTTCTGGAGCGATGTTTTTTAATTTTTGCATTAAGCGGCGGTTATCTTGTTTTAAGCTTTGAATGATGTGTTGATTTGCTTCTTCGGCAGACTGTAGCTCTTTTACGCGTGCGCGGAATTGTCCGGATTGTGCTGACCGGACGCGCAGCTGTTCAATTTCTTTATTGGCGTTGCGTAACTCTTCTTCCATCAATTTGATACAGGTTTCTGATTCCCGCATGTAGCGTTCCTGTTTTTGTAGCTCACCTAGCAGTTCTTTTACGATGGCTTCCCGCTGCTCATCGTTACTGGCGGTTGTAAGTTTTGCTTGTAACTCGTTAATGGTGCGGAGCTGATCAACTGTAACATTGCGCAGGCGCAACAGTTCTTTGTGTGATTGCTCGTCGTATTTTATCGGCGCAGTTTCAATACCCGCTTCAATTTGATCATTAAAGCTTGAGTATGCTGTGTGGTAGTTTTGCAGAATAGGGGCAAGCTCTTCTGGTCTGTTGCCCTGTGTAATTAAGTTAGACATTTCATCGTAATATTGATTGGCTTTGCCCTTGCTTTCCTGCCAATTTTTTTCTAAATCAAAGTATAAGCTTTTGAATTTTTCTAAGTTGGCAATGCGTTTACGGTTGGTTTCTAGCTCTTCTTTTAGTTGGTCAATATCACCGTTGTTATTGGCCGGTGTGTTGTCGTAAGTCTTGTTGTAATCTAAAAGTTGCTGATAGCGCGCCGATAACAGATCCCAGTTGGTTTTGTTGAGGATCTGTGAGTGTGATTCTTTTTCTGCTATTAAAATTGCGTGCCTTAATGCAGCAATGCGGCGGGGTAGCGGTGCTTCAGGATCCAGATCCAGCATGATGTCCTGGCCGCCACGGAACGAAAAATGATGTTTTTTGGTAAGTTCGATGTGTTGGTTGATGTAATGTAGGTATGTCTCTTCTCGCGCAGTAGGTTTTTTGAGCTGCTCCTCGCGATTTTTTTTAAAATCATCCACCAGCTCGTGCATACGCCCTTGCAACTTATTAAGTAAAGAGCGCATTTTACGATTTTGAAATAACAGCACGACCACGGCTACCAGCGCGAGGCCAAAGGCCTCCAAAGCTAGAACAAGCAGAAAGTTAGGCGATGATTCCATGTGTTGTAGTGTTCGGCGCGATAAGTGTAAGTGACGAATTCCGGGTGAGTACCTAGAGCCTAAACCTTATTATGGTACACAAATGATCAGTTATCTAAGTTGCCACTGGCTAGAGCAAAAAACAGCTTGAGTTAAGCTTGGCTCTTGTGTACATTTGCGCTCCTTTTCGGGGAGCTAGCGCTCTTCGTTGGTGAGGTGTCCGAGTGGCTGAAGGAGCACGCCTGGAAAGTGTGTATATCGCAAGGTATCGAGGGTTCGAATCCCTCCCTCACCGCCAAATCTAAAAACCCCAGTGGCTAAAGCTGCTGGGGTTTTTGTTTTTCTGGGGGAGGTTTCTAGGATGGCCTCATGCTACCAGGGTAATACCTCGCCATTGCTGTGCCAAAACAGCCCTGTGTTGTCCATATTTAATTGGCTAATGCGCAGCGCCAGCCGCCCGGCGGCAACTTCTGCGGATATATCGCCGCCAAAATTGACCATCGCAGTTTGTACATAACCCGGATGCAAAATGGCTACGGCGATTTGTCGGCTTTTTACGTCTTCACAAAAAGATTTAGCGCCCGCATTCAGGGCGGCTTTGCTCATGCGGTAGCCGTAGTAACCGCCGGAGGTATTGTCGGCAATTGACCCCATGCGGCTGGTAATAAAAGCTACTTTGGCGCCGGGGTTTAATAGCGGCAAAAATGCTTCTGCTACTTTAATGGGGGCGAGGGCATTCACCAGAAATTGTTCGGTAATGCTGGCGGTATCTAAATTGCCTAAATGTTCAGGGCGCAAAATACCGGCGTTGTTAATTAAAATATCAATAGGTTGATGTTTTAATTCCTGCACTAATTGGGTGAGGCTGTGTACGTTTTTAAGGTCAATTCCGCTAAAAATCTGGGCGCCAGTGGCGGCCAGCTCTGCGCTGCTTTTGCGGCATAAGGCTAAGACGTGCCAACCGTTTTTAACATAATCTTGGCATAGCGCAAGGCCGATGCCTCGGTTGGCGCCGGTGATGACAACGGTGGGCATGGGTGTTACCTCGCAAATTTAATGAATATTAATGAGCCGAGCCGGAAATATGGAAAATTGCGTCTACATCGTGCTGATTAAAACAGTAGTGCTGGCCACAAAATTGGCAGTCGATATTAATTTCTTGTTGTTCTGCTAATAATTCATAAGCATCTTTTAAGCCTAGAGACATTAAAGCGCTGGCACTGCGTTGTTTTGAGCAGCTGCACTGGAACTGCGTGGGTATTGCGGGCATCAGGCGCAGTGCATAGGTATTAAATAGACGGTATAAAATATCCGCGTGGCTTAAGTTGAGTAATTCTTCTGCGCTGATGGTGTTGGCTAATTGTAGTGCGCCGTTAAATTCTTCTGCGCGCATTTCGGTATTGTGTTTGCGCTCGCCGGTGGGTGGCAGGGCTTGAATTAATAACCCGGCGGCGGCTTGGTGGTTGGCGGCAAGCCATATACGGGTGGGCAATTGTTCGGATTGGGCAAAATACTCGCTTAAACAATCGGCGAGGGATGCGCCTTGTAGGCTAACGATGCCTTGGTAGCGCTGGCCTTCGGTTGGGTCAATGGTGATGGATAATACGGCGTCGCCGACTAATTCATGCAGAGTTTTATTTTCTAAGTCTTCATCGCAGGTGTGTTCTTGGGTGCGGATAATTCCGCGCAGGCTGCGTTCGTGGCTGGCCTCCGCCATGATTAAACTAATGGGGCCGTCGCCGCGCACCTGTAAGGTTAATAGGCCTTCAAATTTTAATATGCCGGCAATTAAACCCGCTGCGGCAAAAAACTCCCCCAGTAGCGCCTGGCAGGTGGGGTTGGGGTGATGGTGGGCCATTGCGTCTTGTACGGTTTTAGCAAGGCTAATAATTTCGCCGCGCAGGTCGGTATCGTCAAAATAAAAACGCTGTACGGTATCCTGTGAGTTCATAAGTGGCTCGATAATTTTAAAAATTTTGTGTTAATCGTTTTGTTGCAAAATAAATTGATGAATTTGGCGGCGTTGTTTTTTATTCGGGCGGCCTTCCATGTAGGGTTGGGCGGCTTGGTTTATTCGGCGTGCTTCTTGTTGGGCTAGGCGTTTTTCTGCGCTTTCTGTGGTTTCTGCGTATAGCGTTGCGGCGAGGGTGGCGGGGCCGCGCTGTTCACTGAGGCCAGTAATTAATACGGTTTTTTCATCTAAACCCTGACGAATATTCAATTGCATATTGAGGGTTAATTCTTTGCTGGGTTTTATGCGTTGGCCGTCCACCTGGATTTTCCCGCCTTCTATGGCGGCTTTGGCGAGGCTGCGGGTTTTAAAAAACCGCGCGGCCCACAGCCATTTATCGGCGCGCACGCTGAGTATGGCGGTGCGTTCAGTCATTGGGGCCGCTGCCTTGTAGGCCTGCTAATAAAGGTGAAAAATCCTGCACACTTAAAAAATCCTCACAGGGTTTTGGAGGCATTTGGGAATCTGGTTGGTTGATATGAATTAAATGCCCAATGCCGAAGTTTTTTGCTGCGTGCAAAATGCGTGGTGTGTCGTCCACAAATAAACAGCGTTTGGGGTTTAGGTTAAATTGCGCGCTGAGGGCATGCCAAAAATCGGGGGATTCTTTGGGTGTTTGGTAATCGTGGGAGGACACTAAGGCATCAAAAAAATGTTCAATACCTGCGGCGTGCATTTTAAGGGCTAGACCGGCGCGGTGGGCGTTAGTGGCTAAAATAAGGGTTTTTTGTTGTTTTTTCAGTGCGGTTAAAAATTCTAAACTGCTGGGGTGCAGGGCAATTTTTTGGCTGATTTCAGTTTTTAATTGGACGATATCCAACTGTAGTTGTTCGGACCAATAATCCAAACAATACCACTGCAAAGTGCCTTCGGTATTTTTTATGTGTTGGTTTATTTGGGCTTTAGCGCTGGAGAGTTCCAGGCTGTTTTTTTGGGCAAATGCGCGGGGGAGGTGTTCAAGCCAAAAATAATTGTCGTAGTGTAAATCCAGCAGTGTGCCGTCCATGTCGAGAAGTAAAGTGTCAATGGCCTGCCAGGGAATCATTGTGGGTATAATGCCGCGCGATGTTAATTTATTGGGGGGCAGTATGCCTACAAAACCGCAAGTGTTAAAGCGCAGCCGCGTGGCCTCCTCCAAGATTTTCCATGTGGAGTCGTTAAATCTGCGCTTTGCCAATGGTGTGGAGCGCGAGTATGAGCGTTTATTGTCGAACCATCAGGCGGTGATAATTGCCCCCATGTTGGATGATGACCGGGTGATTTTAGCGCGGGAATATGCCGCCGGGTTTGAAGGTTATCAATGGGCGTTGCCGAAGGGAAAATTAGACCCAGGTGAAGACTATGCCACGGCGGCTAACCGTGAATTACAGGAGGAAATAGGCTACGCCGCTGGGGAGTTAATTCTGTTAAAAAACATGGCGCAATCGCCTAATTATATGCAGCACAGTACCCAGTTAGTGTTGGCGCGTAACCTCTACCCACAAACGGCCATTGGCGATGAGCCTGAGCCATTGCAAACACAAATTGTATCTTTGAGTGAGTTGGAATCGGTGTGCCAATGGCCGGATTTTAACGAAGCTCGCTCCATCGCCGCGCTATTTTTGGTGCGCAGTTTTCTTAATAGGTAAAAATGATGCACGGAATTGATTTTGAGCGCACGAGCGCGCAGTTGTGGCAAATTTGCCGCCAGGCGGGTGAGGCTATTGCACACTGCGTGGAGCATCATGTGCGTTATAAACCGGACGAATCCCCGGTAACGGCTGCGGACTGGGCCGCCCATGAGGTGCTTCAACGGGAATTGCCCTCGGTATTAGACATCCCTGTGGTGTCAGAAGAATCACACGATGCCAACACCGTGCGCCTGCCCAACCATTATTGGTTGGTGGACCCGCTGGATGGCACTAAAGAATTTATTGCAGGCCGCGATGAATTTGTGGTGTGCGTAGCCTTAATGTTGGGCGCCACACCGATACTCGGTTGTATCTACCAGCCGCGCGCCCACACCGCTTATTGGGGTGGAGCCGCTTGGGGCAGTTTTATGCGTAAGGGCGAGGGCGCCATCGAGCCGATTCAAACCCGCCGCGCAAATTTTGATGAACCGCTGGTGGCTTGGGTCAGCCGCCAGGGCGCCCAGGCGGAAGCGCCTTCGATTGAGCATCTCTCCCGGCATTGGCCCAGTGGCGTGATGCAGCGCCCGCTGGGCAGCGCTTTAAAAGCGTGTTATCTCGCAGAGGGCAATGGCGATATTTACCTGCGCCGGGGACGCACCTGTATTTGGGATACCGCCGCTGCACAAGCTATTTTGCAAGGCGCGGGGGGCGATTTTTATACCTTAAATGGCCTGCCTTTAAGTTACCCGCAAGATGGCGGCATGTATAACGCGGAATTTATGGCGGTGGCGGATAAAACCTTGCCCTGGCTGGAATTGCTAGGAATTAATTAATGCGGTATTTCCTATGGTTCATGGCCGCTCTATTGCTGGCCTCGTGCAGCAAAAAAATACCCAGCGAATACACCAGCCCCGCCGTATTTCCTGAGCACACCCAGGCCTATCAACTAACCCAGCAAGAGCTCTACGCCGACCCTATGAACGGCATTGGCTTGAGGTATCACGATAAAGCAAAACCCACGAGCCGCTTTGATGTGAACATATACCCGGTGGGCAGCTTGTATTGGCAGCAGTTGGAGCCTTTATTGGAAGGCGAAATTGCGGTGATTTTAAGTGACCGAGATTATTTAATCGCCCAGGGGAAATGGCAGGAAAAACGCGCTGTAATGCGCACGCCCGTAACCATTACCGGGCAAGCCGGTGTGCGTTTACAGTGGCATTTATGGGCGCCAAATAAAATCCAGCACGAGATTGTTTTTTTATTTTTGCAGCAAGATAAATGGATAAAATTTAGTTTTTTTAAAATGGCTGCTGCGTATAACAATGCTGACGCTATGAATTTAGCCCAACAGGCGGAAGCGGCGGTGTGGCAATTATTGCCAGAATTACATGCCCCGCCAGAATCCCCCTTGGTGGCGCAAAAACGTGCTGAACATGCGGCTAAAATAAAAGCGAAAGCGGCGGAATTATTGCGAGGGAAATAACGCATCCTTGCGTTGCCCTAGAAACCTCAGTTGGGCGCTCAACTGAGGTTTCTAGGGTTATTAATTAGGGCAAATTAATGGTGCAGTAGCCTGGCGAAGTAATTGTGGCGAAGGAGGGGCATTTATCGGTGCAGCTGATGGAATGCACGCCGCGCACTTCACCGGTTATTGGGTCGGTCATGGGGGCGCCGCCTACGGATAATTGCTCCCATGAAGGGTAGCCGCAACCGTTTTTGGTCACACAACCTTTAACACTGTCGGTATAACCTTCGGGGCATTCAGGCAGTGGCGCGCTTACGGGCAAATAAAAT
>JBEGTZ010000109.1:0-11168 GCA_041179125.1 Pseudomonadota bacterium | reverse complement strand
GTCGCTATAAGTGAAAAGGGCCGGGAGGATCTATTTGGCGTGGTTTAACCTAGAAATCTCGGTTTAACTTAGAATCCTCAGTTGAATCACCCAAGCCTGCGCAAGTTCTTGGCGCGCCTAGCAAAAGTTAAAAATTTCGAACAACTAATAAGGTTGCCCTGCATTTTTGACTTTCACTATCCGCACCAATGTCTTACACAGCTTTTGGGCGCTCAACTGAGGTTTTTAGGCTGAATAATTACGAAATACAGAACTCATGCAGGAGGTTATGCGCTTTTCCGGCCTGCGACTTAACGGGGCGAGGTTTTTCAGGCAATAAAAAACCCCTTTGCCATCGCTGGCAAAGGGGTTTTGGGGGAATGGATTACTGAGCGCGCGGTTGTTTTTGTGCGAATACCCAGTCCCAAAGGCCAGGCTCTAGGAAAGCGCGCTGCCATAGCAGATGGCCGTGCTCAATGCTGTCGAACTTAGTGACCCAGGCGCAACCGCTTTTACTGCTGATGTAGTTAACCGCTTTGTCGGTATCAGCAGAGGGGTTGTTGTTGTCAGTGCTGGAGCTAAACGCCCAAACCGGCACCTTCGCTTTCGCAATCGCATCCAAGTACTGCTGCGCGGGTGTGTGGCCGGCCATAGGGAACGCAGCGGCCACTAGGTCTGGGCGGCGCTGGGCTAATTCCCATGTGCCGCCACCGCCCATAGAGGCGCCGGTGACATAAATACGTGCCGGGTCAACTTGGTAGGTTTTGATCATGTATTCGATCAGTTCAATCAGCGCGGAGCCGTATTTAGACGGCTGTGCGGCTACGGTGAAGTTGGCGCCGCCATTTGAGGACCATTCATTGGAATAGAACGAGCAGTCTGATTCCAGTTTGCACCAAGGCATAATGATATAGGCTGGGTACTTAGCGCGGTTTTCAGGGGTTAACAGGCCGGTGCTCGCGCCCAATAAAAACGGTGCGCCGTCCACTAAAATATTGCCTTGCGCCACTTCGCGGCCATAGCCGCCGTGTAAAGACACCACCATAGGGAATTTAGCGCCAGGGTTCATGGCCGCCTGGTCGGGTTTGTATAGGTTCCACGGTAAATCAATGCGCGAGCCTTTAAATTTCGGCTGCTCGGCCATCATGGGCGTGTACGTACTTTTGGAAACTGTTAGCTTGGTAAAGTCCGGCGGCGTAACGTTGTTAGCCCGTGCTGGCGGTTTGGTCGGGCACGTAGTGCGCGCAATAATAGGGCCGAGGCCTGAGCTGCTGCTGGATGATGAGCTTGAGCTGCTGGAACTGCTTGAGCTACTGGATGAACTGGAGCTGCTAGAAGAGCTTGAGGTTTTGCCCGAAGAGCTGGAGCTGCTGGACGAGCTGGAGCTTTTACCCGAGGAGCTTGAGCTGCTGGAACTGCTGGATGAGCTGGGGCCGTCTGGTGGCGTGGTACAACCGGCCAGCAAGCTGGCAGCCAGAACAGCGGCGGGAACTAAACGTGTGAGTGCGTGTTGGCGCAATACCAATGCCTTCATAGGATCCTCCTGAGGATGTCAAAGGTGTGCGGCCAGGCGTGGAAGGCCGCGAATTATCCTAAAAACCTCAGTTGAGCGCCCAAGAGCTGTGTAAGTCGCGGGTAGCGGATAGTGAAAGTTAAAAATGAAGGGCAACCTTATTGGTTGTTCGAATTTTTAACTTTTGCTAGACGTACCAAGGGGTTGCGCAGACTTGGGTGATCCAACTGAGGCTTCTAGGATTACTGGAGTTAAAGCCCGCAACTGAGCTTAAAACAGCGCGATGCTAGCACGATGGGATGCGGTTCGGCGCCGCAAAATAGGCCCGCAGGCGCGCCATAGGCGTAAAGTGCGTAGGGGTTAACAGGGCGAGAGTGTCCGGTCGACATTAACCCGGCTAATGCAGCGGCGCGCTACGCCGTTCTTAATTCCACCGTATCGCGCAACTGGGTTAATAATTCCTGTATTTGGTCGTCCAAAGGCGGCAAAAACCCCATCAATTGCAGCCCGGTGGGCAGCTCGTTGTAATAAATCCAATCGTCCCACTCCTCATCAATGCCTTCAGGCAGCAGGCAAATAACGTGGTTGGGATATTCAACCGGGGTGTGGCTGGGCGGGATTTCAGCGCTGGCGGTGAGGGTGCTGGAATACACCAGTTTGAGTTTTACCTCCGGCGCTAATAACTGGTGAATTAAGTGCGCACACACCATCAACTGGTAATACGCCACCATGCTGTCGGGGCTTGCATAGGTGATCCAGTACTCGCCATTCATGCGGCCCTGGTTGCGGCGGGTTTGGCACTGGGCATCGGTGAGTTTCACCGCTTCCACCAAAATCAACTCTACGCGGTTAAACAACTGCTCCAACCGCTCGGCGCTGATCTGCTGGCGCAGCGTAGCAAGGTTTTGCCATTGCCAACACAGGTAGGCGGTGAACAGTGGCGCAGGTGCCTCTGCCGGGGCGGTCTCGTCAACCGGGGGTTCTTCTGTGGGGGCGGGTTTGACTTCCGGCGTGTAGAGCCAAGGCCCTGGCGCATTCAGCAGGCTTAAAATCGCCACCAATACCAGCAATGTGCAAAGGCCTGCAAAGCTGTAATACAGCGGTTTGATTTCCGGCATTTGGCTTTCGATATGTACGCTGACGTACCCGGCGATGGAGTCTTGCAAGGGGATGGGCGCACTAAAGCTGCGCGGCGCATCGGCGGCGTTGAGGGCATGGGTGTTGCCCGATTGCACCAGCAGTTGGTTTTCCACATCGTGAATACTGGCCAGCAGCGTGCGCGGGTTGTCCGCCACATCCTGCACAATCACCTGAAGGGAGACTAAATCGTGGTTTAACGTAGCATCCACGGCGCGCTTGGCAGCTAAGTTGGCCATTGATTGCCCGTAATCGCCGATCAGCATTTGCTCCTGCCCGCGCTCCACCGTGCGCAACACAGCGGCGCACAGCAACAAGCCGAGTAAAAGCCCGCAGGCGGCAAAAAACAGCGGGGGAATGTGGGTGGTGTTTAACCGATGGATAGGGGTGCCCCTCTTAACTCTGAAACGTAAATCTAGCGGACAAAAAGCCGCGCATTGTACACAGCCCGCAGGGGGCATTCATGCTCGCAAAAACCGAATCACCCATAGCGTGCACAACTTTTTGGCGCTCAGCGGAAGTTTCTAGGATAATGCCGCCCATTTTTCCTGCCCAGGGTGTAAACGTGCGCGAATTATTATTGATTACCATCTCCGGCCAAGACCGCCCAGCGGTAACGTCCGCTGTGACACGAATTTTGGCGCAACACCCATGCCGCATTTTAGATATAGGCCAAGCGGTGATACACGATCACCTAAGCCTAGGCATATTGGTGGAATTTGCACAACATTCTGCCGCCTCAGAAGCGGTGAAAAACGTGCTCTACGCCATGCACGAACGCAACTTACAAGTGCGTTTTGCGCCCATTACTGAGGCGGCCTACCGGGAGTGGGTAGCCCAGCAGGGCAAAGAGCGGCATATCGTCACGCTGCTGGGGCGGCAAATCAGCGCCGAAGACATCGCCGAATTAACCGCTATTTTGGCCAACCACGGCCTCAACATTGACGGCATGACACGCCTGTCGGGCCGCACCCCGCTGGACGAAGACGCCTCGCTCAACCAAGGCCAGGCCTGCATCGAATTCTCCGCCCGAGGCAACCCGCAAAACAGCGCCGACTTACGCGCCGACTTCACCGAACTCTCCGCCCGCCTCAACGTGGACATCGCCTTTCAAGCCGACAACATGTACCGCCGTACCCGCCGCCTGGTGTGTTTTGACATGGACTCCACCCTCATTGAAGCGGAAGTAATAGACGAACTGGCCAAAGCCGCAGGCGTGGGCGAAGAGGTAGCCGCAATCACCGAAGCGGCCATGCGCGGCGAGCTGGATTTTAAACAGAGTTTTGCCCGCCGCATGGCTCTTTTAAAAGGCTTAGACGAATCCGTACTCGCGCAAATTGCCAGCCAATTACGCTTTACCGAAGGCTGCGAACGGCTGATGGCTACCTTAAAAAAACTCGGCTACAAAACCGCGATTTTATCCGGCGGATTTAATTATTTTGGCCGCTTTGTGCAAGCGCACCTCGGCATGGATTACGTATTCGCCAACGAGCTGGAAATCATTGAAGGCAAGGTAACAGGCCGCGTAGTGGGCGATGTAGTAGACGGCCAACGCAAAGCCCAGCTATTGCGCGAACTGGCCAACAAAGAAAACATCACCCTTGAGCAAGTGATTGCCGTAGGCGACGGCGCCAACGATTTACCCATGTTGAGTGTGGCCGGCCTAGGCATAGCCTTCCGCGCCAAACCCCTGGTAAAAGCCTCCGCCAAACAAGCCATCTCCACCCTCGGGCTGGACGCTATTTTGTATTTAATGGGGCTGAGGGATAGGGATATTGCTGGGGAGTAAGTGTTTTTGCGCATGAATTATTGATGCTGTGCGAAATTATGAACAACAATCGAGGAGCCACATCAACGGCTGTGATTTGCATTGTCTCCACATAATCCTACAAGGGGAAGCATTTAATAAAACCATTTAGACACACAAAAAAACCTCGGCAATCACACCGAGGTTTTGTTTCTTTGTTTTATTTTTTTAAAAAATACATTTATTTAGCAGAACGCTTTTTCACTAAATCCTCATATCCCCCCTCATTAACCACCTGAGTAAATCCCTGCTTTTTTAGTGCCTCCATCGCCTGATCCGAGCGACGACCGGAGCGGCAATACAAGTGAATGGTGTCATTTTTATCTTTGCTCACCTCCTTAATGCGCGCAACAATATCCGTATGGGGAATATTACTGGCCTCAGGCAAATGGCCCGCCTGGAATTCCTCGGCACTGCGCACATCAATCCAAATATCAGCGGCATTGCATGTAAATGAACTAATAAGCAGTGTTGCGATAGATACAACTTTTAAAAAAGAACATTGCATTTTATATCTCCGCTATTGAATTTAAACTCAAAGGTTCAAGTTGGCGCGATTAAACTTTAGCCAAGCACAGCCTACTCCACAGTAACCGATTTTGCCAAATTCCTCGGCTGATCCACATCCGTACCACGCAAGGTGGCCACATGGTAACTCAGCAACTGCAGCGGCAAAGTATAAATAATCGGCTCCAAACTATCCGGCACATGGGGAATATTAATCACTGTGGTATTAGCGTCCGCTGTAAACCCTGCATCATGGTCGGCAAATACAAATAATTTTCCGCCGCGCGCTTGTACTTCCTCTAAATTAGATTTTAATTTTTCCAATAAATCATTGTGCGGCGCCACCGCTACTACCGGCATGTCGGCATCCACCAAAGCAAGCGGGCCATGTTTTAATTCGCCAGCGGGGTAAGCTTCGGCGTGGATGTAAGAAATTTCTTTTAATTTTAAAGCGCCCTCCATTGCCACGGGGTATTGAATGCCGCGCCCTAAAAATAAAGCGTGGTGTTTTTCTACAAAGGCTAGGCTCATTTGTTCAATAACTGGATTTAGTGATAACACTTGCTCACACAAACGCGGTAATTCATGCAGTGCTTCCACTAATTTGGTTTCGTGCTCCTGCGTTAAACCGTGGCGGCGGCCTAATACTAATCCCAGAATTTGCAGAGCAACTAATTGGGTGGTGAACGCCTTAGTGGAAGCTACGCCAATTTCTGGGCCTGCATTGGTCATTAGGCATAAATCAGATTCACGCACTAAAGAGCTATTTGCTACGTTACAAATCGCCAGGCTACCTAAATACCCACTGGCTTTTGCAAGGCGCAACGCGGCTAAGGTATCGGCGGTTTCTCCGGATTGGGAAATAGTTACAAATAATGCATTTTTAGGAACAATGACTTTGCGGTAGCGAAATTCCGAGGCGATATCCACATATACAGGAATCCCAGCCCAGTCTTCCAGTGCATATTTAGTCACCATACCGGAGTGGTAACTGGTGCCGCAGGCCACAATTTGCACGCAATCCACTTGGTCAAAAATGGCTTTTGCCTCTACACCAAAGGCTTCTTCCAACGCTTGGGTTTTGCTTAAGCGGCCTTCTAAGGTGCGCTTAATAGCGGCGGGCTGCTCATAAATTTCTTTGAGCATAAAATGCCGGTAAGGGCCTTTTTCGGCAGCGTCAGCCGCTTCGGTGATGGTAATTATTTTGCGGTCTACCGGCTCTAAATCTTTATCGTAAATATGCACATGTTTAGTGGTAATTTGTGCAATATCGCTTTCTTCCAAATAAATAAATCGGTCGGTGACTTGGCGCAGGGCAAGTTGGTCAGATGCAATAAAATTTTCATCAATACCCAAACCAATAACCAAGGGGCTGCCAGAGCGGGTGACTAACAATGAATTGGGTTCCGCAGCACACATAACCGCCACACCATAAGCCCCATGCAAACGGGGAATGGTTAATTGTAATGCCTCCAATATAGAGCCGCATTTTTGGTGATTTAAATGCACTAAATGCACAATGACTTCGGTGTCAGTTTCGGAATTAAATTTATACCCTTGCTGTTGTAATTCTGCTCTTAATTCTTTGTAATTTTCGATAATGCCATTGTGGACAACACAAATATCACCGGAGCGGTGTGGGTGGGCGTTAGTGTCGTTGGGTACGCCGTGGGTCGCCCAGCGGGTGTGAGCAATACCTAAATGCCCCGGCATGGGCGTTTCATCCACAATATTAACCAGCTGAGAAACCTTTCCTGCGGATTTGGCAATTTTTAATTCGGTATTATCGTTAATAATGGCCAGGCCCGCCGAGTCGTAACCTCGGTATTCCAAGCGTTTTAGGCCTTCTAATAAAATATTGGCCACGTTACGTTCACTCACTGCGCCTACTATGCCACACATAAAATAATCCTCTGGTTTTAATAAAATCAAATGAATAATTAAATGGCTGCGGTAATCACCCGCACGCCCTGTTGCTCAATTTTTTGCTGTGCCTCATGGCTAAGTCCCGCATCGGTGACTAACACATGCACCATGCTCCAGGGTAATTCTAAATTATGAATTTTTCGGTCTATTTTGTTGGATTCAGCAATCACCACCACTTCCCGCGCCACTTCGGCCATAACGCGGCTTAGGCTAAATAATTCGTTAAATGTGGTGGTGCCTCGCGTTAAATCCAGCCCGTCAGCACCGATAAAAAACTGGTCAAAATTGTAAGAGCGTAGCATCCGTTCGGCTAATTGCCCTTGGAATCCTTCGGATTTTGGATCCCATGTGCCGCCGGTCATTAAAATAGTTGGCTCGTGCTCCAACTCACGCAACACGTTGGCCACGCTTAAGGAGTTGGTCATCACCACAAGGCCCTGCTTGTGGGACAGCTCCGGCAATAACAGCGCGGTGGTGGTGCTGCCGCTGTCGATAATAATGCGGTTATGATCGAGAATAAGTTCGGCAGCTGCGCGCGCAATAGCGATCTTTCGTAGTGAAACTTTATCTTGAGTTGGGTCGGCAATCAGCTCTTGCGGCAGCAACATAGCGCCGCCATAGCGCCGCAACAGCAGGCCATTGGTTTCCAGCGCAGCCAAATCCTTACGAACCGTAACTTCAGAAGTGGTGAAGCGCTGAGCCAGTTGCTCCACAGTAACCTCCCCAGACTCGTTCAAAATCTCAATAATGGCGCGTCTTCGCTGCTGGGTATTGCGTTTTGTCATGGCGTTTTCATGGCTGAGTACAAGGGCAAGTGCCGCGCAGCTTAACGCAAAAAGTTTCGAAGCGAAAGTTATGCAGATACGCTTCCAGCCAAGTAGCGTTCAAAACTGAATATTGGACTTGTGGAGCGCATTGCCAATATCGGTGCGGCGCTGATTGTAAATCCAACACCCGTTGCGGATTTTTCTGCCCATCTAGCTGCTGGGCCACATCTTCTATAGCGCGCTTGTGCCATAGTCCGTTGCCGTCGCAAAAGCTGACGAACCACGTTCAGCGCTCGCCCCGCAGCAGTAAAAACCACTATTTTTTGCTTTTACATACACGCATCGCGGGATTGAATCATTGTGGCGGCAAAACTACACTTACCCACCTTTTATCTGGCCACCCCATAATCATGCCCATCCCTACCGATTCAATCGGCCAGTCCATTGGCTTAGTCACTCCACAACTGATGACCTTTAACACACCGCTCACGCTCACCTGCGGGCGCGTTTTAGACGGTTTTGAATTGATGGTAGAAACCTACGGCACGCTTAACACCGCACATTCCAATGCCGTACTCATTTGCCATGCACTCTCCGGGCACCACCACGCGGCCGGTTTTCACAGCGCCGAGGATGCCAAACCCGGCTGGTGGGATGCCTACATCGGCCCCGGCAAATCCATAGACACGAATAAATTTTTTGTGGTATCGCTTAACAACATCGGCGGCTGTCATGGCTCCACCGGCCCTGCCTCCATCAACACTGCAACGGGTGAGCCTTGGGGTGCGGACTTTCCCCCCCTGCGGGTACGCGACTGGGTACAGGTACAGGCACAACTCGCGGATCGTTTAGGCATTGCCCAATGGGCGGCGGTGGTGGGCGGCAGCCTCGGCGGTATGCAGGCTATGCGCTGGAGTCTGTTATACCCCGAACGCGTACGCCACTGTGTAGTAGTGGCCTCCGCCTTAAAACTCAGCGCGCAAAATATCGCTTTTAATGAAACCGCCCGCCAAGCTATTTTGAGCGACCCGGATTTTTGCAACGGTTTTTATTTAAAAGAACAAAAAATTCCCGCCAAAGGGTTAAGCGTGGCCAGAATGATCGGCCATATTACTTATTTAAGTGATGATGGCATGGGGCAAAAATTTGGCCGCGAATTGCGCAGCGGCAGTTTTGAGCACGGCCTAGATGAACCCGTGGAATTCCAAATTGAAAGCTACCTGCGCTACCAGGGCAATAGTTTCAGCCGAGTATTCGATGCCAACACCTATATATTAATGACACACGCTTTAGATTATTTTGATTTAGCGCGGGAATACAACCACGACGCTGCTGAAGCATTTAAACAGGCAAAAGCCGATTTTTTAATTGTTTCATTCACCAGCGATTGGCGTTTTGCTCCAGCCCGCTCGCGGGAAATTGTAAATGCTTTATTAAAAGCCGATAAAAATGTCACCTACGCCGAAATCGACTCCCCCTACGGTCACGACGCCTTTTTAGTGGCCAACCAACCGCGCTACCAACAACTTTTTAGCGCCTATATGCAGAGGATAAGTGTGTAATGCGCCTAGACCACGCCATTATTGATCGCTGGATAAAACCCCACGCCCGTGTTTTAGACCTAGGCTGCGGCGACGGCACCTTATTGCAGCGTTTACAACACAGTAAAAAAATTCGTGGCTACGGTTTAGAAATAGACAGCCAAAACATTCAACGCTGTGCCGAAAAAGGATTAAATGTCATTGAGCAAAATCTTGAAGAAGGTTTGCATAATTTTGAAGATAAAAGCTTCGATACCGTAATCATGTCGCAAACCCTGCAAACCATGTATTACCCGGATAAAATACTCGCCGAAATGCTGCGCGTAGGCCGCGAATGTATTGTCACCTTCCCCAATTTTGGCCATTACAAAGCGCGTTTACAGCTGTTATTTAAAGGCCGTATGCCCGTATCAGATTTTTTACCCTTTGAATGGTACAACACACCGAATATTCATTTTTGCACACTTAACGATTTTGAAGTGATGTGCCAACAATTAAATATGACCGTACAAGATCGTTTAGTAGTAACACCAAATGAATTAATTCCACTATCAAAATGGCTGCCAAATTTATTGGGCGAAACAGGTATTTATCGGGTTAGTCGCTCGTGAAACACATTTATTTTATTACCGGCACCGACACTCACGTAGGCAAAACATTCATCGCGTGCGCATTACTTCAAAAAGCCCGCCAACATAACTTAACAACTTTAGGACTTAAACCCATTGCCTCAGGCGCAGCTATGACCGATCAAGGTCTGCGCAACAGCGATGCGGAAGCCTTAATGGCTCATTCCAGCGAAGTATTAGATTATCGGCAAATAAACCCGATTTGTTTACCTCAGCCCATAGCCCCCCATTTAGCCGCCATCGAACAAAAAATTCGTATCTCATTGGATCGCCTAGTGGGTTTAGTGCGCGGCAGCCTAAAGACGCCAGCGGATTTTATTCTTATTGAAGGCGCAGGCGGTTGGCGGGTCCCTATTAACGAGCGCGAGCATTTAAGCGCCTTGCCAATAGAATTAAAAACCCCTGTTATTTTAGTAATAGGCCTACGTTTAGGCTGCATTAACCACGCGCTATTAACCGCAGAAGCCATAATGCGCGACGGCCTGTCATTGGCCGGCTGGGTGGCGAATGAATTACCCGCAGCGAATGGAGCGCAGGCAGAATTGCCTGAAGCCAAAGCAATTATTCAAACACTACGCCTGCGTTTGAATGCACCATTTTTAGGGCATATACCTTTTTTACCCGATGGCAATATTAATACGGCGGCGGACTACTTACAGCTTCCCTAGGAGACTCAAATATGATTATTGTTTATGGCATTAAAGAACACCTAAACCCCATAAAAAGACAACTATCCGACACAATTCAGCGCTGTATGCAAAACGTTTTAGGCCTACCAGAAGACAAACGCGCCCAACGTTTTATACCAATGGAAAAAGAAGATTTTTATTACCCAGGTGGGCGCAGCGACGCATACACGGTAATTGAAATTAATATGATTCAAGGGCGTTTAGAGGAGACCAAAAAAGCATTAATTAAAAGTTTGTTTAGCGCCATAGAAAATGACCTAGGCATAAAACCTGTAGATATTGAAATCACCCTACAAGAGCAACCTGCCCACTGCTGGGGATTTCGCGGCATAACCGGGGATGAAGCGCAATTGAGTTATTCGATTATACGGTAGGTATGAGCGCAAAAATAAAAACTAATCTCTCGCAGGGCGCCAGGTATTTATCAGAGCATTTATATTATTGCAGTGTTTAAAGCACTTTTGGCATTGCGTTTAACCTAAAAACCTTTGAGCACCCCAAAGCTTTGCAAGCCATTGGTGCAATGAAAATGAAAGGCAACCTTATTGGTTGTTTGAACCTAGAAACCTCAGTTAAAATCCATAAAAACAAAGTAATACTTTAAAAAACAGGTATTTGCGATGAAATTAACGCCACAATCCCCTCACCCAACGGGTGAAAATCCAAGTCCGCC
>JBEGTZ010000108.1:0-5570 GCA_041179125.1 Pseudomonadota bacterium | reverse complement strand
CTGTAATAAAACCCCTGCACTTGGTCACAGCCTTTACCCAATAACCAATCCGATTGCTCCAAGCTCTCAACACCTTCGGCTATTACGCGCAGGGACATATTGTGAGCAAGGTCGATAATAGATTTGGCTATGGGTGCATCACAGTTTTTTCCTTCTATATCTTTAACAAAACTGCGGTCAATTTTTAATTTTTGAATGGGGAAGCGTTTTAAATAAGCCAGCGATGAGTAACCGGTGCCGAAGTCGTCGATGGCAATGGATAAGCCTAATTTACTTAAACAATTGAGTGTATCCACGGCTTTTTCAGCATTTTCCATCGCAGAGCTTTCGGTTATTTCAAGCTCTAAATATTCAGGGCTTAAATGCGTTGCCATTAATACACGCATTACTTGGTGTTCAAAATGCTCTTTGCGAAACTGTACGGGCGAGATATTAACCGCCATTTTACCGAGTTTTAAACCCTGCATTAACCAGGCCTGGAAGCGCGCACAGGCATGGTGTAATACCCATTCCCCTAAGGGTTCGATTAACCCGGTTTCTTCAGCAAGTGGAATAAAATGCATGGGTGATACCATGCCGCGCTCTTTACTGTTCCAACGCACTAACGCCTCAAGCCCCACAATACGCCCATTGGTAAGGTTAATTTGCGGCTGGTAATGCAGAATAATTTCGCCCTGTTCAATGGCGCGGCGCAAGTCGTTTTCTAACAATAAATAATTAATGGCTTGGTTGTGTAGCGCTTCTTCATAAAATTCAAAACAATTTTTACCGCGTGATTTGGCTTTGTGCATGGCTAAATCTGCGTGTTTAAGCAGCTGATCAATATTATCGCCGTCGGTGGGGAACACACTAATGCCGATGCTTGCGGTGGCGATGATAGAATGCCCTTGCAGTGTTACCGGTAAACTTAAGCGGTTTAATAATTTTTGTGCCACCAGTTCTAAATCACTTTTGCGCCGCACATCATCCAACACCACAACAAATTCATCGCCACCCAAACGCGCCACAACGTCTTTTTCACGCAGTTGTGCGCGCAAATTATCCGCTGTAATACACAGTAAATCGTCACCTGCGTCGTAGCCTAGGTTTTCATTAATATTTTTAAAGCGGTCTAGGTCTATCAATAAAACGCCTAGGGTTTCCTTATTGTCGCGGGCCATTGCCAGTGTTTTATTAATACGCCCGTAAAATAAAGTGCGGTTGGCAAGCCCGGTTAAATTATCGTGATAGACCATGTGGTCCAAACGGGATTTATGGTCTCGCAATGAATTTTCAATTTGTTTATGGGCGGTTATATCGGTGCCGAAAACAAAATTTAATACCTCAGCGGCGGCTGTGGTGTGTTGATGGGATTTGATTTGGTATACATGAAAACTGCCATCTTTGTGCTTGGCTTTAAATTCCAACCACTCGGGCATCTGGGTGTCACCGCGCAACAGCGCCTCTAAATTATCTTGGAAATTAGCGGGGTAAACATCTGCAAGTTTCTGCCAATGCGTGCTGTTGCCTGCAACGCCTTCAAGTTCTGCGTGTTGCGCGCTGGCAATTAATAAGGCACCGGTGGCATTGGCCACGGCGATCAGTGCGGGCATTTGCTCTAGGAGTAATTTTAAACAATCGACGAGCGCATCATTACCGGCCTGTTGCGGCAACAAGGCGCGCAACAGGTGATCAGCCGCCCTCCCCGAAGCGGGCGTATTGGCATCCGTTAGTTTTGCCATTTTGTGGTCAATCTCTTGTGAATATATTTTTGAGCATAGACCAGCTGTGGGATGCACGCCTGTTGTGGAACTTCTGTTCTAAAATTCGTGGCGCTGCGAGGGATAGCTTAAGGTGAGCGCCTAAGGCTCTTCCATCACGTCCGCAGGTGAGGCGTACAGGTCGTATTCGTCGGCGTCCTCCACCTGCACCATCAACATGTCGCCTTCTTTTAAGCCGTAGTCGCCTTCTATATGCACAACGCCGTCTATTTCTGGCGCGTCGCTGCTGGAGCGTGCGATGGCGCCGTCGGCGTGGACTTCATCGACTAACACCTCGATGGTGCGGCCAATTTTGGCGGCGAGTTTGCTCTCGGATATCGCCTGTTGTTTCTCCATAAACCGCTCCCAGCGCTCGCGCTTGACTTCATCGGGCACGGCACCGGGCAGTTCATTGGCGGCGGCGCCGGTTACGGCGGAATATTCAAAACAGCCCACGCGGTCCAATTGTGCTTCGTCCAGCCAGTCCAACAAAAATTGAAAATCCGCTTCGGTTTCGCCAGGAAAGCCCACGATAAATGTGGAGCGCAGGGTGATGTCTGGGCATTGTTTGCGCCAGGCGTGGATACGGTCGAGGGTTTTTTCCTGGTGGGCTGGGCGCTTCATGGCTTTTAAAATGCTGGGGCTTGCGTGCTGCAAGGGAATATCCAAGTAGGGCAGAATTTTGCCCGCCGCCATCAGCGGGATCACGTCGTCTACGTGTGGATAGGGGTATACATAATGCAGGCGCGTCCACACGCCCAGCTCGCTCAGCGCATCGCACAGCTCTAACATGCGCGTTTTAACCGGGCGGCCCTGCCAAAAACCGGTGCGGTATTTGGTGTCTACACCGTAGGCGCTAGTGTCTTGGGAGATGACTAATAATTCGCGTACACCGGCTTTTACCAGGCGCTCGGCTTCATCCAGTACTTCACCCACCGGGCGGCTGACTAAATCGCCGCGCATGGAGGGAATAATGCAAAAACTGCAACGGTGGTTGCAGCCTTCGGAAATTTTTAAATAAGCGTAATGACGCGGGGTGAGTTTGATTCCTTGTGGCGGCACAAGGTCGATGAAGGGGTCGTGGTTGAGTTTGGGTGGCGCGGCTTGATGCACGGCATTCACGACTTGTTCGTACTGCTGCGGGCCGGTTACGGCCAGTACGCTGGGGTGTAAATCGCGGATAATTTTTTCATCCACGCCCATACAACCGGTCACAATCACGCGGCCATTTTCTTTAATGGCCTCGCCGATGGCGTCTAAGGATTCTTGTTTGGCGCTGTCGATAAACCCGCAGGTATTCACCACCACCACATCGGCACCGTCGTAACTGGGCACCAGCTGATAACCCTCGGTGCGCAACTGCGTCAAAATACGCTCGGAATCCACCAGGGCTTTGGGGCAGCCGAGGGAGACAAAACCTACGGTGGGTGTGGATTTAGACATGGGGCACCTGCGCAAAAAGGCGGCAGTCTATCAAAGCGGGCGGGGTTTACCTACTTGGATGCTGGGAGATGCCAAGTGAAGAGGATTTTGTGCGCTTTGTTTTGTTGGGGAATTATTCCGCCGCCCGTGTAGCTGGCATCTCACCCCACCATTTTCTGTTGTAACTATTCAGCTCAATCGTAGGGTTAGCCGCGCGCGTAACCCGCGCTACCCGCAGGCAAGTACACATTCAATAAAAATCACACAACCAAAATCCGTGTTTTTACACCCATTATCCTGAGCGACAATACCGTCCGCGCGGGTCTAAATACCCGCCCTACAGTGCTACGGCTAACCGGCCCTACGCTTGAGCTGAACGGTTACAATTAATGATGCAATTTTTGCGCTGCCGGCTGTAAATAACGGCGGGCTTTTTCGTCTTTTATCAGATGTAAATCGGCGATACATAAGGCATCTAAACAATCGCCAAAATCCTTATCGCGCATAAAATCTAATGTTAAAAAACCGCCGGGTTTGAATAAGGCTAAATATTGTTTAAACAATACCGGAATTTTAAAACCTGCCGTTTGAAATTGTTTTTGCATCAAACTAAAAGCCTGTTCCGCCGTTAAACCTGCGCAAAGTTGGGAAAATTCCATCTCGCGCTGGGGGCTTGCCTGGAAGGAATTAAGCGCTTGCACTAAGGGTTCTGGGTGCTGGTGGTACAGGCGGAAATACGTGACCAGCATATCCATGAGCGCTTCTGGGTAGCGCACACTCATACTGACCGGGCCAATTAAATAACGGGCCGGGTAACGCATTAAATACGCGCCGATGCCCTGCCATAAATAATCTAAGCTGGCTTTGCCCCAATAATCTGGGTGTACAAAACTGCGGCCTAATTCAACGCTGTCTTCCAAGTAAGGCCTGTATTGCGGCGAGAATTCGTACATTTGCCGCGTATAAAATCCTTCTTCGCCTTGGTTTTCCAGTATCTGTTTGCCTTCGCCTAAACGGTAGGCGCCCACGATGGTTAAATGGTGTTTATCCCATAAAATTAAATGGCGGTAATAGGTATCAAACGTGTCTAAATCCCGCTTGGCACCGGTGCCTTCGCCCACTTTGCGAAAAGCAATTTCACGCTGGCGGCCCAATTCACGCATTAAAACCGAACCCGGATGAAAATCCACGAGATACATTTCATGGCCGTCGCTGGTGGCGCCTAAGCGTTCGGCTTCAGAAAGTTCTTTAATTAATAATTCCCGTGGTTCCGGGTGGGCAATGGTTTTTTGCGTTATAAAATTTGATGTTTTTCCTTTGCCAATTTTATAAAGATGTTTGCGCAAGCGTTTTACCAACGCACGGTCGGTGAGCTGGTCGGATTCTAATTGGTCGGGACTGATCGATTCACCCACATGAAAATGAATGGTTTTCGATTGTTTGTTAAACATTTCCTGTGCTAATAACATGGTGCTTAAGGGTTTAAATAACCAGCTGGCACCGTAAAAATACCAGGAATTTTTCGCCTTAATAAATACCGGTAATACGGGTGCTTGTGTGCGCCGGGCTACGTGCAAAAACCCTGGTTTCCATACTCCGTCTTTCACGCCGGTAGGCTGCGCACGGGATACTTCACCCGCCGGAAATATAATCACCGCCTGTTCTTCATTCAGTGCGCGCAACAACGCTTTAATGCCGCGCCGAGCTGCTGGTACTGCTGCAAAATTATCTACCGCAATTAAAAATTTATGCAGTGGCGTGAAATGGTTGAGCATTTGGTTGGCGAGAATTTTTACATCGGGCCGAATTTCAGTCACTAATTTAATTAGCGCTAAACCATCTAAAGATCCGATGGGATGGTTAGCTACAATAACCACGCGCCCTTCGGCGGGAATGTTGGCGCGGTCGCGTTGGCTTACGCTGTAGGAAAAATCGAAATAATCGAAGATGGCATCAATAAATTCACCGCCTTCCAGCGCTTGATGCTTGTGTAAAAAATCATTCACTGCGTCCTGCCGCAACAATGCTTTTAACAAACGCAAGGCGGGTTTACGGAAAAACGGCTGTTTATAAAAATTAGGGAAACGCCCGGCAACGGCTTGTTCTATATCCAGCATAAATACAACCTAATGGCTCGATTTCAGGCCAGCCTAGGCGCGCTTCATTGCAAAATGATGACGAACGTGGCAGCCAGTGGCTCGCTGAAAGTACGCCAGTAGGTTTTTTGTAGCCGCAGTACTTAACCCTAGAAACCTCAGTTGAATCACCCAAGTCTGCGCAACTCATTGGCACGTCTAGCAAAAGTTAAAAATTTCGAACAACCAATCAGGTTGCCCTTCATTTTTAACTTTCACTATCCGCACCAATGACTTACACAGCTTTTGGGCGCTCAACTGAGGTTTCTAGGTT
>JBEGTZ010000107.1:0-4251 GCA_041179125.1 Pseudomonadota bacterium | reverse complement strand
GGTATGCCTAGCAAAAGTTAAAAATTTGAACAACCAATAAGGTTGCCCTGCATTTTTAACTTTCACTATTCACACCAATGGCTTACACAGCTTTTGGGCGCCCAACTGAGGTTTCTAGGTTTAACAGGCTTATCAAGGTGGATACGTTGTTCTGAGACTTTTAGGCTCACAGTTTTTGAGCAAAAAAAATGCGCCCCGTTGGGCGCATTGGCGTACTAAAAATGAACCTTCTTAACCCTGGGATTATTTTAATTCCGAAGCAGCCCAGGACATGATGTCTTTGCTTAAATCCTTCACACACTTCTGCATAGCCATACAGACCGTTGTGGTGGTTCCTAGGTCTAACACGCTGCTGGAGGGGGTAAATTCGTTGAGGGTTGCAAAGGCGCAGGTGTGTTTTGACGTTACCAGCTCCTTGCCTTTGAACACCGCAGCGGTGGCTTGGATCATCGGCAGGCTATTATTTTTACTGCGGCTGTAGTTAAAACCTTCTTTACCTAGTGCCAGCTGTTCAATATCAACGGCGATCACCGGGATAACACCGTTGCGCAGTTTATCGGCGGTGCCCGCTGCTTCCAGGGGTATTTTTTGTTGCTTGCCTTGCTCTAATAAACTGGCCACGAGGTTTTTGTCTACTTCGCAAGGGAAGGCATTTTGGGTGTATTTGAAGCCTTTTACATTAAATCCGATGTGTTCATTTAAATAGACTTTTGGGGGGGCTGCGGCGGCTGTGCTGGCCACCACCATACTCAACAATAAACCGATAACGTTTAAGCGATTCATAACGACCTCTAAGTTAGCTGATAAAGTCCCGGATGTGTCCGGGATGAAGGAACTATACCCAATGCCTTTGTAAATTGTCCGCCGATGCCATTACCTGTGGCTCACCCTTCACTTACCAAAAATATACCTATATTTTTCAAATAGTTACAAAATATTTTTACCTGGCGTTTAGTTGTCATCATGCCGTTTCATCCGGCACAATTCTAGTGGACAGGCGCGAGGTTTGCGCCCTTACTACTAAGGCGAGCGACTTGAATACACGCCGATTTATTCTGCTGTGTATTCAACCTAAAAACCTCAGTTAGATCACCCAAGTCTGCACAACCCCTTGACGCGCCTAGCAAAAGTTAAAAATTCGAACAACCAATAAGGTTGCCCTTCATTTTTAACTTTCACTATTCACATCAATGGCTTGCACAGCTTTTGGGCGCTCAACTGAGGTTTCTAGGTTCAAACCGCCCGCATAAATAATTTTGTATCCACCATTAATAACAGGAAGCACCTGGGTGAGCCAAACCGATTCATTACAGCATTTTACGGTAGGCGATATTGAGGTATCCCCTCAGCACAATACCTTGCGCCACCAAAGCCAAACCGTCACGGTACAGCCGAAGGTGATGGCGGTTTTGTATTATTTGGCTCAGCATCAAACACGGGTGGTGAGTAATGAGGAGCTGCTGGATGCGGTGTGGCACGGGCGCATAGTGACGCTGGCTTCGGTGCAAAAAAGTATCAATGCGCTGCGCAGTGCCCTGGCGGAATTGACCGATGCGCAAGAATTTGTGGTGTATTTTTCTAAGCGGGGTTATCAGCTGATGCCAAAGGTGCGCTGGAGTGAGGCCAGCCCCGCGCCGTTAGAGCCGCCACAGGAAGCCAAAGCTGCATTAAATGAGGAGCCGCCCAGGCGCAAACCTGGCGCTGTTTACCTTTGGGGCGCGTTAATGGGTGCGGTGTTATTGATTGGCATCGTGAGTCTTTATGCCACTCGGCCAGGCGTTGCTACCGGGCCAGGCGTTACCGCTACACAGCCCGGAGTTGGTGGGCCGCCACAGGTAACGGTATCCGCAACAAAATCAGACGCGCCGCCCGTGTGGCGAAACGTGAGTATTTATTTACCTGATACATCCAATGCACACCTGGCAACACCTACCCCGGATGGCAAGCGGACGGCTTACGTGCGTGAGGCGGTGAATGATGGGAACCATCAAAGCGATTTAATGATTCGAGACCATAGCGGGCAGGATTGGTTATTGGCGCGCAGCAATAGCACCTGGGTAGATT
Source organism: Pseudomonadota bacterium (assembly GCA_041179125.1). Lineage (GTDB taxonomy): Bacteria > Pseudomonadota > Gammaproteobacteria > Pseudomonadales > Cellvibrionaceae > CAMCXE01. The sequence goes on along the minus strand of JBEGTZ010000107.1, from coordinate 2,187 downwards.
TAGCCTGGTCGCCCAGTGGCCGCGCCCTTGCCGCGCTGGAAATTTACCGCGCCGATGGTTTGTTTAGCGAACCGAATTTTTACCAAACACCGCAGTATTTATACAATTTCCATTTGTTTACGCTGGATTTAAAAGGCCAACATTTGTTGGAGAAAAACCTGTTAAGCCAATGGCAAGGCACGGTTAATTCCATTACTTGGTGGGATGAAAATACCTTGGAATTCGTAGCCAGTATGGGGGCGAATACACATAAAGAACGCTACCGCTATGGCGTTACGGACCAAACCTTAACCCCGCTGGGTGTTCTTGCATCGGGGTATCAACCTTTGATGAGCCGGGTGTTGAATAAAACCACGGCATTGTTAAGCCGCTTACAGGATAAAACTCAGGTGGAGTTTTTGGATGAGCAACAAAATTTAATTAATAAACAGGCGGTTGATTCGAGTGTGCGCAACCTGAGCTGGGCGCCGGATGCGCGTGCGGTGTTGGCGCTGGATGCGCGCAAAAATTCTATCCATTATTTACCCATTCATGGGCAGCCCAGCTTGGTTGCACTGCCTAACCCGCTGAGTGATATGCCTCATGGTTCGCTGGGCGAGCTTAGTGTTCACCCTGCGGGTAAAGCCTTGCTTATTACGGCCCACACACAAACGGTGCCGTTATATAAACAGAATGCGCAGGGTATAACGCCATTAACGGGTGCCAATAATTCAGCAAGCACTAATTTAACAGGCACTAATAATTTAACAGGGATTAATTATTTAATTAAAAACAGTGTGGTTTATTCGCCAAATGGCGATGCGGTTGTGTATGCAACATTCCACAACAACCAATCGCAGCTTTGGTTATTAAACCAAAACAATACAACGCAGCTGCATAGCAGTGCAGGTGAAATTCAAACGATTTTATGGCCCTCGCCCGAGGGTTTAATTATTAAAATTGACAATACGCTGGTGTATTACCAATTGCATACACACCACTGGCAGACGTTAGTTAATGATGCTGAACATAGTGAGCCAGTGGCTTTCTCGCCTGCCACCCAAACGCTGTGGGTGGTTAAATTAAATAATGATGTGCGCAATATTTGGCGCATTGATGCGGGAATGCATAAACAATTAACCTTTGGACAGGTGGGCACAGTGGATGCTTGGAATGAGGTGATTTATTTTCAGTATGCTAACCAGCAGGGCCTATGGAAATTAAACCCACAAGATCTTAACCACTCGGTTGTTAATGACCAATTCCCCAGGCATAGCCAGCTTTTACGTGTGTCAGCGGAGGCGATTTATTTTGTTAGCGGCGGGCCTTGTCATGAATCGGATATTCAGCAATTTAACTTGAAACACAATACTTTTAGTACTTATTTAAAACGGCAGGATAACGCGGTGATGAGTTTGGCCTTTGCGCCGGAAGATGGGGTGTTACAGGTGCCTTGCGCTGCGAATGGGTTTACTGTTTTTAGTGTGCATTCGGGTTAAGGGCGCCCCCAAAAATAAAAGGTGGGCAACCCGTTGCCCACCCTACGGGCTATTGGTTGTTCGAAATTTTTAACTTTTGCTAGATGCTGCCTGAGGGGATGCGCAGACTTGGGTGATTCAACTGATGTTTCTAGGTTAAATTAATGGTAACTATTCAGCTCAATCGTAGCGCGGGTTATGCCAGCGGTGTAACCCGCGCTACCCGCAGGCAAGCACACATTCAATAAAAACCACACAACCAAAATCCGTGTTTTTACACCCGTTATCGTGAGCGACAATACCGTCCGCGCGGGTCTAAAGACCCGCCCTACCGTGTGTGCTGAATAGTTACACCGTTGTTACGTTGCGTGGGCACTACGGCGCACCAAGGTGCGCCCTACGGTTTACCGCGTGGTTAGTTTGCCCGCTTCTTGCGTTTTTCTTCGTCATCCTCATCGTCGCCACTGTCGCCCGCGCCCAGTAATTCAATGGTGAGGTAGGCGAGGCGTTTTTCTTCTTTTTGATCGCCGGAGGCGTTGTCGGCGGCTTTTTCGGCGCTTTGGGCGGCGTCGTTGCCTGCGCTGGCGCCTGCGGGTACGGATACGCTGCTGTCGGAGCCAACGGAGATGGAAATGCCGCCATCCGCTTTGATGTTATCGGTGTTGGCCAATACTTCAGCGCCCACCAGAATGTTGCCGGTGGAGCTGATGCCTGCGTCGCCTGCGTCTAC
>JBEGTZ010000106.1:0-12832 GCA_041179125.1 Pseudomonadota bacterium | reverse complement strand
TTTGGTGCGCGGAATGGCGGAGTTTATCGGCCACTATGGCGTCACCGAATGCCGCAGCGATGGTTATGTGCATTTACTCAAGCCTGATTTAACCATCGCTGACGCCAAAAAAGACCTCTACGACCACGCGTTTTTTACCCTGGCCTATGCCGCTGTTTACGATACCTTTGGCGATAAAGCGGCGCATCGCAAGGCGCGCCGCATTGTTCAGTGGGTGGATGAGGAGTGGCAGCACCCAGAGGGTGGCTGGCGGGAGGGTGATTATGCAGCGCCCTTGCGCCGCCAAAACCCGCACATGCATTGGTTGGAAACTTTTTTATTTCTTTATGAAGCATCGGGCAAAGATGAATGGGCTCAGCGTGCTCAGCGGGTGTTCAAACTGTTCGAGCGGCATTTTTACGATGCGCAATCCCAGGTGTTATTGGAGTTTTTTAACGAAGATTGGAGCCTTGCGCCCGGTGCAGCGGGTGAAGCCATCGAGCCTGGGCACATGTTGGAGTGGGTGTGGTTATTGCGTTGGTACGAGCGTTTGTTGGGCCATGACACGTCCCACTACGCGAATGCGCTGTGGCATAAAGCGCTGGCCATTGGGCTTGATGCAGATGGTTTGGTGTATGACCAGGTGACGGCGGATGGGCGGGTAACGGCACACACCAAACGCCTGTGGCCCATGACGGAGTTGATCAAAGCCGGTGTGAGCCAGGCGCGGGTTGGCGTGGTGGGTGCGGAGGCGATAGCCCAAAAGGGGTTGGAAGATTTACAGCGTTATTATTTAACCAGCGCTGTGTCTGGGGTTTATTTGGATAAGTTGGGGGCGGCCAATGAGGTGATTGATGACGGCGCGCCTGCGAGTACTTTGTATCATCTGATGGGGGCGGCGATTGAGGCGCATAACTATCTAAACCCCGCTGTGTAGGGTAGGGGGCAAACTTCCCTGTATGTCCTTTAGCTGTGCGTTTCAACACGTATTTTTAGACTTCTTGTTGCTCGTTCTCACACGTTCAGGTGGGAGCGAGGGGCAACAAGGTTGCCCAGCCCTCAGCCCCCAACCAAAGCTACTTCTTCGCCGCAGGCGCCGCGTCCACCGGCATTACTGCTTCTTGCATGGCAGGCGTTAATTTTTCCCAGGGCCAGTGTTTTTGGTGGTGATGGAATAGGCCTACTAACACGATGACCAGCACCACAACCGTTATAAAGCTAATTTGCCCCCAGGGTGTGGCTTTTTCTTGGTAGGGGTCGATTAGGCTGCGGCTGGCGCCGGTGGGCAGTTTGGCTTGTTGGGTGAGTTTGCTGCCAAAGGGAATGTTGATTTTGATGTGGCCGTTAATGGCCCAGCCGGTGGCGTCTAGCACTGGGCCTAGGTTGCGTTGGCGCAGTTTTAACCAGGCGATAAATATTGAGGGGCCGCTGATGGCCAGTAATAGGCCCACCAAGCCTAAAGGCATCAGCCATCCCAGGCCAAAAAACGCCTGCATTAATAAGCCTAAGGCGGTGGAAATCCCGCCCACGGCTACGCCTAATGCGGCAATCATGCCCAGGTCGAATTTGGGTTTTTCCGGTGCGGCTGGAGTGGCGGGGGCTTTCGGGGCTGCAACTAAAGCGGCTTTATCTAGGAGGGCTGCGCCGGATGGGTCCGCTGCGGTGGCGGTTTTGGCGGCTTGTTCTTCAACGAAGCGTATTAGACGTTTGTAGGGTGCAAAAAAAGCTTGACTGATGCTGATGGGGTTTTCGATCAGTTTGGTGATGGTGGCGTCCCAGTCGCGGCCTTGGCGGTCGTAGAAGACGCCGTTGCGGCCCACCAACAGGTAGTCGGCATCGCCTGCGGTGAAGGCGGCGGCGATGGTCATTTTGGCGCCGTCGCTGCGGGTGCATTCGCAGTAGGCTAAAAAGCATTTGCTCAAGCCGGCCAGGGTTGCATGTTTGGCGGCGTCATCCACTTGAATACACAATTCACAGGCGCGGCCATCTAAATACAAAGTGCCCGCTTGGAACACCGCTTGGCCGACGGAGCCGTAAAATTCGGTGAAGTTGACGAAGTTGTTCAGCAGTTTTTTGACATTCTGGCGCAGCAGGAGGATTTTTTTGACTTCACCAAAGGCGGCTACAGCAGGCGCCATAGCGAGGTCTTGCTGCATGAGGTCTTCAACGGCGGCGCGCCATTGGGGTGCGGCCCAGGTGCGCAGTTCATTGGGGCACACGGCGGCAAGGCTTGCGCCTTTTTCGGTGCCAAGCCAGGTTTCATAGGCGCTAAAGCGGGTTTTGAGGCTCTGCCATTCGGCAAAATTTAAATGGCTTTTGCCGCTGCCGATGAGTGGGTTTACCACCTGTTCAACAAAGGTGGCCATTGCGGTTTGCCAGGCGGGGTTGATGCCTTCGTTTAAGGGTAATTGTGCATCCGCTGCCACCAGGGCTAGGGGGAAGTTTTTCACTTCATCGCAGGCGAAGGATAAATCGGTTGTGCCTAGGGTTTCTAAGCTTGAGACCGGTTTGTTGAGCTGCTCTTGGGTGCGGCCATCAAATGCCACCAAGCGCACGCGGCTAAAGAAGTCATCAATTTTGGCTTGTACCGCTGCGAGGGCTTTGAAGGCGGCGTCGCAGTGTTCGGCCAAGGGTTTGATGTTGGCGTCGCTGCTGTCTAGCCAGGTTAGGCGTTCGCTGAGTTCGGTAAAAAAGGCCGTTAAGGCGGTTTGGCTTACGCCCGGTTGGCCGCTTAGGTCGGCGGTTTCGCCCTGTGTGGCCATGATGAGGTTGAGCAGTGTGTGCAGCTGTTTGTCTTCCGTGGCCGCCAAAGGTACTACGCCGTCGCCGTTAAAACGTGTGTTGGCGATGATGGCTTCTTGGCATTGCGCATCGGCCAGGCTGATTTGGGTTTGCTCGCTTTTGCCTAGGGCGTTGAGGATGGTTTGGCTGCTGGCTAAGAGTTTTTGCCCGGCTTCTTGTTCGCTAAAGTCGCTAAGGCTTAAAGAGTCGGCGCTGTTTAATAACAGGCCGGGATCTTTTAATACGCTACAGGCCCAGGTGACGGCGGCCACCACCTCAGGTACCCGCACGCGGCCATCGCCGTCTACATCAATGGCGGTGAGGGTGGCTTCATCCAGCTGCAAGCCTTTCACGGGGCAGCTTAGGGCCGCCCAAAGTTTTTGGTCGAGGGAGGCTAAATGGATTAAATCATCTTTGCTGGTGATTAAGGCTTGGTCAAAACCGCCTATACGGCTGAAGTTCCACCGGTGCTGAATACTCATGAATAACCTCTTGTGGGTGATGTGAACGTGGATTTGGACGCTTGCGGTGTGGAACCTGGGCGGCTTTCTTGTAACTATTCAGCACCTCCGACGAGTTGAGTAGAGCGTAGGTTGGGCAGTAATGCCCAACACAACACACCCTCTCACGCACGCCTATATTTCAATTTCAAGGCTCCGCATTTCGACGATTTTTTATCGAAGACACTGCTGCGTTGGGCATTACCGCCCAGCCTGCACCATAACGGTATTTTTACTTAAATTAACGTACCGCACCGATATATGCTGAATAGTTATGCTTTTTTTAACCTGAGGTTTCTAGGTTTCTAGGTTTATTGCAGTGCTTATACAGTGCCTATACTGTCAGCCAGAACCCCAACCCTTGGCGCCGCCTATGCTGCGATTGATCCTGCCCATACTGTTCCCATCCTGGCGTTTTTTTAACAGCATCGGCCCCAGCCCGCGTATTTTGGTGCGTTTTGATGAGGCCCCGTGGCAAGAATTCTGTCCCAAGCCCGCAAGGCTAAATCTACTCAGCCGAATAGGCAATCTGTTCCACAACCCCCGTGGCAATAAAACCTTGTTTATCCAAAGCTGTGCCGTGCGCCTGTTTGATGAGATCGACCCCGTCAGTTGCGAAAACCTGTTTTTAGCCCTGGCGCAGGCGATAGTATTGGGCCAGCTAAACCCACCAAGCTCTGAGGCTATGATTGCTTGGCGGGTGGAGCAGTTAAATTGGGAACCGGATTGGCCGAGAGGCCAAATAAAGAGCGAACCGGATTGGCCGCAAGGCCAAATAAAGAGCGAACCGGTAAGCGGAAGCATTATCTACACCAGCGAAGCCCGTTCAGTGTCGAGCCTGCTACAGCAGTGGCAGCAGGATACACACCTATGTTTTTGAATTTCGACTTCGCCCTATTGCTCACCCAGCTCGGCCTAGCCCTAGCCGTTGCCGCCCAAGCCATAGAGCATCGCCGCGCCTCAAGAGGCGAGTGGCGCTTGATGGCCTGGCGCGGCGGCGCAGCAGTGTTGCTGCTGGTTGGCGTGATGTGGAGTTTATGGGCAAGCCAAACGCCAGGCGCCACGATACAGGCGGCGTCAATAGGGCAAGCCCTGCGCGCCGCCGCCAGCTGGGTTATTTTTGGCCTGGGCGTGCTCAGCCTAAAACGCTTTGGCGGCCCTTACTGCGGCGGCAGTGATTTAATGACCCTCCAGGTGAGCCTGTGCATGGCGCTGGCGGAATCCAGCACTAGCCCGGCATGGCGCTTAGGCGCGGCGGGTTATTTGAGCATCCAGGTGTGTCTATCCTACTGGCAATCCGGTTGGGTAAAACTCGTCAACCCTGAATGGCGCAATGGCCGCGCCCTGCGCGAAGTGTTCGCCTATACCCACTACCCCGTCAGCGAAGCCACCCGCCACTGGGCGCGCACACCGCGTCTGCTGTGGGTTATGGGCTGGTTAATTATGTTGATGGAATTTTTCTTTCCGTTAAGCCTGTATTACCGCACCAGCCTGTGCGCGGCCTTGGTTTTTATGGGCTTATTCCACCTGGCCAACGCCTGGTTTTTTGGGTTGAACCGATTTTTTTGGATCTGGATTACCACCTATCCCACCTTGCTGGCCTGGCAGCCGTTTATGGCGGAATTTATGCGACGCTAAGGCGCTTTCCCTTGTCTGGGGTGAAGCGACACGCTGAAGACGGCTATCTACAGGGCGATCCCGCGCAGGGTACAATCCTTCACCACACTAAAAACGGCATTTAACTGAGATTTTTAGGATGATCACGGCAAACGCCAATATCAACATCGACAGCAACAAACCCCTAGCCATCACCCTCATGGGCCCCACCGCTGCGGGCAAAACAGACCTCGCCCTGGCCCTCGCACAACAGCTAAATGGTGAGATCATCAGCGTCGATTCCGCCTTGGTGTACCGGGGTATGGACATAGGCACCGCCAAACCTTCCAAGGCCGAACAAGCCCAGGCACCGCACCATCTCATCGACATTTGTGAGCCCACCCAAGCCTACAGCGCCGCCGACTTCAGCCGCGACGCCCGCCCGCTGATACAAGCCATTCTCGCCCGTGGCCGCGTGCCCATTTTAGTGGGAGGCACCATGTTGTATTTCAAAGCCCTGCTGGAAGGCCTCTCCGACATGCCTGTCAGCACCGCCAGCGTGCGCGCCGAGGTAGAAGCCGAGGCCGAACACAAAGGCTGGCCAGCCCTCCACGCACAACTCGCCGCCATCGACCCCATAACCGCCGCCCGTCTACACCCCAATCACTCCGCCCGCATTGGCCGCGCTTTGGAGGTGTACCGTATTTCCGGCATCCCCATGAGCCAGTGGCAGGCTAGCCACAGCGCAGGCGTTCTGGACGAATACCGCTGGTGCCAAATCGCCATCGCCCCCCAGCAGCGCAGCATACTGCACCAGCGCATCGCCATGCGTTTTGACGCCATGTTGGCGGGCGGATTTCTCGACGAAGTGGCCGCACTCAAAGCCCGGCCCGAGATGCACGCAGGCCTGCCCGCCATGCGCGCCGTGGGGTACCGCCAGGCCTGGCAGCACTTGGACGGGCAAACGAGTCTCGAACAGATGCGTGAGCTGGGTATTATCGCCACGCGCCAGTTGGCAAAAAGGCAATTCACCTGGCTTAATGGCTGGCACGGTTTAAGCTGGGTCTATACTCAAGCGGATAACGGCGCCTTGCTGTCCAGCGAGGAAATTTTGAATAAAGCCTTGCAACATCTAGTGCCAGCACCAATATAATGGCGGCGCTTGTGAACGGTGTTAAACCGGTTTTGTTATCTAAGCGACATAATTTTCAGTTATAAACACCACCCGCGCAGGCAAAACCTTGCCCGCGCTTAACCCAATCCTTCTTCCAAGGAGACCCCCCATGTCAAAAGGGCACAGCTTACAAGACCCTTACCTCAACGTACTGCGCAAAGAGCGCATACCTGTCTCCATCTACCTGGTGAATGGCATCAAATTGCAAGGCCAGGTGGAATCCTTCGACCAGTTCGTCGTACTGCTGAAAAACACCGTCAGCCAAATGGTCTACAAACATGCTATTTCAACCGTTGTTCCTTCACGCCCCGTGCGCGTGCCGATGGTCAACGACCTTAACGAAGACGAAGAAGAGCTCGGAAGCTAAGTCGAGCCTAAACCTTGTTTTTTGACCGACCCGAATCCGGCGAGCTAGCGGTTTTAGTCCATATAGACTTCAACCGCGACGACGAACCCAACGATCCGCGCGAATTCGAAGAGTTGGCCCTGTCCGCAGGCGCAGACCCGGTGGCCTTTGTCACCGGGGTTCGCGACGTGCCCAACGCCAAATTTTTTGTGGGCACAGGCAAACTCGCTGAAATTCAAGCGCAAGTGTCGGAACACGGCGCCCAATTAGTGGTGTTTAACCACAGCCTGTCGCCCTCCCAAGAGCGCAATGTCGAACGCGCCCTCAACTGCCGCGTGCTCGACCGTACCGGCCTGATCCTCGACATCTTCGCTCAGCGCGCCCGCACCCACGAAGGCAAGCTGCAAGTGGAACTGGCCCAATTGCACCACATGTCCACCCGCCTGGTGCGCGGCTGGACACACTTGGAGCGCCAAAAAGGCGGTATCGGCCTGCGCGGCCCCGGCGAAACCCAGCTGGAAACCGACCGCCGCCTGCTGCGCGGGCGCATCACCACCTTAGAAAAACGCCTGGAAAAAGTGCGCAAACAGCGCCAACAAGGCCGCCGTTCGCGTCTGCGGGCAGATATTCCCACCGTATCCCTAGTGGGTTATACCAACGCCGGTAAATCCACCCTGTTCAACACCATCACCCAAGCGGGTGTCTACGCCGAAAACCAACTCTTCGCCACCCTCGACCCCACCATGCGGCGGGTAGACATCCCGGGCCTTGGCAAAATAGTCCTGGCCGACACCGTAGGCTTTATCAGCCACTTGCCCCACAAACTGGTCGAAGCCTTCCGCGCCACCCTAGAAGAAGCCGCCAGCGCCGATCTACTCCTGCACGTCATCGACGCCGCCGATCCCGAGCGCAGCCGCAATATCGAACAAGTAGAAGAAGTCCTCAAAGAAATCCACGCCCTGGACATTCCGCGTATCAACCTATTCAACAAAATTGATCTGCTGCGCGAACTCGAACCGCGCCTGGACACCGATGACACCGGCCAATCTGTTGCCGTCTGGCTATCCGCCCAAGCGGGTAGTGGCATGGACTTATTAAACCAAGCCATTGCCGAAAAACTCGGCCACCAGATGCGCAAAGGTGTACTGCGTCTGTCGCCGTCCCAAGGCAGCCTGCGCGCTAAATTGCACAGCGCCCAGGCCGTACAGGCGGAAGAATTTAACGAAGATGGCAGTATTCAGCTCAACCTGTGTTTGCCAGAAAGTGATTTAAACCGTATTCTCGCCGCCGAATTGCTCACACCCGATCAGCTGGAATGGCTCGTTCAGCACTAAACATCATCCTTCTTATATATGCACTGGGAGTTAATCATGGCCTGGAATGAACCGGGTAAAAACGACAACGACCCTTGGGGAAACAACCCGAGAGGCAATAACAACAATAACGACGGCCCACCGGATTTCGATGAGCTGTTGCGCCGTCTCAGCAACAAAATCACCCGTTTTTTTGGCGGTAACAACCGTACCCCCAGCCCTGAAGCACCAAGCCTTGTCCCCTTCATCGCTTTAATTAGCGTAGTGGGCGTATTGTTTTGGGTGGGCAGCGGTATGCGTGTCATCAACGAACAAGAACGCGCCGTAGTGCTGCGTTTAGGCTCCTACTTGGATACCGTAGGCCCCGGCTTTCGCTGGAACCCGCCGTTTATCGACCGTGTAATTACTGAAAACGTCACCCGCGTGCGCCTGTTCACCACCGACGAGCAAATGCTCACCAAAGACCTCAACATCGTCGACATCAAACTCTCCGTGCAATACCGTATCTCGGATGCCCGCAGTTTTATTTTGAACGTGGATCAGCCCGAAGAAACCTTAAAACAAGCCACCAGCAGCGCCCTGCGCCATGTAGTGGGTACCACACTCATGCACAACGTACTCACCGAAGGCCGCGCACAACTGGCCGTTGATGTGGGGCATCGCCTGCAAACCTACCTTAACAGCTACACCACCGGCATCGACGTTGAAAAAGTCAACATTGAAGACTCCAACCCGCCGAAAGAGGTACAAACCGCTTTTGACGATGTCATCCGCGCCCGCGAAGACGAAGAACGCTTCAAAAACGTCGCCGAAACCTACGCCAACGACGTCATCCCCAGTGCAGGCGGCGCAGCCAAACGCATGGTAGAAGAGGCGATGGCCTATAACTCCAAAGTCATATCCGAAGCCGAAGGTGAAGCCAAGCGTTTTGAATTGTTGCTGGCCGAATACACCAAAGCGCCTGAAGTTACCCGCAAGCGTCTCTACATGGATGCCCTGGAACAAATCATGAGTAAAACCAGCAAGGTCATGGTGGATGTCGATAAAGGCAACAACATGATGTACCTACCGCTGGATAAACTGATCGACGCAGCCCCCAAACCGCAAGCGGCAAGCCGGCCCAGCATGAGCGCCTCAGATCTTGAAACCATCACCAACCAAGTGCTGGAGCGGTTTAACCGTGAAGCGAGCACATCCCGTCGAGGAGGCCGCTAATGACCAGCTCAGCACTCATTAAAAGTTTATTAGGCGTATTTTTGCTGATTATCGGCATCAACTCCGTATTTATCGTCAGCGAATTTGAACGCGCCGTAATTCTTCATCTGGGTAAAGTCAGCAGCGGCAATGTCGGCAAAGGGCTGCACTTTAAGTTTCCCGTTATAGACCAGGTGCGCAAATTCGATGGCCGTATCCTCACCCTAGAAACCAGCGCCCAACGCTTTTTAACCTCCGAGAAAAAAAGCATTCAGGTGGACTCCTTCGCCAAATGGCAAATCAACGACGCCGCCAAGTATTACACCGCCACCAACGGTGAATCCGAACGCGCCCGCCGCATTCTGTCCCAGCGCATCAACGAAAGCCTGCGCAACCAATTCGCCTCGCGCACCTTGCAAGAAGTGGTCAGCAGCGAACGGGAAGAGCTGATGGAAGCCATAGCCCGCGAGCTAAACAGCCTGCCCGAAGCCACATCTTTGGGCGTCACCATTGTGGATGTGCGCGTCAAACGCATCGACCTGCCCAGCGAAGTCAGCGAGCCGGTGTACAGCCGGATGCGCACCGAGCGCGAGCGCGAAGCCAAAGAACACCGCTCCGTCGGAGAAGCCGAAGCCGTGGTCATCCGCGCCGAAGCTGACCGCAAGCGCACGGAATTGCTCGCCGACGCCTACCGGCAGTCCGAGTTTATTCGCGGTGAAGCCGACGCCCGCGCCTCGGAAATCTACGCCCAAGCATTTAACAAAAACCCCGAGTTCTACGCCTTCGTGCGCAGCCTACACGCCTACAAAAACAGCTTCGCCGACAAATCCGACCTGCTGGTGCTAGACGCCAACAGCGAATTTTTCCGCTATTTAAAAGAAGTTAAGGGCAAAAACTAATCAGTCAAATTGCTTCGCACTGGGATTTTTAGGTTTAGGCCTGTTAGAATGCCGCAACCGAGCGCATCGCTCGGTTTTTTTATGTCGATGCTTTTTACCTGCAAATGAGCTGATCCAAGCGATCTCATCCAAGACTTTACCCAATAAAAGAACACCATCATGAGCCGAATTGAAAATTGGATGCTGCCCGACGGTGTGGAAGAAATTCTTCCCGAAGAGGCCCGGCACATCGAAGATTTGCGCCGCCGCCTGCTCAATCTATTTAACCGCTGGGGGTTCGACCTGGTCATCCCACCCATGATGGAGTTCTCCGACGCCCTAATGGTGGGCCTCGGGCAAGACTTAGAAGGCCTCACCTATAAAGTGGTGGACCAAGTGTCCGGCGGCACTATGGCCATTCGCTCCGACATGACACCCCAGGCAGCACGCATGGACGCCCACAGCCTCAAACGTGAAGGCGTCAACCGCCTGTGTTACTCCGGCCACGTTTTATTCACCCGCGCCAAAAGCCCCCTGTGCAGCCGCAGCCCGTTGCAAGTGGGCGTAGAACTGTTCGGCGAATCCGCATTGGATGCCGACCTCGAAATCATCAGTCTATTAATAGAGGCCGTACAGTCAGCCGCGCTACCCCAGTGGAGCTTAGACCTTGGCCATGTGGGTATATTCCGCGCCCTTGCCGAAGCCTGCGCACTCAGCCCTGAACAAGAACGCCAGCTGTTTGAGTTAGTGCAAGCCAAAGCCATGACGGATATCCATGCCTGGGTTGGGCGCACCATCCAGGATCCACGCCAAGCTGCCTGGTTTCTGGAATTGCCGCGTTTATCCGGCGGCATCAGCGTGCTGGAAAAAGCCAAAAACCTATTTAACGATGCCCCCGTTGCCGTACTCACCGCAATTAACGAATTGCAGCAAATAGCCGAACAGCTGCGCCAACGCTACCCGGATGTGCCGGTATACCTAGATTTAAGCGAACTGCGCGGCTACCACTACCACACCGGTATCGTCTTCGCCGCCTTCGCCCCCGGCCTCGGGCGCGAAATCGCCTCCGGCGGACGCTACGATCACATAGGTGAAGCCTTTGGACGCGCGCGCCCCGCCACCGGCTTTACTCTGGATCTCATATCACTCAAGCGCCTGGGTGAAGCCAGCAACCTCCCTGTCACCGGTATTTTTGTCGCCTACGAACTGGCCTGCGCACACTGGGCCACCGTTCAAACCCTGCGTGAACAAGGCGAGCGCGTGGTCTGCGCCACCGCCAGCTTCCCGCACTACCTCCCTTATCTCGCCTGTGATCGCCAACTTCAAATGGTTGACGGAACACTGGCGATATCACCATTAATTAACGTTTAGAAAGAGTTTTTCACATGGGTAAGAACGTCGTCATTTTAGGCACCCAATGGGGTGATGAAGGCAAGGGTAAAATCGTTGACCTGCTCACCGAGCAAGTCAAATACGTAGCGCGCTTCCAGGGCGGCCACAACGCGGGCCACACCTTAGTGATCGAAGGTAAAAAAACCGTTTTACACCTGATCCCCTCAGGTATTCTGCACGCAGGCGTCACCTGCCTGATCGGCAACGGCGTAGTGCTAAGCCCTGAAGCTCTAATGAAAGAAATCGGTGAGCTGGAAGCCCAAGGCGTGCCAGTTCGCGAGCGTCTGCGGCTATCGCCAGCCTGCCCACTCATTCTTCCTTACCATGTCGCCCTGGATTTAGCCCGGGAACACGCACGCGGCAATGCCAAAATCGGCACCACCGGGCGCGGCATCGGCCCCGCCTACGAAGACAAAGTCGCCCGTCGCGGCCTGCGCCTGGGCGATTTACTCGACCCGCGCGCATTCGCACAAAAACTGCGCGAAATCATCGACTACCACAACTTTGCCCTCACCCAGTACTACCGCGTTGAAGCCGTAGACTACGACGCCGTGCTCTCCCAAGCGCTTGCCCTTGGCGATCAAATCAAACCCATGATCGCTGACATCACCGACATGCTGCACCAAGCCCGCGAAGCCGGTGAGAACATCATGTTCGAAGGCGCCCAAGGCAGCCTGCTCGATATAGACCACGGCACCTATCCGTTTGTCACCTCATCCAACACCACCGCAGGCGGTACCGCCACCGGCTCAGGCTTCGGCCCACTCTACCTGGATTATGTTTTGGGTATCACAAAAGCCTACACCACCCGAGTCGGCTCAGGCCCGTTCCCCACCGAACTGACCTGTGACATAGGCGAATACCTCGGCCAAAAAGGCCACGAATTCGGCGCCACCACCGGGCGCAAACGCCGCACAGGCTGGTTCGACGCCGTAGCCCTGCGCCACGCGGTGCGTATCAACAGTGTCAGCGGCTTATGTCTCACCAAGCTTGACGTATTAGATGGTATGGCAGAAGTAAAAATCTGTGTGGCCTATCAGGATGCACAGGGCAATCCAGTAGGTATTCCATTCGATGCCGATGGCTGGAGCGCCGTATCGCCCATTTACGAAACCATGCCAGGTTGGCAAGACTCCACCGTAGGTGCCACAACCCTCGATCAACTACCCGCAAATGCACGCAACTATATAAAGCGTTTAGAAGAATTAGTCGGTGCATCCGTAGACATCGTATCCACCGGTCCAGACCGTGTAGAGACCATTATTTTGCGTCATCCGTTTACAGAATAATTATTTTTGCGAATTCAGAAAAAACAGTTGCACAAGAAATTTCGGTACGTATAATGCGCCACCTTACTTGAGCAAACAAAGTTAGCTCGGTAGAAAAACTTGTAAATCCAAGCATTTACAAGCTCTTTAACAAATTGATCAAGCAAAGCGTGTGGGCGCTTGTGTCCTGAGATGCTAAAACATTATCAGATACAAGTGACTCGACAATTTATTTAAAGGCTGATGGGTTTAAGAAATTAAGTTCATTAGATAGTCCAGAAACAAGTATTTGAGCAAGAAATAAGAATCGGCATTTATGCAGATTCGCACTGATCTAAACTGAAGAGTTTGATCATGGCTCAGATTGAACGCTGGCGGCAGGCCTAACACATGCAAGTCGAGCGGAAGAAG
>JBEGTZ010000105.1:0-7657 GCA_041179125.1 Pseudomonadota bacterium | reverse complement strand
TGCGAATAGTGAAAGTTAAAAATGAAGGGCAACCTTATTGGTTGTTCGAATTTTTTAACTTTTGCTAGGCGCGTCAAGGGGTTGTGCAGACTTGGGTGATCCAACTGAGGTTTTTAGGTTTGATTTATGCCCGCCATAAGATCGAATGTTGGGGTTCGCAAGCTCACCGCCAACCGACTTACGAGTTGAGAAATTGCGCAGGCGTAGATCCAACTGAGGTTTTTAGATTTGCGGAGTGAGTTTGCATCTAAGGCTCAACGCCATACACATTGGGGTTATGCCGCTCCATAAACACTTCGGGTTTTTTAAGCTCTGTGAAGCCGTATTGTTTATACAGCTCATGGGCATCACGGGTAGCCAGAATCCATCGCCTAAGCCCTTGCAACTCTGGATGCTCCATAACACACGCCAGTAACCACTTGGATAGGCCTCTGCCTCGGTATTCCGGCAGAATAAATACATCGCCCAAATAAGCAATGGTGGCGCAGTCAGAGATGACGCGTGCAAAACCAATTTGCCGCTCGCCATCCAGTAAAACAAAACATAACGATCCTTTTAATGATTTTTCTACCGTGGTTAATGGAATTCCTTTTGCCCAATAGGAATCCGCTAAAAATTCAGCAATAACACCAAGATCCAGCCTCGCCGGATCACAGGTAACACAAAACGGCTCTTTCACCCAATTCATAACTGGCCCGATACTTAGCGCTTAAATGTGCAATATTTTTTATTAATCTAGCAACCGCAAAACACTTCGCGCCCTGCGCGGGCTTGCTGTCCATGCGTTTCATAACCATCCCTACGCCACCAATCAAGCCCGCCTAAAAGCTCTTTAACAATAAACCCAAGCTCCGTCATTTTAAGCGCGCCTTTTGTGGAGGCGTTGCAGCCAATGCCGTCGCAATAGGTGACATAAGTTTTATTTTTATCCAAATGCCCGGTGGTCTCTGGAGTCATGATTCTATGGGGGATATTCAGTGCGCCGGGGATGTGTTCGATTTCATAGGCTTCGGGTGAGCGCGCATCTATTACAACGATATTTCCACCCTTAATTAATGATTCACTTAAATCCCAGGCGTCGGTTTCGTATTGGAGTTTTGCTTTATAAAAATCGGATTGATTCATTGGGGTGTTTCCTTAATTATTATTTGTAGGTTGGGCAGTGATGCCCAACAGCCGAAGCCCGGAATATTTTTATTGTGTGATTGTTTTTCTAATCGACGGCATAGTTGTGTTGGGCATTACTACCCAACCGGACCGGCGAGTTTTTAGCATTTGGCGAAGTAATAAATACTCTGGTTTAAGTGCGGTATAGACCGCAAGAACGTCTGGCTTGGAAAGTAATGTTTCTCTCAAAGAACTATGGCTCATTTCGCTTTACCTCAGATAAACGTAGGGCGCACATTTGTGCGCCGTTGTATTGGGTGTGGCGCACAAATGTGCGCCCTACGGATTAAAGTTGAATGCAAGTGATTCAAGGGTTGAGGGGTGTTGTGCGGGTCTTTAGACCCGCGAACTGGGAGCTGCTGAAATCGCGGGTTTAGAAACCCACACTAGAAGGCTTTTACTGCCACACCATTCTCAAATCTCGATGCGTCTGAGCGCAATCCCTAAGATAAAGATTAATAAGGTTTTGATAGGGAAGGCCTTTTTGCTCAGCCATATTTTTAAAGTACTCAATTGTATCTTCATCAAGACGTATGGTGATTTGTTTTTTGAGTTTTTGTGCGTAAGGATTAGGCACAGAATCAGAAAAATCATAATGCTTACGCATGATTGTATTCCTCGTAAATTTTACGTTCTTGTTTGTCGGCTTTGCGAGCTGAAATTATACGAATAGTGTCTTCAACGCGAATACAGTGGCACACAACGAGAAGATTTGAATGAATGCTGGTACCGAGCAAAATAAATCTGTCCTCTGCGTCAGAATGGTCCGGATCGGCAATCATTCGGGCAAACTGATCGGTAAATACCGTTTTTGCCTCTTCAAAAGACACACCATGTTTCTGTAGATTGGATGTGGCCTTAGCCGTATCCCATTCAAAGGTTAGCTCGCTCATGCCTTCCAGTATAATTACATTATAATTATGGTCAAGCTTGACGGAGTCTCAGCTATTTCATTTGGTAGTCAGCCCGAAGAACGGGTCTTCAAACCCTCGAGAAAACTAGATAGATCGCGGGTCTAAAGACCCGCACTACAAGGCTTGGCTTGGAAAGTAATGTTTCTCTCAAAGAGCTATGGCTCATTTCGTTTTAACTCAAATAAACTTAGCGTGCAATCCAGATTAAATTAATGATTTCCGTAGGGCGCACATTTAACTTCAAAGTCTATGTGATAGTGCTCATCGTGCCGAACCCACGGTTTTTTAACTGAAAAATGCATTAGCGAGGGAAGTATTTTTCCTGCTGAGGTTGAAAACAACATCTTCTGGAATGCATTTTCAAATATAACAACGCTAACACCTATACCCTGCTGTTCAGCTGCTTTTTTAATGGCCGCGAGGTGAAGAGACATGGCCTCAAAGTCTATTGAAAGGCCTTTATATTTGGCGTTCTGATCGAACTCAATGTTGTAACCAAATTTATTTAAAGCATTAATTGGCAATTTAACTGAAACGCCGCCCTGATTTATAACTGGCACAAAAAAATCGACAGAAAGTCCATTCCGATGTGTCTTGTGTGGCTTGAACTCCCCACCCTCTTTAAACCCGGATTCACCGTATATAAATTTCTTTTTTGGCGCAGACAATTCCAATGTTTTATAGGCGGCTAAGACCACCGCATAGACTTTGCTGTGAACATAGTTTCTATTCAAGACAGCCCCTAAAGAACTATAGGCTTCAAAATTTTCCCCCGCAGATGGCAATTGCCAACCATTTTCTAAACGACCATTTTTGGTGGTTCCATAGCAAGTGCTCGGCTGATTTTCGGCGTATGCACTTTGCCATAAGCAGAGGAAAATAATGATGAAGACAACACGATTCATTTTGAACGCTAGCCGCTCACTAAGCCGGTATCAACCTCACCCGAATCACCTCATCAACCCCCGCAATCGCCTTCAACACATCCTCCCCAGGCACTTGCTCCAAATCCAAAATATTGTACGCAAGCTCGCCGCGACTTTTGTTGGTCATGTCGATCACATTCACTTTGTGTTGGGTAAAAATGGACAGCACATTGCCCAACACGCCGGAGACGTTGTTGTTGCTGAAGGTGAGACGGCAGCGGCCTGCTGCTCGGCCCATTGATATGGCGGGGAAGTTGACGGAGTTGGTGATGTTGCCGTTTTCTAAAAAGTCCCGCAGTTGGTTGGCGGCCATGATGGCGCAGTTTTCTTCGGCTTCTTCTGTGCTGGCGCCTATGTGCGGCAGGGCGATGACGTCTTTGCGGTTCAGCATACCCGGCTCGGGGAAGTCGCAGATGTATTGGCGCAGCGCGCCGGTTTCCAGGGCCGTGCGCACGGCTTCGGAATCCACAATGGTTTCGCGGGCGAAGTTCAGCAGTGCTGCTGTTGGCTTCATGGATTTGATGCTGGTGGTGTTGATCATGTGTTTGGTGGCGTCCATAGCCGGTACGTGCAGGGTTACGTAGTCGGAGGCGGCCAGCAGGCTGTTGATGTTTTCCATGCGGCGCACTTGGCTGGGCAGGCGCCAGGCGGCGTCTACAGAGAGCGCTGGGTCAAAGCCAACTACGTCCATGCCTAAGGCTAGGGCCATGTCTGCCACCATTGAGCCGATGGCGCCAAGGCCAACAACGCCTAGGGTTTTGCCGAGTAATTCGTTACCGGCAAAGCGGGCTTTTTCCGCTTCCAGCAGCTTGGACATTTCCGCCGCGTCGGTCATTTGGGTGAGGCTGTCGGCGTAGGCTTTGCCGCCTAAAATATCCCGCGAGCTTAATAACATGCCGGCCAAAACCAGTTCTTTTACGGCGTTGGCGTTGGCGCCGGGGGAGTTAAATACCACTATGCCTTGTTTGCTGTAGTCGGCCACGGGTACGTTGTTCACGCCAGCGCCAGCGCGGGCTACGGCGAGCAGGCTAGCCGGTACGGCCTCGCCCTGGAGTTTGTGGCTGCGCAGGATGTAGGCGTCGGCGTCGGGCAGCTCTGCACTTAATTGGTAGGGGCCATTGGCAAAACGGCTGAGGCCCTTTTCTGAGATTTTGTTGTAGGTTTTGACTTTGAACATGGTGTCTATTCTCGTTTTTAGGCTGGTTGGGTTGGCCTGGGGATGCGCAGATGTCGAAACATTTAACATGCGACTGACATGTAACCGCAGCAGCCAAGCATAACAACCTGATTTTGTTAAATAAAAAGAAACCGGCCCCACAAATGCTAATGCGGCGTACCTACTAAGATCGCTGGTTGTGGAGTTTAGCGGGTAAACCTTGTTTCTTCGATTTTGCCCCGGCTTGCCGGGGTTTTTTTTGCCTGTTGTTAAGCCGCAATCGCCTGTTGATACGCCCACTCAATCCAGGGTAATAAAGCTTTTACATCCGCCGCTTCAACCGTGGCACCGCACCAAATGCGCAGGCCCGCCGGTGCATCGCGGTAGGCGCCTACGTCGAAGGCCACCTGGTGTTGCTCTAATAATTTGATGATGGTTTTCACCTGTGGCTCGGTCACATCCAGGGTTAGGCACACGCTGGTGTTGGAGCGCTCGGCTGGGTTTTTGGCTAAAAAGTGAATCCAAGGTGTTTTGGCTACGAAGTCTTCCAGCACCGCCAGGTTGGCATTGGAGCGGGCGATGGCGGCGGGCAAGCCGCCGATGGCGCGCACCCAGCCGAGGGCGTCCAGGTAATCCGCCACGCATAACATAGAGGGGGTGTTGATGGTGTCGCCTTTAAAAATGCCTTCCACCAATTTGCCGCCTTTGGTCATGCGGAATAGTTTGGGCATGGGCCAAGGTGGTGTGTAGCTTTCAAGGCGTTCAACCGCGCGCGGGCTGAGCACCAACATGCCATGAGCGCCCTCCCCGCCCAACACTTTTTGCCAGGAGAAGGTGACAACATCGAGTTTTTCCCAGGGCATATCCATAGCAAATACCGCCGAGGTGGCGTCGCAAATGGTGAGGCCTTGACGGTCGGCTGGAATCCAATCGCCATTGGGCACCTTAACGCCGGAGGTGGTGCCATTCCAGGTGAACACCACGTCGTGTTCGAAGTTAATGGCGTTTAAATCCGGCAATGTGCCGTAATCGGCTACAAATGTACGCACATCTTTGAGTTTTAATTCTTGCGTGATATCGCTTACCCAGCCTGAGCCAAAGGATTCCCACGCCATCACATCCACCGGGCGCGGCCCCAGTAGCGACCAGAGTGCCATTTCCACCGCGCCGGTATCGGAGCCTGCCACCACACCTACGCGGTAGCCTTCCGGCAAGCCCAGCAGTTCGGCGGTTTCAACACAGGCGGCTTCGAGGGCTTTTTTGCCCAAGGCGGAGCGGTGGGAGCGGCCCAGCGTATCCAGTGTTAGCTGGTCAACGGAGTAGCCAGGGCGCTTGCTGCACGGGCCGGAGGAGAAATTAGGGTTTGCGGGTTTTACACTTGGCTGCATGGAGGTGTCTCAACTTTTTAAAAATAAACCGATAAGAAATAACACGGACTGCTCAGGGTGATTACCGGTGCAGGCCTCAGGCGCAAAAATCCACGCTATGAACAATCTGCCGCACCGTGAAGAAATGACCGTATCACGAACAAAAAAGGCCGGGCATTATGCCAGCATGGGCCTCGGGCAAGAAGGCATTCGATCAAATACACAGGTTTTTAACCGGCCACCCACGCCTCGTTTCAGCCGATGCGCTAAGTTTTGAAGATTAATACAACAGCGAATAAAGCTTACGCTGGTAGGCAACCGCCAGCGGGTCGCCCTTGGTTAGGGTGGCCAGAATATCGGTATAGGTGCGCTTCACGGCGCCCTCCTCCACCTGCACGTTTTTTTGCAGCAGGGAAAACAGCAGCTCCAGGGCTTCTTTTACATAGGCGTGTTGGGAATATTGCAGCGCCAGCTGATGGGCCACTGAGGTGTTGTGCGGATCAGCGGCCAGCTGGGCTTCAAGCTCGGTGATGGCGGGGGCTTTTTGGGCATTGCTGGCTAATTCCAACAGCGCCATCACCTGCTGGTAACGGGCATCCCGGTACACCATTTTCACCTGCGCCATCAGCGTGCTCGCCTCCTCCAGGCGTTTTAGGTGTACTAAACATTCGGCCAGCGTACAGACGATATCGGCCCGCCCGCCGGAATCCAGCTGCGCCTGACGCAACAGGCCCATCGCCGCAGCAAAATCGCCTTCCTGCATCAATGCCTGCGCTTCGAACAACTGGCTATCCCAAGGTTTGGGCAAGTATTGGTCGAGTAATTGGCGAATCTCCACCTCTGTTTTTGCGCCCACAAAACCGTCCATCGGCTGGCCGTCTTTCATCAAAATAACCGTGGGTAAACTCTGCACACCAAACTGCGAGGCGATCATGCGTTGTTCGTCGGCGTTCACCTTAGCCAACAAAAATGCTCCGGCATATTCAGTGGCCAAACGCTCAAGCAAGGGTATGAGCGTTTTACACGGCGCGCACCAATCCGCCCAAAAATCCACCAGTACAGGGCGAATCATGGACTCGTCAATTAGATAGTGTTTGGCGTTATTCGCGTTGATGTCGACACAGGTTTCAGCTCGGGTTTCCATGGCACAGACTCGAAGAAAATTGCCATCCTAAGTGCGGGCATTTTGCTGGATTACAAGTGGTCAAAATGTTCTGATTAGCGCTATCTACCCTGCCCTAGGCACCCCGCAAAGGCACGGTTTACGCAGGTGCAGCATAAACCTAGGATAAAAATACCTGCGCAACTTTTTTGCCAACTGGCGCTTCCCCACCTATTATGTCGGCCTCATTAACCAGTTAGGAGAACCCAGATGGGTCGGCTCGCTCTTGTCACAGGAGGCACCCGAGGTATAGGTGCTGCCATTTCGCTTCGATTAAAAAATGCAGGCTACACCGTTGTGGCGGCTTATGCGGGTAACGACGAGGCCGCCGCCGCGTTTAAAGCCGAGCACGATATTCCCGTTTATAAATTTGACGTGTCTGATTTTGACGCCTGCGCCGCAGCCGTAGCGCAAATCAGCCGCGACTTTGGCCCCATTGAAATCCTGGTCAACAACGCCGGCATCACCCGCGATAACACCCTGCACAAAATGACCAAAGAAGCCTGGCACGCGGTGATCGACACCAATTTAAGCTCCTGTTTTAACCTGTGCCACGCGGTGATTGAGCAAATGCGCGAGAACAATTTTGGCCGCATCGTGAACATAGGCTCCATCAATGGCCAGGCGGGCCAATACGGCCAGGTGAACTACGCCGCTGCAAAATCCGGTATTCACGGCTTCACCAAAGCCCTGGCGCAAGAAGGCGCCAACAAGGGTATTACCGTGAACGCCATTGCACCGGGTTACATCGCCACCGATATGGTGCGAGCAGTGCCTGAAAAAGTACTGGAAAAAATCGTCGCCAAAATCCCCGTGGGACGCCTGGGGGAAGCCGATGAAATTGCGCGGGGCGTAGAGTTTTTAGTGGCAGATCAATCTGGTTTTATCACCGGCTCCACCCTGTCGATCAACGGCGGCCAGCACATGTATTAACCGTAGGCTGGAACAAAAAAACCTCAGGCTAG
>JBEGTZ010000104.1:0-9536 GCA_041179125.1 Pseudomonadota bacterium | reverse complement strand
CCACGCGAACCAGCTTGCCTTGCGCCTGCTGCAATTGATAATGCAAACCACGCAGCACATTGCGTCCGCTTTTAGAATGATTATCCTGCACAAATTGAACATTTACTCCTACCGCCTCATTAAAGACACGCTGATTAAAACTTTCGTAAAAAAAACCCCGCGCATCACCGAATATTTTGGGTTCGATAATTTTTACATCCGGGATAAGCGTAGGAATAACATTCATGATTTAAACCTTTTTTAACAAACCTAACAAATACTGGCCATAAGGGTTTTTACTTAAAGGTTGGGCGAGTTTTTCTAACTGTTCGGCATTAATCCAACGGTTTAAATAAGCTATTTCTTCCAAACACGCAATTTTTAAGCCCTGGCGCTTTTCAATAGTGGCAATAAATTGCCCCGCATCCAACAAAGACTCATGTGTGCCAGTATCCAACCAAGCATGGCCCCGCCCCATCACTTGCACGGCTAACTGATTGCGCTGTAAATAAATACGATTTACATCTGTTATTTCTAGCTCACCACGCGGGCTTGGGCGCAACTCTTTAGCAATATCTAACACCTGGTTATCGTAAAAATACAAACCCGTTACAGCGAAATTAGATTTAGGCTGTTTGGGTTTTTCTTCCAAACTAATAGCTTGGCCCGCAACGTCAAACTCCACCACACCATAACGCTCAGGGTCGTGTACATGGTAGGCGAACACACGGGCACCGGTTTGATCCGCCGTAGCTTTAGATAAATCATCGGCAAATTCGTGACCATAAAAAATATTGTCCCCCAACACTAAAGCTGAAGTGTCCGCACCGATAAAGTCACGGCCAATAATAAATGCCTGAGCCAAACCATCGGGGCTGGGCTGCACGGCATAAGTTAAATTAACGCCCCACTGACTGCCATCACCTAATAATTGTGTAAAACGCGGCGTATCTTGCGGAGTGGAAATAATTAAAATATCGCGAATACCCGCCAGCATTAAAGTGCTTAACGGATAATAAATCATGGGCTTATCGTGAATGGGCAATAACTGTTTGGATACCACCAATGTGACTGGATACAGACGAGTACCCGAACCTCCGGCGAGAATAATACCTTTACGCATGGCGCCTCCTTAAAGCAAAATCAAACGCATAATATGCTCCAAACCCTGTTGCCAGGGTGGCATTTGCAAACCAAAATCCCGCGTTAAGCGGTGGGTGTTTAAACGAGAATTTAACGGCCTGGGCGCAGGTAATGGATACGCGCTGGTGGCAATAGCCTCTATATTTTGTGGTAGCGCCTTAAGCACCCTGCCCCCCTCCAATGCGCGAGCAATAACCCATTGTGCGTAAGCATGCCAAGTGGTTTCCCCCGCAGCAGCCAAGTGATAAACACCCTGCGGAAGCTGCCGCGTGCCACGGTGAATATATTGGCTTAATACTTGAGCGGTGACATCGGCAATTAATGCAGCGGAAGTTGGCGCACCAAATTGATCAGCCACCACACGCAAACTATCGCGCTCTGCGGCTAACCGCAGCATTGTTTTGGCAAAATTATTACCGAATGCACCCACCACCCAGCTGGTACGGAAAATTAAATGCGCCGCCTCGGAATTTTGCAAGGCTAGCTCACCGGCGAGCTTACTTTGTCCGTAAACGCTTTGCGGGTCACAGGCATCATCTTCAATATACGGCGCAGATTTTCTACCGTTGTAAACATAATCCGTGGAGTAATGCACGACTAAAGCACTTAGTTTTTTAGCTTCTTCACCAATAATTTCCAATGCCCGTGCATTAATAGCATAGGCCAACTCAGGTTCTGATTGGGCTTTATCCACAGCGGTATAGGCCGCCGGGTTTACAATGACATTCGGTTTGAACTGGCGAATTACATCGCGCATTTGCATCTCGTCATGCAGGTTAAACTCTTTGCGACCCAGCGCCAAAACCTCACCTAGTGGCGCTAAAGCGCGCTGTAATTCAAAACCAACTTGGCCAGTTTTCCCGGTGAGCAAGATACGCATCATGATAAAATCTTTTTATTTTTAAATTAATATTTTCTAAAAAAGCTGCCATTTCGAGCGAAATTTCACATCAATATCGCTCAACAGTTTCCGATTCAGCAACATTGTTATTTATCAGGCGCTGCTACGGACCCATATCCAGAGTGCAGCATTAAATCAATACGCTCCTCAATGTTAAATCCAAAACCACAACTAACGCGTGCTGTAATTTTTCCCTACCCAATCACGGTAACTGCCAGAGGTGACTGCTGCGGCCCAATCTTGATTGGCTAAATACCATTGCACAGTTTTATAAATACCGGTTTCAAATGTTTCTGCGGGTTTCCAGCCTAGCTCACGCTCAAGCTTGGTAGCGTCAATTGCATAACGGCGATCATGACCGGGGCGGTCAGTTACAAAAGTTATTTGCTCTTGGTAGGATTTACCATCTGCACGGGGACTTAATTCATCCAGAATGCTACACAGTGTATACACCACATCCAAATTAGGTTTTTCATTCCAGCCGCCTACATTATAAGTTTCGCCGAGCTTGCCATCTGCTAATACGCGGCGAATGGCACTGCAATGGTCTTTTACATACAGCCAATCGCGAATTTGCTGCCCATCTCCATAAATAGGTAAAGCTTTGCCAGCCAATGCATTTTGAATACACAGGGGGATTAGCTTTTCTGGGAAGTGGTACGGGCCGTAATTATTCGAACAATTAGTCGTTAAAACCGGCAAACCATAAGTGTGATGATAGGCGCGCACTAAGTGGTCGCTAGCCGCTTTGCTGGCAGAATAAGGACTATTGGGTTCGTAGCGGTGTGTTTCAGTAAATGCGGGAGCGGCGCTATCCAGCGAGCCATATACCTCGTCGGTGGAAACGTGCAAAAAACGAAAATCACCCTTGGTTGCAGCAGGCAAATTGCCCCAATAATTTCGCACCGCCTCCAACAAACGAAAAGTGCCCACCACATTAGTTTGAATAAAATCTTCTGGGCCTAATATAGAGCGATCCACATGGGATTCAGCGGCAAAATTGAGAATGGCGCGAGGTTGATGTTCTATTAAAAGCTGGGTAACCAGCTGTGTGTTACCAATATCACCCTGTACAAAAATATGCCCCGTATCGCCATTTAAACTTGCGAGATTTTGTAAGTTTCCGGCGTAGGTTAATAAATCCAAATTGACAACAGCTTCCTTCGATTCAGCCCGCCAATCCAACACAAAATTACTGCCAATAAATCCGGCACCGCCGGTTACTAAAATAGTCATGCGAACCCTTAAGAGACGCTATAGGTAATTCGAAAATACTAACAGAATCGCCCCGAAATGGCTTTTACATATTTAGGCAAAACTCCACTCATTCTTACGGCTGCTACGACTTATTACTTAATTTTTCGATAATTTCCAGCATGCTCTTAGCAAGAACCACTCTGTCGTAGTTTTTAGCCGATATTGGCCCATTAGCCTTAAAACGATTTCGCATTTGTTGATCATTAGCCATGCGACGCAGTCCTTGAATCAATGCATCCGAACTCTCAGGCTCAAACAATAGGCCAACTTCCTCACTCACAACAATGTCCGCAGACTCACCTTGAACTCCGTGAAGAACTGGAACTGCCATCCCCATACACTCAAAAAGCTTGGATGGAATAACTGTTGTGAACAGTTCGTCCCTCTTCAGGTGAATGATGGAGGCATCTAAAATCGACCAGTATTGCACCACCTGGTCTTTGGAGACTGAATCTACAAAAATCACGTTATCCAGGCCTTCAGCAAGGGCTCGCTGACGAAGAACCGCTTTGTTCGCACCATCACCCAGTAAAATAAAACGGAATTGATTTTCATCCGCCGCATATTTAAGTGTCTTTGCCGCATCCAATATTGTGTCTAAAGCATGAGCCAAACCATGTGTGCCGATATAACCGGCCACAAACTTATCCTGTAAATTATGTCGCTGAACAAGCTCTGCGTCTTTTCCTCTCGGTAAGAAGTGGCCGATGTCTACCCCATTGGTCACCACATGGATCTTGTCGCCGCTCACACCGCGTTTAATCAAGGAAGTTCGGAACGCGTGAGTGACAGACACAATCGCGCTAGCTTTGCGGTACAAAAACAACTCAACATTTTCGAGAAGATCCAGCAGTCTGCTTTGCTTCATGGCTCCTACCACGCGGATGGATTCCGGCCATATATCACGAAGCTCAAACACCCAGGGAACACGCTTGAAAAGACTGGTCATGTAAGCCGCGCAGACTGTAAAGAACTGCGGTGAGGTACCGACAACCACATCGACACGGCGCACAAATAGGCTGGCCAAGAAGCCAGTTACCATGTAACTCAAGTAATCGAGTGTGCGCCTGACAAAGCCTTCGTTGGCAGAGACGTAAGTCCAAACACGAATCACCTGTATCCCTGCAACAACTTCTTTTTGCCAAAACCGGTTCTTGTAGCCCTCAAACACATTGCCTTTGGGGAAGTTAGGCACACCAGTTATCACCGTCACCTGGTGCCCAGCCTTTACCCACTCTCGGCAATGCTCAAATGTCCGACTTGCTGGCGCGTTGACCTCGGGCGGGAAGTTATCAGTCAAAAAAAGAATATGCACGATTTATAGTCCGATAAACCCAAACTCAAGCTGAACGCATTGCGCCGCAAAAATCCAAAGCCGTTTTTAAAACAAGTTGCTGCTGAACAACTGGCGTAACGAATTGACGATGTTTCACCAATATAGCAATGACATCAGCCTGACCCAAAGCCGACGCGACATCCACAACAGTAAAGGTTTCATGTGACTCGATATTCGGCTCTACAGCTATCACGTTGTAGCCTTGAGAATTTAAGGCCAGAGCAACGTGTAAGGCTGGGGACTCTCGTAAGTCATCAATATCTGGTTTAAACGCCAGCCCCAAACAAGCAATGGTGGGCTTCTTCCCCGATTTGGCCGTTGCATCGGCTGCCGCGATTTTAATCTTGTCAATCACCCAATCGGTCTTGTGGTTGTTAACCTCTCGTGCGGTACGTATGAGTTTGGCATTTTCAACATCGCGAGAGACGATGAACCAAGGGTCTACCGCGATGCAATGCCCACCCACACCTGCACCAGGCTGAAGAATATTGACGCGAGGATGACGGTTAGCGAGCTGGATCAAATTCCAAACATTGATGCCATCTTTGTCACAAATTAGTGACAGTTCGTTCGCAAAGGCGATATTGACATCTCGAAAGCTGTTTTCGGTCAGCTTGCACATTTCTGCCGTTTTCGCATCGGTTTCAAGGACCGCTCCACGAACAAAGGTTCGATAGAAGTCTGCCACAACCTTGGTCGAAGAAGGCGTCAGCCCACCTACGACACGATCGTTCTCAACCAGCTCAGTCATGATCTTGCCGGGCAACACGCGCTCTGGACAGTAAGCTATGTAAACGCTATCGACCTTTACGCCAGCATCTCGCAGTACAGTCTGCATCTGCTCGGTGGTTCCAACGGGCGAAGTGGATTCCAATATCACCAAGTCACCTGGTTTAACGAACTGCGCGATGCTGTAGGTCGCAGCAAGTACATAATCGATATTGGGCTGAGGGAAGATACCGCCGTCATGAAATGGAGTTGGCACGCAAATCATGTAAACATCCCCCGCTTGCGGCTGAGTTGACGCCTTCAAGCGCCCCGCTGTCACGGCAGACCGAACAAATGCATCAAGGTCAGGCTCGACAATATGAATCTTACCCTGATTAATTGTTTCAACAGCGTGCTGACTGATATCCGTTCCTACAACTGAATACCCCTGGCTGGCCAGCAGGGCTGCTGTTGGCAGGCCAATATAGCCAAGGCCAATAACACTGATTAATTTTCTCTTCATCAAATAGTCCTAAGGTTCAAGTCAAATATTTCGAAGCACTTCCAGAATTCGGTCACAAGCCTTTCCATCACCATAAGGATTGTGGGCACGCGACATTGCTGTGTAATGGGCTTCATCTTCCAGCAGGCGCGAAACACCTGCGACGATACGCTCCTTGTTTGCCCCCACCAACTCAACCGTTCCTGCATCTACCGCCTCAGGCCGCTCCGTCACATCTCTCATTACCAGAACGGGCTTACCTAAGCTGGGAGCTTCCTCCTGAATACCGCCGCTATCAGTTAAAACCACGTGACTGTGTTTAAGTAGATATAAAAATGGTTCGTAGTCCAGCGGTTCAATCAAATGCATGTTTGTTAGGCCCGCCAAAATAGTGCGAACAGGCTTTTGTACATTGGGATTCAAATGAACAGGATAAACAAACTGGACACTGCCAAACTTGGATGCCAGTACACTCAGAGCTTCACATATCTGAAGAAATCCATCACCAAAATTTTCGCGGCGGTGCCCTGTGATCAATACAAAACAGTCTGATTGCCAGTTAAACGGCAGTGATTGATTTAATGACTTAACCAACGAAGCAGAACGCTCAATATCAGTATCTATGCGGTTCAACACCCAGTGCAGCGCATCAATCACAGTGTTACCGGTCACGGTAATACTCTCATTTTCTACCCGTTCGGCGATCAAATTTGCACGACTCAGTTCAGTAGGGGCGAAGTGCCATCGGGTAACTTTACTAGCTACCTGACGATTAAACTCCTCCGGAAACGGGGCATATATGTCGTGGGTACGTAGACCCGCTTCGACATGCCCAACCGGCACACCCGCATAGAACCCAGCCATTGCCGTGGCAAATGTCGTCGTGGTATCTCCATGCACCAACACGACATCAGGCTTGAGATCGCCAAGTACACCTTTCATACCCAGAAGAACGTTAGCTGTCACATCAAAAAGATCCTGCCCAGGCCTCATGATATCTAAATCAATATCCGGCACAATTTCAAAGATTTTCAAAACTTGATCCAACATTTGACGGTGCTGTGCCGTTACGCATACTTGAACATCAAAGATTTCGGACTCGCTTTTGAGTTTGTGAACAAGGGGCGCCATCTTTATGGCTTCAGGTCGGGTCCCAAATACCAGCATGACTTTCTTTTTTTTACTCATCAATACTCCACGAAATTTCTACAGTAATATCATTTCCAGGATTAAATCGAACCGCCAAACATTGGCTATTTTGGCGAATACCGAATTCAGGCGAATAAAAGCTCTGCTCAATGCTTGCGGCACCATTCAAAACAACAAGATGAATTTTTTGCCCTGCACCTGGCAGGCGAATGGAATATGTACAGCGATCTAGCGCAACAACTTGTGTATCTGGATGTAAACGGAAGCGCGCTATGGCAGTTTCAAACTCACCTTCAACTCGATCTTGCACAACTAGTTTTCCCTGGCAGAGCAGCCATGAGCGCTTATGTAGCGCTCGTCCAGGCAAGCGAATATAGCCATCATGCGCACAAGTCACAGAAACAGATTGATCGCTTTGTTCAATCTCCAAACCCCTTGGGTATGCGCGCCTCGCAACACGAAAGCCAGACCAAACCTCCGACGAGTTGTTACCATCGACTGCCACAGTGTTGTGTGAATCGGTACCCCTCTCTTCTAGCCGTACCGGCCCACTGCCATATTGTGATGTACCACCGTTGACAAAAACACGCTCACCGAATAGCGACAGCTCAAAAGACAGTGTGT
Organism: Pseudomonadota bacterium; assembly: GCA_041179125.1. Taxonomy (GTDB): domain Bacteria; phylum Pseudomonadota; class Gammaproteobacteria; order Pseudomonadales; family Cellvibrionaceae; genus CAMCXE01. The sequence goes on along the minus strand of JBEGTZ010000104.1, from coordinate 1,937 downwards.
CCGCATGAGCATGACCCGGTAGGTAGTCTGGCCCAATGGGTGCCACATCTAAGAATGCGACCGCATTAATCACACTCAAACGTATATATCCGCTGTCTGCATACCGGATGTAAGTTGGTCCCTGGGATGATAGAAACAGATGGTTCGAAAAAATTCCGAGCCGGGTTGCGTAAGCTTTAATTTCAGCAGGTGAAGGTGCGATACCAATAGCAGCATCATTGAAGAATGCTATTTCACCATCAGGATGGCACATTGCCTCAAGCCAACCCAACATCCTAATGGCTGTTGTATACCACTGATCCACAAGTTTTTTCTCGACAACTCCCGGGTATGAACACGTCAAATTAATCAAGTCTAGGAGGTCTTCCAGAAAGATTGCGTGGTACATAGGGCTGCGTTCGAAGTTACCTCCATCAGGCAGCACCTGCTCGGGCAGCTGCTCAGAAATAATATCTAGCCCAATGTTTAGCCATTTCTGAGCCTCGGGGCCATCAAAAAAAATCCCAGCAAACACTAACGTTTTTGCATTAGTGAATAGATGATTACCAAGGATATGCCACTCGATCCGCCGGAAGAGCCATCGTGTTTGGATGGCCATGCTTTGCAAGCACTCATGGGACAAGGAGTAACCTGCCAGCTGCCATTTCACCCAATTAACAATTCGCAGAGATGTTGGGTAAGGCTCCCAGCCCGTGCCATTTCCGGGTGGATTTTCCTTAACCCAACGTTTGATCAAAAGGTGATGCCAGTCCGAGCGTTCATTCGCACCTACAGCATTCAAATCATCGAAATAGTGCTGGTTATAACGCCACAGTTTTTGACGTTGCGGCCCATCCCAACCTAACTCGGAAAGGTTGCCTTCTTCATTTAGAAAATGGAAGGTAAGCGCATTCATTAGACTCTTTCGCCGACGTGCGGGAACCACCCAAGAGCTACATCCCGCACGCAAATCAGGTTGTGGTGAAAGATCCACCTGCGGTCGAGCCAACCTATACCAAAGGCGCCAGTAAACCTGACCAGGCTTTAGGTAGCGCAGCGTGTAGATGTAAAGAGTAAGTTTGGAAGCCAAGATCAGTTCAAATTTTGTTGTGCTGGGCAAGTTCGATCGAAATCCGACTCACCTCAAATATTTCATCCATCGGTATCGGTGCTGCGCCACCGGTAGCAACAGCATCAACAAAGACCTGTGCACAAACTTTCTGCCCTTTGTCCTGTCGCCATAGATTCATTTTTTTAAAATCTGGCCACCCAAAACCAGTCAACCTGCGAAAGTTATCCAGCTGCAAAACTCGGCCGCCGACAAATACTTCGATCCGTTCTTTGGGAAATGCTTTAGTGCCATTGGCGAAATAATGAACCGTACCGATAGATCCGTCGACAAATTTCAAGTTAATAGTCACTGTGTCATCAGTAGGCGCACACATAGTCACCCGACTCCAGCTGGCTATCGGGCTGCCAGCCAAAAACCGTAACAGATCTATGAAATGGCAAGCCTCCCCAATGATCCGACCACCGCCAGATTCAATATCTTGTGTCCAATGGTCGGCAGGGATTGCCCCCGCATTCACGGTCATTATTAAGCTTTTCGGGCCAATCACGCTACTCAGAAGCTGCTTCATTTTTTGAATTTGTGGAGCAAAGCGGCGGTTAAAACCAACCATAAGTATCGGTGCGCTGGTCGATTGAACATTGTAATTGCTATAGGCTGATTCGATTTCGGAAAGCTCAGCAAGGGTGAGGCATAATGGTTTCTCAACGAATACATGTTTCCCCGCTGCCAACGCTTGCAAAACAAACCGAGAATGACTGTCATGCTGCGTAGTAATAACCACCGCATTAGAAGTATTGTCCGAAAAAAGGCTATTGGTATCGGTGGTGGTCTCGTCAAACCCAAATTTACGCGCCGCATGTAAACCGCTCACGCCAGCACCTGAGGC
>JBEGTZ010000103.1:0-15185 GCA_041179125.1 Pseudomonadota bacterium | reverse complement strand
CTGGTGCCTGGCTTGTCACTGGTGCCTGGCTTGTCATCTGCTGTCCCGGTGATAAAACGGGGCGTGTGGCAGGCTGAGCATTTCAGCTGGTTAAAGAGGGCGGCGCCTTCGGTTTGAACGCTGGCATCCAGGGGGCGAGCTTTGGGTACGGCCAGGTTGGCAGAGTAAAAATTCACCTGTTCGGCGAGCGGGGGGGCGAGTTCTAAGGCGCCGCCGTTGGGGGCTTCACGACAGGCTTTGGCCTGTTCAGCCTGCGGGCAGTTAGGCTGCACGAGGCTGTTGGCAATGCCCATGTCATGGGCGAAGGCGCTGGCGTTTTGCTGCGCGAGGCTCGGTTGCCCGGCTTTCCAGCCGAAGCGCCCGAGGCTGAGGCGTTGCTGGTTTATGTCCCACACCCGGTTGCCCCGCCCTGAAATACCGTCTTTGTTTTTGTCGTTTGGGTCTTCCTGTTGCGTGAGGCTGTGTTCGCTGATGGCTGCCAGCAGGCCTAGGCCGATCATGGCCGGTGCTAAACGCAGGGAGAATTGTGTGCTGGGGGCCAGGGGGCCGTAGGCGAGATCGCTGATGTGTAGCTTGGGTTGGCGCAGCGAAATTATTGTGCCGTCACTGAGACTGGTGGGGATTTCTTGGTAGCTAATGCGCAGGCGTGCCGGGGGGGCAACGCCCAGGATGGCGCGGTTGTGTAGTTGTGTGCCGTAGGTGGGTTCCGCTTGAACGCCGTGTTTGGGGTTGTTGTTATTGGGGATACTGATGCGCAGGAGCAGTGACACCGGGTCTTCGTTGGCGGCGGGCGGTTTGCCGCGCCCGTCTTGCAGGTGGCAATTTTGGCAGGCGTTGCTGTTGAACAGCGGGCCTAAGCCGTCGCGGGCATCGGTGGAGGAGGGCGCGGGCACCCACGGGCTGCGGAAAAAACTGTTGCCGACGCTGAAATCTAACCGGCGTTGAATGGGCATGTTGGCACTGGGCTGGGAGAAGGCGGTGTGGTCCTGCCGGTTCACACTGGCAAGGCCGCCGGGCAGGGCCGGGTTGGCCTGGCCATAGGCCGCAAACAACAGGCTTGCCGTGGCGAGCCAGGCTTTGGCAAGGGTGTGTTTTGAGGGGGGGCGGTTGTTCATTTTTGTGTGTTTGATGTGTGGGTGGTTAAGCTCAGCGGGATTGCTAAGGTCTGCGCAACCCAACTGAGGTTTTTAGGCTCCGTGCGTCCGTAGGTTGGGTAGAGCTTGCGAAACCCAACATTGTTGGGCCGGAAAAAATGGGTTGGCGTTGGTATAAACCTAAAAACCTCACCGCGCCCGATACTTTTCTCGTCGCAAGTACGTGCTGTGTTGGGTTTCGCAAGCTCTACCCAACCTACTGTGGCTTAACCCGCGCTACCTGCAGGTAAACACAACCGCAACAAAAACCGCACAATCAAAATCCGTGATTATCGCAAGCGACAATACCGTCCGCGCGGGTCTAAAGACCCGCCCTACAGTGTGTGCTGAATAGTTACCGCGCGGGTTATTAACCCGCCCTGCAATAGGCTATGTAACTATTCAGCACTCCCGATGAGTTGAGTAGCGCGTAGGTTGGGCAGTAATGCCCAACACAACACATTCCTCCCAAGCACACGGATATTTCAAGGCCCCGCATTCTGACCATTTTTTATCGAAGACACTGCTGCGTTGGGCATGACTGCCCAACCTACACCCTAACGGCGGTATTTTTACTTCAATTAATGTACCGCACGTATTGCCCCACTCAGCCAATAGCGCAGCGGCGCTTCAGGCTAAAGCTCCCCCGCATCCACATTCAGCTGGTCTATGCCTAAGGTTTTTGCCGCTTTTTCTAATTCTTTGGTTTGCGCCACTAGGGCTTGAATGGCTGCGTTCACCAACGCCTTGCCGGGCGCATTGTTGGGGGCGATGAGTTGGTCGAATTTCTCAGCGTCTTTTGGCTGCTCCGCTTTATCCACCATCGCTTTTAACGCCGCATCGGTTTTGCTGAGGGCCTGTTGCATGGCGGTGTCTTGGGCGGGGTTTTTGGCGCGGACTAAATCGCTCAGCGCAGGGCCGCTCAGCAAGGTGCCGTTTAAACGCTGGTAGCGGCCAAAATAAAGGTTGCTAATGCCTTTGCCATCATAAAAGTGGGCGTTGTGGGTGTTATCGCTAAAACAGTCCTGTTCGTCTTCGGTTGAATTGGCTTCCAGGCCTACTTTCATGCGCTCCCCCGCCATTTCGCCGAGGGATAAACTGCCCATGCCGATGAACATTTTGCTCAGCCCCTCGGTAGGTTTAAGCGCAAGGCTTGCGCGGTAATTGGCTTGGTTGGGGGCAAAGTGTTGTTGCAGTTTGGCGAGGTCGCTCACCAACAGGGCCACGGCAGCTTTTAGGTAGGCGCCTCGGCGTTCGCAGTTGTCGTGGGTGCAGGCTTTTCCCTTGGCGTAATCGGTAAACGGGCGGTTGCCTGCACCGGGTTTGTGGCCGTTTAAATCTTGTCCCCAGAGTAAAAATTCCACCGCGTGGTAGCCGGTGGCCACGTTGGCTTCCGAGCCGCCGAGGGTGTTCAATTCCGCCAATTTGGCGGGCGTTAACTGGCTGACATCCAACTGGGTGCTGCCGAGGTTGAGCTTGGGGTTGGCGATGATATTGGCTTTGCCTGCCGGGTTGCCCATCTCGTTGGAATAGCTGTCGACCACGTAGTCTATTAAGCCTTCGTCCAACGGCCAGGCGTTCAACTGGCCTTCGGCGTCATCCACCACTTTATTGCCAAAGCGGAATACTTCACTTTGTAAATACGGAATACGCGCGGCAAGCCAGGCCTGCCGGGCGGCGTTGAGGGTGGCGTCGCTGGGGGTGTTGATCAGCGCATCGGTTTTGTTTTGCAGGGTTTCAGCGGCGCTTTTAGCGTCGCTAAATACCGCGAAAGCCAGCTCGCCGTAATGTTCAACCACTTGTTTGGTGTCTGTTAGTGGTTTGGTTTCTGTGGCGTGCAGCTCGGTGGATAGTAGGTGTGCCGCCAGCAGGCTGATGCCCAGAAGGGCGGGTTTTAACAGTGTGTGCAAATGGGTGTCCTCGGTTGTGGTGGTGCTCGGTTGTGGTGGTGTATTGGGGCTTGTGATTAATATCCTGGGTAACTATTTCCGCGTATTAAAAAATCTGCGTGTTAAACCTAAAAACCTCTGTTGAACGCTACTGCGAACGCCTAATACTTGAATTTGCAGTGTTTTTTGCTGAATTTTGGCTCCGTAGAGGTGACTACTGCTTTCACCAAAATTCAGCAAAAAACACTGCAAATTCGGCGTCTTAGTCGCTCTCGCTACGCGTTCAACTGAGGTTTTTAGGTTAAAACTGTCCACCCCAATTCACCAGGTAGGGGCGCGATTTATCGCGCCTTGGTTGATGATGTCGCCGACAGCTCAATTGGGCGCAACGAATTGCGCTCCTACACGCGGAGGATGCACGAAAACAGAAAATGTGCCGACATGGTGACTATCCTAGAAACCTAAAAAGAGAAACCTAAAAAGAGAAACCTAAAAAGACACCCCCAGGATAATACGCAGTATGTTTTTTTCGCTGTAGTTAAACACCCGATCACCGACCAGTTCAACTTTGGCGGCGTTGGAATAGGCCGAAGCGTAGGGCAATTGTTGCTGATAACCCAGCGTTACGGAAATATCTTTAGCGCCGTAGTGCAGGGTCGGGCCAGCATACCAGGCGGCATAATTGCGGTATTTGTTAGCGAGTGAATAGGCGCCTTCATAGGCACGCTCATTGCGCAGTTCCATACCCAGTCGCCAGGCCGCCGCCAGGCGATAAGACACCCCACCGGTGAAGGCCAGCAGGGTTTCTTTCTCGCCACTGCCTACGCCTGCCCACTCTTCATGCTCAAACTCTAAAATGCCATTGAGGGCGAGGATTAATTCATCCTCCATTAGGTTTTTTTGGTAGAGCACTTTCAATTCAAGCTCTTCTGTTTTTTCACCGTAAGTCACTTCAACGTAACTTGCCAGGCCATAACCATCTTTATAGGGGCTTTTGAATTGATTGATGGATTCCAATGAAACGCTTTCAAAATCAGACTCAGAGTATTTAGAAGAGGGTAGCGGCAAGTGTTCAAAATAGGGCACATAGCTGCCAAACGTCACCGGCCCACCGCCGGTCACTTCGTCGCCATCACCGCCGGGTGCGGCGCTGTAGTGGGTGCGCGATGCCGCAGAGTTGTTATTTTCCGCTACCACACTATAGGCATTGGCATAGAGCGCCAGCGTCCAGTGATCGGTAACACCGTATTCAAACTCGGTGCGGTATTGTGTGAGTTCGTAGGTGCCTTGGGATTTATCGCTGCGCTGGGTCAGCCATTGCTCAACTTCCATAGCGCCCTGGGGCAGGGTCTCCGCCAGATACGTATGGGTAAACAGCGCTTCGCCTGCGTGGGTGTGGGGAATGGCAATCGCAACGCCTAAAAAAACAACCGGTAAACGGGATATAACAGAGTTCATAACAAATCCTAAAGTGAGTTAACGAGCGCGCAAGGAGCCAAATAAACCTTCTTTTTCATCCCCTGGGCCTGCGGCAAAATACAGCGCGTTGGTATCGCCCAGCGATGCGCCATTACCAAACAACAACCCCCATAAACCGGCGATTTTCACCACATTGCCCGCTTCATCGCGTAGGTATTCCGTAGCCCGTTTAGTTTTGGTATCAAAACCAATCATGGTGCCGTCCGAGAAATTTCCCACAATGAGCTGGTTCGACAGGCCGCCAAAATTGGCCGGGGCCACTACCATGCCCCAGGGCGCATTGAGCGAACCGCGATCATCCCAAATTGCCACGAATTCGCCCGTGGCGGTGTATTCCACCAACTTGCCGCGCCCGCGCCCCGCGTCTTCCACCGCCACCACCAACTTGCCCTGTTCATCTTTGCTGGTGTTTACATAGGTGATAAACACTGAGCTGGTGGTGCCGTAGGTTAGGGTTTGAATGTTAAACGGTACTAGATCGCCGATTTGAAAGCCCGAAGCGCCCACAAACGGGTTTTTGAAGCGGCCATTTAAAGGCTCCTCTTTAAAAGTGCCATCAAAAATGCGAATTTTGGCGTGGGCGGCGCCGTCGGGTGCCGCATTGGCACCAAAATCTGCCACGAATAACTTATCTTGCGCGGGGCTAATCGCCAGGCCAAAAAACGAACTCCCATCGGCTGAATTATCAATAACGGTTACGGCCTCGTCCGGACGATCAAAGCTGCCATCGGCATTTTTCCGCTCAGTCCAAGCGGATAACACACCGTTATCGGATACAAACAAAAATTTAGCGGCGGCGGTTATGGTGCCTTTAGGGTGGTCCTGACGAATAACAAACTGCGTGCCGCCGTTAAATACGGTGCCATTGGCAGCACCAACCGGGTCTTCAGATACCGGGATAGCGGTGGATTCTGGTAGTTTCACCAGGGCCACATCGTCTTGATACAGAGGTTTGCCGTTCACATCGCCCACGTATTCATAGGAGGCGTCGGACGCTGTCACCCAAAAATGCCCGCCTGCACCTGCGGGGCGAATGGAAATACCCCACGCATTGACGAAGCTGGCATCTAAAAACAACGGCTTATAAGCTGGGTTACTGGCCACCAAATTTGTTTGTTTATAGCGATTGCCCGCCGCTACCTGCTCGCCGCCACCGCTTTTGCCGCAGCCGGACAACAAGCCGCTACACAATGCTGTTGCCAGCAGTGCAGCCGCACCTTTTAGTAATTTTTTATGATTCACGACAACCCCTCAATAACAACTTCAACCAAATGAAAACCATTATCATTATGATGGGCTGAGCGAAAATATACAACAGTATACAAAACACAAATGATTACTTTTATTATTTGCTGGCGGGAGCCACTATAGATGCACAACCCCCACAGTCATACTTCACGCGTCACCCCTGGATTGATATGCCCCTAAATCGCCGCCAATTTAACCAATCACTCATGCTCGGCAGCGCCTGGCTGCTGTTGCCGGTGCGCCCAGCGCTGGCCAAAACCTACCTCACCATCGAGCAAGCACAGCAGCTCATTTGCGGCACAACCGCGCTCAGCCCCACGCCACTGGAGCTTTCGCCCGAACAGCAAAAAGCCATTGAAAAAGCCAGCAAAGTGCGCGTGCGCAACACAAAAATAAACGCCTGGCGAAGCGCCGATAAAGGCTGGTTTATTGTGGACCAAGTGATTGGCAAGCATGAAAACATCGACCTTGCCGTGGGTTTAACCGCCGAGGGCAAAGTTACCGGCATTGAAATTCTCACCTACCGCGAAACCTACGGCTTTGAAATCCAAAACCCCAAATGGCGGATGCAATTTCACGGCAAAAACCATACAACAGCGCTGATATTGGACGAAAACATCACCAACATCTCCGGCGCCACCTTATCCTGCTCACACGTTACCGACGGCATCAACCGCCTAACCCACACCTGGAACCTTGTCCTCAAAACCCTATGAGCGGCAACCCTATGAACGGCAGTACGCTGAACCGGCTTGCCCGCTGCCGCCCGCTGCTGGGCACCTATGTGGAGATCACCCTGGAGGGCGATTTGAACGATGCTCAGCTGATAGAAATCAGCCAACTGGGTTTTGCAGCCATCGAGCAAATACAGGAATTAATGAGCTTCCACAGCAACACCAGCGAAATTACACGCATCAACCGCCACGCACATATCGAACCACAAGCCATATCCGTCCTCACTTTTGAGCTGTTACAACACGCATTGCAACTGAGTGAACTCAGCCAAGGCGTATTTGATGTCACCATCGGCTCAGCAATGGTGAAACAGCGCGCCCTGCCAGATCATGGTTTTTGTTTTCACCACAGCGCCACCTGGCAGGCGGTTCAACTACAGCCCGGCTGTGTTTTTTTCAGCCAACCGCTACAGATGGATTTGGGCGGCATCGCCAAGGGCTTTGCCGTGGACAAAGCCGTTGCCGCAATGGCGCAAGCAGGCGGCCCCAGCCTGAACATAGTCGTGAACGCAGGCGGTGATATGCGGATGACCCACTGGCAAGGGCAAACCGTAGGCATCCGCCACCCGCAATACCCGCAGCAAATAGTCCCCGTTGCGCTTAAAAACACCGCCCTGGCCACCAGCGCCAGCTATTTTTTAACCGCGCCATCACCAACCGACTCGCTCAGTGCCCACCGAGGCATCTATTCCCCCAAAACCCAAACCCCCATTCACACCAAACACAGCTATTCCGTGTTTGCCAACAGCGGCTTATTGGCGGACGCATTGACCAAAGTGGTAGCCCTCATGGAGAATCCCGCCCCCTTGTTAAAAGCCCTACAGGCGGAGGCGTTGATTCTGTAACGTAGGTTGGATAGAGCTTGCGAAACCCAACATCTATTGCCAGAGAATGGTGGTATGCGTTGTTTAAATCTAACAACGCCCGATACTTTTCTTGTACGCAAGTCCGTGCTGCGTTGGGTTTCGCAAGCTCTACCCAACCTACTATCCAGCGTATTTCATCGTCCTTCCCGCAAAAATAAGGTGGAGACGATGCACGAAAATGAATAGTTATTAGCACTTATCAATAGTTTTTATCGGTGACAGCATGACCCTAATTAGCCTGCGCATCCCGCAGATATACCGTGGCTTTTTATACGGCTTTTTGGCGCTGAGCCTATGCAGCGGCGTGTTGTTTTTTATCCTCAGCCAGTGGTTTGTCATCGAAGGTGAATTCGGCCCACAAAAACACCCCTTGCAAGCAGTACTCATCCGAATTCACGGCGCCTCGGCCTTTTTAATGTTGATGAGTTTTGGCGCACTGCTGGCCGCACACATTCCCTACGGCTGGAAATCCACCCGCTCACGCAAGTCAGGATTATTCATCAGCATTTTAGTGCTGCTGCAAATTATCTTGGGTTATTTGCTGTATTACCTGGCGAACGAGACCGTGCGGCAATACACAGGTTACGTGCATATTGTTTTCGGCTTAGTGATGCCTGTGGCGCTGTATATACACTTGCGCCAACGGAAAACCCCGTTAAAAAAACGCAACTATTCAGCACGTCTTGAAGGGCTTTGATGCAATTTGGGTTTTTGGCCCTTGTTTTTGATGGGTTTTCCTTGCGTGGCCGAGTGATTGAATGCGCGCGTTTAGTGAGTGAAAGAAATCACAGATCGAGCAGCACAATATCGTCCATGGGATAGTGCTTGCGGTTGTGTGTCCACAGCGGGCAGCGGTAGGTGCGCGCTGTGGCAGCGAGCACGTAATCTTCCATCGCGATGCCTTGAAAGGCTTTGGCATATTGGCTGGCATATAAACCCGCCATGCGGCCCGTGTCGATGTCCATGTCAACGCGCAGGCACAAATCAAACAGCGCCTCAATGTCTTTGTGTTCACGCTTGAAGGCCCCTGCATACACTTCGGCAACCACAATGGGGCAAACCAGAAACTCGGTTTGGGCTTCCAGTAGCAGCAAAAAACGCTCAACCACCACCGGCACCTTTTTGAGCAAGTCGATCACAATGTTGGTGTCCAGCACCAGGCGCTCGGGTGTCATGCGTCTTGATCGGTGCGCAAGATACGGCTTTTGCTACGGATCGCGCGCACATAGTCCTCAGAGTCCACCTCTGCAAAACTTTCCAGAGGCTTGAGCCGCGCAAAATAGGCTTTTGCATCTGCCACAGGGTCTTTTTGCAGGTCATTTTCCAGCGTGCGGCGAATCAGTTCAGAAATACTCACGCCCACGCTGCGTGAACGAACTTTCAGGCGTTCGTACAGCGCGTCTTGTAGGTAGATTTGAGTGCGGTGCATAGGGCGCCTGGTTTAGTCTTTTGATGTATGAATATATACATCATATAGCTCACAGCCCACCTACGCAAACCCACTCTGGTGCGCAATAGAAAACTTGCGAATGCCAGGTGGTCTGCCAGTTTTTGGCAAACCAGGCATGGGGAATAAAAAGATACAGTTTTTACCCTAGAAACCTCAGTTGAGCGCCCAAAAGCTGTGTAAGCCACGGGTATCGAATAGTAAATGTTAAAAATGAAGGGCAACCTTATTGGTTGTTCGAATTTTTAACATTTGCTAGGCGGATCAAGGGGTTGCGCAGACTTGGGTGGTCCAACTGAGGTTTTTAGGTTTACGCTAACAATAAGCCTTTTTAGCCGCACCCACACCTCGGCCCCATTTGCGTTTAAAAGTACCCGCAAACGCCACAATATTGTTCGCAGAACCCGCACAACAACCGTAACTTTTACCAAAATGCTGAATCTGGTGAATCCACTGTTTAGGCTGAATACCTAAGCGCAGCAAAATAGGGGCTAAATGTGCAGGAATAAACCCTTTTTTATCTTCTCGAATACAGCGGCCTGTGGCATCCACCAGCGTAAAATAATCCTCCTGTGTAAACGGCAGCGCAGTATGAATATCCGTAGCGCTCGCGCCATCAAATGGCATTAAAGGCGCCTCGGGTAGCTCGTGTAATTTTAATTCTTCTTTTATTTTTTGCTGTGCTTCTACGTGTTGAATAAGCGGTTGCACAGCTGCGGTATTGTGCGGCGATTTTTGGGCGTAATTAAATAAACGCTGCTGAATAGAGGTGAAATCTGACGTTGTTGTATCTTCACACAACCCCGCACGCACCGGGTTTAAATCCACATACGCCATACAAGATAAAACCGCCACCTCATCCAATAATGCCTGGCTTTTATAACGCCCCTCCCAAAACCGCCCTTTTGTTTTGTCTTCTTCATTCGCCATGCGCGCAATAACTTCATTAATGCCGCGCATAAACCAACCCACATCATGTAACCGCGTACGCCACTGTTCAATAATTTCCGCCACCACCTCCAATTCGGTTTTATCGCAATCCGCAGGGTTTTTTAGCCATTTTTCCACCAATAAAGGCGCGGAATAAAGCTGCGTCCAACGCTGGGCTATTTCTTCATGCGTCCAGTTATCGGCGCGTTTTTTATCGATGTGTAATACAACATGGTAATGGTTGCTCATGATGGCGTAGGCGCAAATATCAATGGCATAAACGTAGGAGAGAAAGCGCAAACGCGACACCAGCCACTGTTTGCGATGGTCAAAATTCTGCCCCGAAAAATGATCCGTCCCACATAAAAAAGCCCGCCGCACACAGCGCACGTAGCAATGGTAAAACGGTGTGGAATCCAGGTGAATTTGTTCTTGGCGGGAGCGGGTCATTTGGGGGTTCCTTATTGGGTGGGTGGGGCGCGACTATACGCGCAGGCTTAGACTGGCTGAAGCCCAAAAATTAACGTTTCCGGGGCGATGTCTTGCTCATTAGGCCATGTAACCGCGCCAAATAATATGCCCACTTGATTAAAGTAATTAACATTTTTCAACTCGCGAAACACACCTTTATCTAAATAAGGCGTCATATCAAATATGCCCTTTCGGCCGTCTTTGATTTCAACATAAATTCTATAATCTGGAAGTGGTTTCACCACATTGACATCCCAATACATAAAAACCTCACAATGTCAAATTAGTGGATGTCCTTGTTTTGCCCCTGTTTTGCCCTGACCCCTTGGTCACACGGCCTACAAGGCTTGTTTGTAGGGCGTCACCTTGGTGCGCCACACCGAATAGTCCGCCACACCGAAAACGGCGCACCAAGGTGCGCCCTACGTTAGTCCGGGTTACGCGTTACAAGGCTACATTAGTGCGGGTTACGCGTTACAAGGCTTTATTATTCAATCTTGCTTCCAATAACCATTTCCCTTTTTTAGAATAAATATTTTTTCTCCAGAGGAGCTTAGCTGTCCATCAACGAAACCGCCCTCCATTTTATTTGTAGAAATAACACCCTCAAACATCCCCGAATAGCCAGAGTTGCTTTCAGGCAGCGTGAAATTTAACTTATTTCTTTTTAGTGTTGCGGCCACCAAAATAGGCTGACCAGCCTCACCTTGGGCAGATTGAAAAACAACATAGTATTTGTTGTCTCTTTTCAACAACAAAACCTCCACCCCTAGCAAATCTCCAGAACTTTCATTGAAATAAATATTGCTATAAATTCCAGTGATTTTTGTGGGACTACTAGCAGCAGCGCAGCAGCAGAAAATCACCACAAAAAAAATGATACCGTTAAAAAAATTCAGCACCTTAGATACCCCTTATAAAAATCATAAAGTTTCATTTGTTCGAAGTTAAACCCATCGACTTAAATTATTTTGGAATCAAGATCAAGCGTTTGACTCATTTATTGCAACCGTCAGCTTGAGCCCCCATCCCGGAGCAAATTTTTACATTTTGACCGCTCATTCCGTCCTCAGAATTACTCTTTTTTGTGGAGGACGCCGTAAGGTCATTATATTTTTGACTTGCACTTTGAATCAATTCATCTCTATTCCCTGGGTCACTGTAAAAATGAACATCATCTTTAGGCTTAAAATTTCCGCCCCAGCTTAATCCTGCCGCATTGGCCGCCTCCCTAATTATTGCTCTTTGCGCATCGGCACTTAGGCCACCTTTTTGGTTTTTAAGCCCAGAGTAATTAACATCAACGGCAAACCCGGCAGAATGCAAGCTTCTAGTTGCAGGGGTAATCGCTTTAGGATCATTTTTTAAACTTTGTTGTTTTTCTATGCTTCTATACGCACTGGTGAATTGAAGGTTAACGCCTTTGGCTGAGCTGTTAGCTATAAACGAATTAATCTTAGGGGTAAATGAATCGTCTAGATATGTTTTACCTAACCCGGGCAAAGTAACTTCCTCCAACTCTAAACCACTAGGATCATTTTTATTCAAAGGATCATTTCCGGTGTACGCATACAAGTTCATATCATCCTTGTACCCAATCGGATCCACCTGTAAAAACCGCCCCAATTTCGGCGAATAAATCCGTGCTTTATAGTAATAAAGCCCCAACTCCTTTAAATAAATCTGCCCGGTGTAACCAAACAACCCCACGTTGTCATTGCGGGCGATGCCGTAGGCGTCGTAGGCCAGGGTGCGGGTGACGGGGCCGGTGTTGGTGCCGGTGTGGCCGCTTTCGGCCATGATACTGCCTTGCTGGTTGGCGTGTAGGTAAAATTTTGCTTCATCGGTTATTTTGCTGCCGCTGTAGCGAAGCCAGGGTTCGTCTACTTGGTCGCCGTGTACAAACCGGTTTTGTAAAACACCATTTAAATAATCGCCAATTAATGCATCGCCATCGTAGACAAATTGATGCACGTTGCCGTTGACCACGTATTGAAATAACCGCCCGTTGGGGTCGTAGATTAATTTGGCGTCTACGCCGGGGCCTACGGCGCTGAGGAGGCGGTTTTCGTCGTCGAAGGTGTAGGTGTGGATGCCGTCGAAGGTGAGGTTGCTGTTGCTGTCGTAGTTAAATTTTTGCCCGGCTACGCTGTGGTAGCGGTTGAGCCCGTCGGGGATGTATTGACCGGTGCGGTCTTCGTTGCCGGTGTAGTTGTAAATTTTATTGCTTTGGCCCAGGAGAGTGATTTGGCCTGCGCTGTTGTATTCGAAGCGGTTGGTGAGGTTGTTGGGCGAGGTGCCAAAACCGCCTTCGGTAAAGTTTTGTGCGAAGCTTGAGAGTTGTACGCCGTTGCTGAAGTTGTACTGTGTGGTGCTGCCGTTGGCGCGGGTGAGGGTTTGCCTGCGGCCATTGGATTGGTAGGTGAGGTTGAGGAGTTCTTGGCGGTTGCTGCTGGTGGTGCCTACGCCGGTGACGCGGTTTAGGCCGTCGAAGTTGTAGTAAAAACTTTTGCTGTCGGGGTGGGTGATGGATTCGCGGTTGTTGTTGAGGTCGTAGCTGGATTGTACGCTTCGTGTTACGCCGGTGAGGTTGGTGGTGGCGCTGGTTAGGTTGCCGAAGCCGTCGTATTCGTTGGTGAGGCCTTCGCCAGTGAGGTTGCCGAAGCGGGCGTTGAGTTGTAGGCCGCGCAGGTCGTAGTCGTAGGCGATGTCGTGGAGGGTGGTGGTGTTGTCGGTGTAGTCTTTGAGGGTGAGGCGGTTGTTGTTGTCGTAAACATAATTGATGGTTTTGCCGTTGCGTTTACGTTCGGATTTTTTGTTGCCGCGTTCGTCGTAGTCAAATTCTTGGTAGTCGTTGATGTCCACCGGGCCTGCGTTGACGGGCCATTTGGAGTAGCCGGTGTAGGGCCTACAGAGGGTGTTGGGGCTAATTTTGTAGTTTTTATCGGGGTAGATAACGTGGCGTAAACGCCCGGCGGTGTCGTATTTAAATTCGGTGGTGTTGCAGTTGGCGTCGATTTGAAACCGCAGGGCGCGGCCTTCGTAGACGTTGCTTTTATAGACTTGTGCCAGTGCGGTGCCTACGCCGCGCTCTTCGGCAATGATTTGTTCGCGAGCGTCGTAGTGGTAGCGGGTGATGCGGTCTGGGTTGGCGCTGTGGGCGTTGGTTAGGCTGCAGGCGTTGCCGGTGGCGGTTAAATCCATGCGCTGTGCTTGGCATTTAAGGACTGAGTTGTCGCCGTAGCTAAATTCCAGGAGTGATAGTTTTACCCCGTTTTTGCCGGTGGTGGTTTCGACTATTTTGCGGCCAAATTCGTCGTAGATATAGGTTTGGATGGTGTAAATATCACTTAAGGGCCATTGGGCTGGGTCGGTCTCTTCGCCTTGCCAGCTGGGCAGGGTGCCTTTTTCTACGGATTTTAATAGGCGGTCTTCGGTGTAGGTGTAGCGCTCGGCCAAATACCCCTGGGTGGCATTGGGTTTGGCGGAGAATTTACCGAGTAATAAACCACCGGGTGTGTAGCGCGAGTAGCTGGTGAAGTTTTGTTCTGTTTGTGCGTGCAGCTGTGCGGCCATTAATAAATAGGCGGTGCAGGCCAGTAGCGTTTTTACGATGCGTGAAATCATGGGGTTCTCCTTAAGGGGCACAGCGCGTTAAACCGGCTTTGGGTTGGGATTCGCTGGTTTTGTTGCCGTATTTATCGTATTGAAAACAGATGCGTTTCGTGATGATGCGGTTTTGTTTTTTGTCAAAGGCGGCGGTGGTGGTGCCGGTTAGGAATAAATTGTCGTGTTGGTATTCGAAGGTTTTAATGATTTCGTCATTAGCGCCTCCGGCGCAGCTGCCATCGCTGGTGGCGGTTTTATCCTGGGTGGTGGTTTTAATGCAGGTTTTTTCGCTGGTTTTTAGCCATATACCGGTGGGGGCGCGGGTTTTGGCGCCATTGGGGGTTTGGATGTAATTAGCGAACTTTTCTTCGTAGCCGTAGCGAATGACGGCTGCAATACCTTGTGCGTTGGGGGGTGATGTAAGTGTGGCGATTTGGCCGGAGGGTTCGTGGTAGGTATAGCGTGTTACATTGCCTTTGGCGTCTTTTGTCCAGGCCGGTAGATTACAGGTTTTGCGGTTGCGTTCGGGCTTGGGGTTGATGCAGTTTTCGGGGTAGCCACCGGCGGTTTGGAGGCCGGTGGCTTGGTCGGTTACTGTTTCGACGTTGTTGTGGGTGTAGGTGTAGGATTTGCTGGAGCCGTGCCTTAGGATGTCAGCCGTAATTAGGTTGCGCTGTTGACCGTGGCCTGATTCAAATATGAGCGTGCGCTGGCCATCGTCTAGGCTGATGCTTTCAAGAATGGGCGCACCGCCGCCTTCTGTTTGAACTTGGGTTCGGTAGCCCTGGTAGGAAACGCCACCATTCTGTTTGGGGCCTGCTCCGTAGTTGGAGGATCCTACAAGTCCATAGGCCTTGATTAGCCGACTCGGTTTTTCCTTTATGTCAATAAATACACTATTAACGTCAGCGGGTTTTGAGTGCTGGATGATTGTGTCGTACTCGTAAAAAACGGTGGGTTTTTTAGCGCCCACGGGTTTTATCGCCGAGAGCCGAGGCACCATATATGTATTGGGTTTGTCGAGGTAGTTCTGCAACAGGTGCCCTTCATGTACCGCAGCATCGTGAGCTTCATAGGTATATTCGGTGACACCACCGGTTGCATTGGTGACACGAAAAATAGACGTGCCAACATACAACGCACGCGGCATGCCGCCGGGCCAATCAAACGTGGCAGTGGGCCAAGGGTAATTTAAGGTGCAGGGCGCTTTTTGGTTGCAGTACTCGTAGGCGGTGTTAATACCATGCACGTATTTGGGGTTTTTGCTCAGCCAATCCGCACTAGGGACGCTAGATTCTAGGGGTTCTGCATTGGGGTAAAGGCCTTTTTTTGCAGGGTCTAAACCTTCACCCTCGGTTAAAAAATCGTATTTAAGCTGA
>JBEGTZ010000102.1:0-12055 GCA_041179125.1 Pseudomonadota bacterium | reverse complement strand
TACCGCGTGTGAATAAAAATCGCTTCGTAATGCTTACATCAGCTTGGTTAAAAGTTAAATCAACAGATAATTCGTTTTCACCTTCAAGGAGGGAAAAACTATCTGAGGAGACGTTAAATTTTGGGCGGCCATTTGCGCTATCGGTTCCATTAGGGCCAGCAAGGCCACTTTTTGCGATATAAGTGCGTGATGCTGTGTTCTCTAATAATACAAAAGGTGCATCGGGTTTGTTTAATTCAGCAAAGTTTTTAGGTAAAGAAATTTTGCGAATATCACCGCCTAGGGTATCAATTTCAACCCATAGACTATCGGTTTTTATGGATACTATTGATGCGTGGCTGTTGGGGTTTTCAGGTTCAGCTTTATTGGTATTTGCAGGCGCAGGAAGGGTAAATTCTTCGTTGCCTTTAGCGGGTGAAGTTTGAGCAGGGGATGCTTGTGTTGTTTCTGTTGCAGGTGTTGATTGTGCTGGTACCTGGCTTTGGTTTGCGTGGTGTTTTTCCTGAAATTCATTCCAGCGAATAAATAGAATGAACCCCAGTATCAAAATACCACCAAGGATTATTTTGCGTAGCCAATCCGTCTTCATGGATATAAACCGTTCTGTTAGGTGTTTGTTGATGGTGAATGTTTTTGGGGTGTTTTGGTGGGTACAAAGTCCACACCGCCTGGGTGCCAAGGGTGGCATTTGGCGATGCGACAAACCCCTAACCCTAGGCCGAGCCAAGGGCCATGTGTTGCGATGGCTTCATGGGTATAACAGGAACAGGAGGGGTAAAACCGGCAGTTTTTACCCAACCAAGGGCTGATACCTATTTGGTACAGGCGAATAAGGCCCATCAGCGCATGTTGGGTTACAGCGTTGAATTGGCTTGATTCTGATTGGCGCGTTTGTTGATGCGTTTCCATAAACCGTGCAAAACAACCTGGATTTCGCTATTTGAAAGAGCATCAGCCCCTTTGCGGGCGAGGACTATAGCATCTATCACCGGCAGTTTGTGCTGTTGCAAGCGGAAGGATTCTCGAATCAAACGCTTTAAACGATTGCGATCGTGGGATTTTTTGATTTGTTTTTTGGCTATAACTAAGCCTAAACGGGCTTTTTCATGCTTGTTTAGGTTGCATAACATCAAAAAACAGGGGTGGCTTGCCCTAATTGGAGCATCAGCAAAAAGGGCGCTGAAGTCCCGTGCTTCTAATAAACGCTGCTGTTTAGTAAATAAAAGACGCGCTAAATTGGCAGAGCCATTTGAGGTATTTGGCGTGATGCTCAGGGCTGAGCGCAAAGACTGGGACACCAAACACCTCAGCGATTGAGGCTTAGGCCACCAACTGCTTACGACCTTTAGCGCGACGGCGAGCAATTACTTTACGGCCATGACGATCAGCCATACGTGCGCGAAAGCCGTGGGTACGTTTACGTTTTAATATGCTGGGTTGGAATGTTCTTTTCATAACTTCGATACCTGAATCAATGGGCAACTATCAACTATATCTAGAAACGCTTGGTTTGAACAAAACGTGTTTTTAAACGACGTGTGTTGAACAAAAGGCCACCAGAAAAAGAGGCGCGATTCTATAGAAAGGATGAGCTAAAGGCAATGCAATTTTAGGTTTTATGCCAAGGCTTTTCATCCAGCAAAAAATTGGATTGTTTTAGAAGTTATGTACAGGTTTTTAACAGCTTTATGTGTTTACAAATTAAAGCTGTATTTTGGCTTAAATACGCATAAAACCGGTTCATTCCTGTGGATAACTATGTGAATGCAGAGTAAACTGCCCGCCGTTCTTTTATCTAGCACAGGCCAATATGAATTCACCGAATCAGGTCTGGGAATTTTGTAGTGGGCAATTACAAATAGAGCTGCCGGCACCGCTATTTAATACTTGGATTCGCCCACTCAAGCTTGATGATGCCCAGGATGTTTTGCGTTTGTTGGCCCCTAACCGTTTTGTGTTGGATTGGGTTAATGACAAGTATGTTTCTCGAATCCGTGATCTGGTTGCGCAAGGTGGCCAGTTCTACCGTGTTGAGTTGGTGGTTGTCGACAGAGCTTCAGTGGCCTTTGTAAACACATCGCCTGAAAATAATTCTTACCGTACGGCAGCGGTTGCCTCATCTGTGTCGGAGTTTGTTCCTTCTCAACCACTTGCCATTGAGCTTGACCAAAACGATGGTTTTACTCCGATGGAGGAGGTGGAAGCAGCTTTGCCTTCCTTGGCTGTGAAAATGGGCAGCACGGCTAGTACTAATAAAAGAAATAATAAAGACGACATAGAAGGTGGCCTTGCCCATCGCTCTTATTTAAACCCAGCTTTCACCTTTAAGACGTTTGTTGAGGGTAAGTCTAACCAGTTGGGTTTGGCCGCTGCGATTCAGGTGGCGGAAAACCCAGGTGGTTCTTATAACCCTCTATTTATATACGGTGGTGTAGGTTTGGGTAAAACCCACTTAATGCACGCGGTGGGTAATGCGTTAATGGTGAAAAACCCTAATGCAAAAGTGGTTTATTTGCATTCCGAGCGGTTTGTGGCAGATATGGTGAAAGCCTTACAGCTAAATGCCATTAATGATTTTAAGCGTTATTACCGTTCGGTAGATGCGTTGCTGATTGACGATATTCAGTTTTTTGCCGGTAAAGAGCGTTCCCAGGAAGAGTTTTTCCATACCTTTAATGCGTTGTTAGAGGGTGGACAACAAATTATTTTGACCTGTGACCGTTATCCCAAGGAAATCAGCGGCTTAGAAGAGCGGTTAAAATCCCGTTTTGGTTGGGGGCTTACGGTGGCGGTGGAGCCGCCTGAGCTTGAAACCCGAGTGGCTATTTTGATGAAAAAAGCGGATCAGGCAAATATGAATTTGCCTCACGATGCGGCGTTTTTTATCGGCCAACGTATTCGCTCCAATGTGCGGGAGTTAGAAGGGGCTTTAAAACGGGTAATCGCCAACGCCCATTTCACAGGAAGGGATATTTCGATTGAACTTGTGCGAGAGTCGTTAAAAGATTTACTGGCTTTGCAGGATCGATTGGTGAGCGTGGATAACATTCAGCGTGTTGTGGCTGAGTATTACAAAATAAAAGTGGCGGATTTGTTATCCAAGCGCCGCAGCCGTTCAGTGGCACGGCCTCGCCAGGTGGCTATGTATTTAGCTAAAGACCTCACCAACCATAGTTTGCCGGAGATAGGCGATTTGTTTGGTGGGCGTGATCACACCACGGTTTTACATGCCTGTCGCAAGATAAAAGAATTGTTAGACTCATCGGCGGATATTCGTGAAGATGTGAAAAACCTGCTCAGAACGCTAACCACATAAACCACACATAAAATAAAAACCTAACACGCCACACGAAAGTTGGCTTTGATAAAAGAGAACTCCCCATGCGTTTTACTATATCCCGAGAAGTGTTAATAAAACCTCTACAGTTGGTCGTGGGGGTTGTGGAGCGTCGCCATACCTTGCCAGTGTTGGCCAACGTATTGGTAGCGGTGAGAAACGGCCAGCTGTCTTTAATAGGCAGTGATGCTGAAATCGAAATTGTTGCCAAGCTGGCAGTGGACAGCGGTTTGGAATTGGGTGAAACCACAGTCCCTGCGAAGAAATTTTTGGATATATGTAAAAGCCTGCCGGATGGTTCCAGCATTGATTTCACTTACGACAATA
Organism: Pseudomonadota bacterium; assembly: GCA_041179125.1. GTDB lineage: Bacteria > Pseudomonadota > Gammaproteobacteria > Pseudomonadales > Cellvibrionaceae > CAMCXE01. The sequence goes on along the minus strand of JBEGTZ010000102.1, from coordinate 8,391 downwards.
ACAAAGTCTTGGTTAAATCAGGCCGCAGTAAATTTACGCTCTCTACCTTACCCGCCTCAGACTTCCCCTTGATGAAAGCGGCTGAGGACGATATGAGTTTTCATTGTCAGCAAAAAGAGTTGCGCCGTTTGATAGACCGCACCGCGTTTGCTATGGCGCAACAGGACGTGCGTTATTACTTAAACGGAATGTTGTGGGAAGTGCGTGCCGATAGTTTGCGCGCGGTAGCTACCGATGGCCACCGCTTGGCCATGTGTACGCGCCCATTGGTGACTGAAATTGTAGGCCTGCGCCAGGCGATATTGCCGCGTAAAGCCGTTTTGGAATTAAGCCGTTTATTGGTGGATTCAGAAGACTTAGCTGAGGTTGCTTTTGGCGATAACAACGTTCGTGTGAGCGCAGGGGAGTTCACATTTACGTCTAAGTTAGTGGATGGCAAGTTCCCTGACTATGAGCGGGTTCTGCCTGTGGGCGGGGATAAAGTGGTGGTGGGCAACCGCGATGACTTCAAACAGGCTTTTGTACGCACGGCAATTCTCTCCAACGACAAATACCGGGGTGTGCGCTTTGTGGTTGAGAACGGTGTTTTAACCATCACCGCTAACAACCCCGAGCAGGAAGAAGCCGAAGAACAAGTGTTTGTGGAATACGAAGGTGATACGTTGGAAGTGGGTTTTAATGTGACCTATTTGCTGGATGTTACCCAGGTGATGGAGGCGGATTCTATGTCGCTCACTATGGCGGACAACAATTCCAGCGCCTTGATTCAAGACCCCACCAACAACGATTCTCTCTATGTTGTGATGCCGATGCGTCTGTAGGTTTTATCTACGCCCACGCACTCACACATGCCGATACAACGCTTAGCCGTACATCAACTACGCAATCTCACAGGGGTGGATATTCACCCCTGCCCCCACCTCAATTTTTTCTTTGGCGACAATGGTTCGGGTAAAACCAGCCTGCTTGAAGCCATTAGTGTGTTAGCCCACGGGCGCTCCTTTCGAACCCATAAACATAAACACCTGGTCAACTACAGCGCCACAGACTTTTCTGTGTTTAGCGAGCTGGATGAATCGGCAGGGTTTGCCAAATTGGGTGTAAACCGTGGCCAGGGCGAGGCGAGTTTTAAACTCAACGGCACACCGGTTTATAGTTCTGCCAGCCTCGCTGCCCAACTACCCACACAAATAATGGATGCCCATTCGTTTAGATTGTTGGAAGGCCCGAGCAAAGTGCGTAGGCAGTTATTTGATTGGTTGGTGTTTCACGTGAAACATGAATTCGCCAGTCTTTGGAAAGACTATGCCCGCTGTGTTAAACACCGCAATAGCCTACTGCGCCATGATAGAATTGCCCGCCCTGATCTATTGCCTTGGGATATAGAATTGGTGCGCCTTGCAGAGGCTTTACACGAACATCGTTTAGCCTGCTTGGCGCCTTATCTGGATGTGGTGCAGGGATTGTTGGTTGAGGGCGGTTTGCCGCCGGAGTTGGATATTCAATTTGAATACCATCCGGGTTGGGATACCAACAACAGCTTAATGGAGCAGCTAGAAGCTCAGCTCTGGCGTGATAAAAAATACGGATTCACCACGCTCGGTGCTCACAAAAGTGAGCTAAAAATAACAGCCCGAAAAATGGCGGCCCATGAAATTTTGAGCCGTGGGCAACAAAAAACCTTAATAGCCGCATTGTTTATCGCGCAGATTAAGGTGTTCCAAACCCTGTCTGGGCGCGCTTGTGTGTTGTTGATTGACGACGTACCCGCTGAGCTGGACAAACAACACATCAATTTATTAGGCCGTTGGGTGAATGAACTCAACGTACAAGTTTTTGCTACCGGAATAGAGTTGGCGAGTCTTATAGAAGCCTGGCCGCTCGATACAAAATCTAAAAAAGTGTTTCACGTGAAACACGGTGAAGTTAACGAACAACCTGTCTGATGGAGACACCCATGGCCGAAGAACTCAATTACGATTCATCGAGTATTAAAGTACTAAAAGGCCTAGACGCCGTGCGTAAGCGTCCTGGCATGTACATTGGCGATACCGATGATGGCACCGGCTTGCACCACATGGTGTTTGAGGTGGTGGACAACTCCATCGACGAATCCTTAGCGGGGCACTGTACGGAAATCAAAGTGGTGATCCACCCGGATGAATCCATTACCGTGTCTGACAATGGCCGGGGCATTCCAACAGAAATGCACGAAGAGGGCGTTTCTGCGGCGGAAGTGATTATGACCGTGCTGCACGCAGGCGGTAAGTTTGATGACAACACCTATAAAGTATCCGGCGGTTTGCACGGCGTGGGTGTGTCGGTGGTGAATGCGCTGTCGGAGTCCTTGCGTTTAACCATTCGCCGCAACGGTGTGATCCACGAACAAATGTATTGCCACGGTGTGCCGCAGGAACCGTTAAAAATCATCGGTGAAACCGAAGGCCGTGGCACCACGGTGCAATTTAAACCCTCGGCGGAAACCTTCACCAATATTTTGTTTCACTACGAAATCCTCGCAAAACGCCTGCGGGAGCTGTCGTTTTTGAACTCCGGCGTGCGCATCGTGTTGCTGGATGAACGCTCAGGCAAACAAGATGTGTTTGAATACCAAGGCGGGCTTAAAGCGTTTGTTGAATATTTGAATCAAAACAAAACCCCGGTTAACCGTATTGTTCACTTCAGCAGCCAACATGAAGGCGGCGTAGGTGTTGAAGTGGCATTACAGTGGAACGATACCTTCAACGAAAATATCCTCTGTTACACCAATAACATTCCCCAGCGCGATGGCGGCACCCACTTGGCTGGGTTTCGCGGTGCTTTAACCCGCTGTTTGAATAGCTACATTGAGTCCGAAGGCATCGGCAAAAAAGAAAAAATCGCCACCACCGGTGACGACGCCCGCGAAGGCCTAACGGCGATTATTTCTGTGAAGGTTCCAGACCCTAAGTTCTCTTCACAAACCAAAGACAAACTTGTTTCCTCCGAAGTAAAAACCGCAGTCGAGCAGGAAATGGGCAATATCTTCAGCGCCTATTTGTTGGAGAATCCGTCGGAAGCTAAGCTTGTGGTAGGCAAGATGATCGACGCCGCCCGCGCCCGTGAAGCAGCCCGCAAAGCCCGCGAGATGACGCGCCGCAAAGGTGCTTTGGATATAGCAGGTTTGCCCGGCAAATTGGCCGACTGCCAAGAAAAAGACCCGTCTCTTTCAGAATTGTACTTAGTGGAAGGTGACTCGGCGGGCGGCTCCGCTAAACAGGGCCGCGACCGCCGCACGCAAGCGATCTTGCCTTTGAAAGGTAAAATCCTCAACGTAGAAAAAGCCCGCTTCGACAAAATGTTGTCCAGCGCAGAAGTAGGCACGCTGATTACTGCATTGGGTTGCGGTATAGGTAAAGACGAATACAACATCGACAAGCTGCGTTACCACAGCATTATTATCATGACCGACGCCGACGTGGACGGCTCCCACATCCGCACCCTGCTGTTGACGTTTTTCTTCCGTCAAATGCGCGAGTTAATTGAGCGCGGCCATATTTATATCGCCCAGCCGCCGCTGTATAAAATCAGCAAAGGCAAACAAGAGCAGTATTTAAAAGACGATGATGCGTTGACACAATTCCTCACCAATGCGGCGGTGGATTCGGTGACGTTACATGTAAATGAAGAAGCACCTGCCATCGGCGGGGAGCATTTGGAAACCTTGGTAAAAGAATTCCGCAAAGGTGAGGCCATAGTGCAAAAACACAGCCGAGTGTACCCCACGGAAGTGTTAAGCAGCCTTATCGACCTGCCCACCCTCAGCAAAGATCAGCTAAGCGATCAGGCTCAGGTGCAGGCTTGGGCTGAAGCGTTGGGGGCTAAACTTTCTGTAATTTCTGAACAATCAAAAACACACCGGTTTGTATCCCGCGTGGTGGAAGACACCGAACGGCATGTGTTTTTACCCCTGGTGGAAATCATCGCCCACGGCGTGCCTTCGCAAGTAAAAATTAGCGCGGAATTTTTAGATTCTACGGATTATAAAAACCTACGCAAACTTGGCGCACAATTGGATGGATTACTGGAGAGCAGTGCCTACGTAGCCAAAGGCGAGCGCAAACACCCGGTAAGCACTTTTAAAGAAGCCCTAGAGTGGATTATGGCGGAGAGCCGCAAGGGTTATAACATCCAGCGTTACAAAGGTTTGGGTGAGATGAACCCCAGCCAATTGTGGGAAACCACGATGGATCCATCAACCCGCCGTATGTTGAAGGTGAATATTGAAGACGCCATCGGTGCGGATCAAATTTTCACCTGCTTAATGGGTGATCAAGTGGAACCACGTCGTAATTTTATTGAAAGTAACGCTTTGGCAGTGGCAAATTTGGATGTTTGATCAATACTTAGCGGATGCTTAGTTGGCGGTTGGCGATTTAAGCGTTTTGTACCACGATCAAAGGATACCTCCTATGCCTAAAAAATTAGTTCCAATTTCATTAAGTCAAATCGAAGATGCCTTGGAAGAGCGAGATACTAAGACTGACCGTCGAACCACCGCTAAGCCCGTGAGCGAAAAGGAAGATCGCCGTAAGCGAGACCGCCGCAAACCGGCGGTTGAGCATTAAACCTAGAAACCTAGAAACCTAGGAAAACCTAAAAAAGCAGCGATACCGCTGCTTTTTTTTGTCCGCTGTATTTGTTCTATTTACTGTTTTGAACCTAGAAACCTCAGTTGAGCGCCCAACTGAGGTTTCTAGGATCAAACCCTTACCTCTAGTCAAACCGCGCCAAAACGCGTACAAAGCGCGCTCTTGTTTTATTAAGAGATTTTGTAATGCATATATCCGTAACAGAATTGTATTTAATCGCTATGTGCTTGATATTTTCTGTGCCCTATTTAATTTGGCGTTTAGGGCGAACGGATTATTGGGCGCCTTTGGTTGTTGTGCAAATTATCTCCGGTATTTTATTGGGGCCTGGTGTGATGGGTACGTGGCAGCCGGAGTATTACCGGTTTGTTTTTACACCGGATGTTATTAAATGTTTAAACGGTGTTGCTTGGTGGGCGGTGATGCTTTTTGTGTGGATTGCAGGAATTGAGTTAGACCTGAAAAAAGCCTGGGTATACCGCAAAGAAAGCAGTATTACCGCAGGTTTAGCCCTGGGTGTTCCGCTATTGTTTGGTTGTGTGGTGGGTTATGGCTTGCTCAGTTTTGACGGTTGGATGGGTGTTAAAGCGTTATCCTGGCAGTTTATTTTGGGTGTGGGTATGGCCTGCGCGGTAACGGCCTTGCCGATACTTATTTTATTGATGGAAAAACTCGACATTTTGCGTGCGCCTATTGGCCAGCGTATTTTGCGTTACGCAAGCTTGGACGATATTGCTATTTGGGGTGTGTTAGCCCTTATTTTGATGGACTGGGAACGCGTGGGCCGCCAGGCGGGTTTTTTATTGGTTTTTGCGGTGGCGGCTTTTTTATTCCGTAAATTAATGTGTGCTATCAGTGAAAAAGACCGCTGGTTTGCAGGCATTATTTGGCTTGCGGTATGCGGTTTAGGTGCTGATTGGGCCGGATTACATTTTATGGTGGGCGCATTTTTAGCGGGTGCGGTTATGGATGCAGAATGGTTTAACCAAGAACACATGGATTTATTACGCCACCATTTATTGCTCACCGTGATGCCGGTGTTTTTCTTAAGTACGGGCCTGCGCACGAATTGGGATGTGGGTGGTATGGCGGTGTTTGCGGTTGCGGCGGTGCTGTTGGTGGCGTCTATTAGCGGGAAGTTGGCGGGTGTGCATTTAGCGGGGAAATGGCTGCGCTGGGGGCCGGGTGAGGCATCGTTAATTGGCTGGTTATTACAAACCAAAGCATTAATTATGATTATTTTTGCCAATGTGTTGTTGGATAAACAAATCATCACCAACGAGACATTTACCGCACTGTTATTAATGGCCGTGGGCAGCACCATGCTAACTACCCCTATGGTGGCACCTAAATTAAAACGGTTTGCAGAGTTACTGCAACGGGATACTTAGGATGAGGTTTTTAGGATTAAATGTCCGCAGCATTTCACCACAGTAGGGGCGCGATTCATCGCGCCTGTGTTGATGATTGCACCCGTTGTTTAATAGGGCGCAAACGCAGGAAAATAGAGAATATACTGAAGGTTACTTTTTAATCGTTGCATCTAACGAATTAGAATGGCCCAATGATTTGGGTAGGCAAAGGAGGGTTTGTTTTGCATTGTATGTGTATCTTGGGGCGCTGTTATTCTTTCTGGCGCGGAATTTTTTAATTTAATGTAGCGGATCCATTGTGGAAATAATCATGTTTTTAGTGGATTTTATCTTGCACGTAGATAAACATCTGATTGAGCTATTTAGCCAATATGGCTTATGGATTTACGCCATTTTATTTTGCATTATTTTTTGTGAAACGGGCCTGGTGGTTACGCCTTTTTTACCGGGGGATTCGTTGTTGTTTGCCGCAGGCGCACTGATGGCGGCCAGCGGTTTAAATGTTCACAGCTTGGCCATTACATTGATGATTGCCGCTGTATTAGGTGATTGTACTAACTATACCTTTGGCCGTTTTTTAGGTGGGCGTTTATTTTCTAACCCGCACTCTAAACTCTTCCGCGCGGATTATTTACACAAAACACAGGGTTATTTTGACCGTTTCGGTGGGCGCACGTTAATTATGGCGCGCTTCATGCCGATTGTGCGTACCTTTGCGCCGTTTGTGGCGGGCATGGGGAATATGCCGTTTATTCGGTTTATTCGGTTTAGTGTGTTGGGTGGTTTTTTGTGGGTGTTTTCTTTTATTTACGCTGGTTTTTATTTTGGCAATATTCCTGCGGTGCGTAAAAATTTCACGCTGCTCATTTTGGGTATTATTTTTGTTTCATTTTTACCTATTTTTATCGAGCTGTGGCGTCATCGCTTTAGGCCGAAAACCCCCCTTAAACAGCCGTGAAATCATCAACCCAGGCGCGATGAATCGCGCCCCTACGTGGTGAAAGGGTGCCGGATCGGTTTAATACGCTGAATAATTATTCCTAATAAACCTCAGTTAGGCGCCCTTATGGCTCAAGCGTTGAAATTATTTTTTTCTCAGGCGTTAGTGGCTGAATTGGCGGCGGCGATTTCTGCTGTATATCCATCATTTAATAAACTGAAATTTATCCGCTATTGTTGTGCGGGTTTGGATCAGTTGGAGCTTATGCCGAGAGCGCAGCACATAAGCCAGGGGTTGCGCGCCCACTTGCCTGAGCGCTATGAGCAGGCGGTGGATATTTTGATGTGCTCTTTAGGGCCGCCTTTAGATGCTACGGAAAACAACGGAATGGCGCCGTTTTTTTATCTGCCGCATGTGTTTTTTGTGCGCGATTTTGGCCTTGGGCATTTTGCGGTTTCTATGGCTGCGCAGTATGAATTAACCCAGCGGTTCACCGCCGAATTTTCTATTCGACCCTATTTTATTCACCATTTTGAGCCTTGTATGGCGCTGCTGAAACGCTGGGCGGAAGACCCTAGCGAACATGTGCGCCGCTTGGTGAGTGAGGGCACGCGGCCTCGATTACCCTGGGCGCCCAAATTGGCTCCGGTGATTACCCAGCCGCGTATTACGGCTGGGTTGTTAGAGCAGTTAAAGGATGACCCTTCGCTGTATGTGCGCCGTTCGGTGGCTAATCATTTAAATGATATTGGTAAAGACCATGCCGATTATTTAATTCAATTGATGCAGGGCTGGGCCGTTGATGCGCCTAAGCCCCGCACTTGGTTGATTAAACACGCCCTGCGTTCGGTGGTGAAAAAAGGCAACCTGGATGCTCTCGGTGTGCTGGGATTTGCTCAGGCCGGTGTGTTTGAGGTGGGTGATGTACACGTGTGCCCAGAGGCGCCGCGCCTTGGGCAAACGGTGCGTATTGGTTGTGTGATTGGGCTTGCCCAGGGGCCGTCGGTGGATGTGTTGGTGGATTTAAAAATGGAGTTTCCGGGCCGCCAAGGGGTGCGGCAAAAAATATTTAAAGTGACCAGCGGGCGCTTGGCGCCTGGCGGTACTTTGCCTATTAATAAAGTAATTAGCTTGCAGCCTATGTCAACGCGCACTTATTACCCTGGGCGTTTTGTTTGGACGTTACTGATTAATGGTGCGCCCTGGGTTTTGCTGGAGCGGGTGATTGAACCTAAAAACCTCAGTTGAACTTAAAAACCTCTGTTTTTGTAACTATTCAGCATGTATCCGTGCGGTACGTTAATTTAAGTAAAAATACCGTTATGGTGTAGGTTGGGCAGTAATGCCGTTTCTTCGATAAAAATGGTCGGAATGCGGCGCCTTGAAATATCGGCGTGCGGCAGAGGAATGTGTTGTGTTGGGCATTACTGCCCAACCTACGCTCTAC
>JBEGTZ010000101.1:0-2875 GCA_041179125.1 Pseudomonadota bacterium | reverse complement strand
CCATCACCAATAAATCCACCTGCACCATTTTGGCAAACAAGCCTGTAAAACCCGCATCATTTTGCTGCACAATTAAATCGCATAAAAAAACCGATGCGTTAAAAAAATATTCAGCCTCACTTCTGCGCACTAAAAAATCACATTCATTTATTTAAATGCACCCACTTTTGGCCCTTATTTTTTGCGCACGCACCGAAAAATAAGCTACTCACTTGAAAAATAAGAAAAAAAATACTGTGGCACCGCTATTGAATTAGCCATTGCACAAGCCGTAATTAACCCAGGCTTTTCTCAACCCCCCTAATTAAGTTGCATTTTTAGGTGCTGCCTAAAAATAAAACCTAATAGGTATTTATTTGCTGCAATGAGGATTTACCATGAATTCCGCACCACTGCACCGCCGCCCTTTTCTGAAAAAAATAACCCTTTCTATCGCAGCGTTGGCACTGGCGGGCGCTGTAACACAGGCCTGTGCCGCTGTAGGCAAGCCTGAAAAGTGGGAATTAAAATTCGGTTTTATTAAATTAACCGACATGGTGCCCTTAGCCATAGCCTATGAAAAAGGCTATTTTGAAGACGAAGGCCTATTTGTTACGCTCGAAGCGCAAGCCAACTGGAAAGTATTATTCGACCGCGTAGTATCCGGCGAATTAGACGGCGCCCACATGCTGGCCCCTATGCCCATCGGCGCGGCAACCGGCACCATTACCAAAGCGGAAATCATCTCCCCTTTTACGCTCTCCTATAATGGTGCGGCTATTACCGTATCTAATTCAGTATGGGATGAAATGAAAAAAACCGTCCCAATGGAAGGCGGAAAACCTAAACATCCCATCAGTGCAGAAGCCTTAAAACCTGTTTTAGAAAACTACAAAAAAACCAGTAAGTCATTTAATTTAGGCATGACATTTCCCGTCGGCACACACAATTATTTATTGCGTTATTGGCTGGCCGCAGGCGGTATTAATCCCGGTTTATACGCACAGGAAAAAGGCGATGCCAGCGGCAATTTAAATGCCCAAGCGCTGTTATCCGTAGTGCCACCACCGCAAATGGTACCCACTATAGAAGCCGGCACCACCGTAGGTTATTGCGTGGGTGAACCCTGGAACCAACAGGCTGTAACTAAGGGTTTGGGCGTGCCGGTACTCACCAGCGAAAATCTTTGGCCCAACGGCTCAGATAAAGTATTTGGTATGAGTAAAGCCTTTGCCGATAAAAATCCAAACACCACCATTCGCGCTGTAAAAGCACTGATTCGTGCATCCGCCTGGCTGGATGCCAACAACAACGCCAATCGCCCCGAAGCGGTAAAAATAATTTCCCGCCCAGCTTATGTAGGCGCGGATGAAAAAGTAATTGCCAACAGCATGACGGGCACCTTTGAATTTGAAAAAGGTGATAAACGCCCCATCCCAGATTTTAATAAATTTTTCCGTGGTTATTACGGTATGCCTTATTACTCGGATGCCATTTGGTGGGCCACACAAATGCGCCGCTGGGGCCATATTAGCGAACAAAAACCCGATGCCTGGTATATGGAAATGGCGAAAAAAGCCATGCGCCCAGATATTTATGTGCTGGCCGCCAAAGAGTTAATCGCCGAAGGAAAAATGAAAGCCAGTGACTTTTCTGATTTAGAAAAAGAAACATTTATTAAAGCGCCCATTAAAAGCCCCCTGGATGGCATAGAGTTTGATGGCAATAAACCCAATGACTATATAGATAAGTTTTCAATTGGCTTAAAAGGCAGCCAAAAAGCCTAAGAAATATTATTAACAAACCAAAGGCAAACGGATTTGCCGATTTTTAGCACTGTATTAATTCGTTATTACGCCGTATTTTTGAGGGTCAGCTTATGTCTGCCAGCCTTACCGCCACCGCAAATCCATTTGTTATCAGTATGCTAGTAAAAAATGCTGTAAAAGCTGTATTTTTACCCTTGATCGGCTTAGCTGTATTTTTACTGTTATGGGAATTTGGCTCCAGCAAAGTTCAAACTTCATTAGGGCAATTTCCAGGGCCTGGGATTGTATTAAACCAAGTTAAAGGCCTTTATCAAGAATACCAAGAAGACAAAGCCTCCGCCGCTGCCTTTTACGAGCGCCAAGAAAAGCGCTTTGCTGAAGCCCGTGCGCAAGACCCAAATTTTGTAGCAGAACATAGGGATTACAAAGGTAAACCCACGTTTATTCAGCAAATATTTACCAGTTTAAAAACCGTTTTTACCGGTTTTATATTGGCCTCTTTAGTGGCCATACCCCTGGGCATTGCCATCGGCTTAAGCGCTAATTTATATGCCGCTATAAACCCATTAATTCAATTATTTAAACCTATTTCACCCTTGGCTTGGCTGCCTTTAGTCACGATTTTGGTCAGCGCCGTGTATACCAATCCCGACGGCATACCCAAATCATTTATTACCTCAGCAATGACCGTGATGTTATGCAGCCTGTGGCCCACTTTGATTAATACCGCAGTAGGTGTCACCTCGGTCAGCAGCGATTTAATAAATGTTAGCCGTGTGCTGCGTTTAAATTGGCTGCGCCATGTTATTTCCATTGTTTTGCCGTCATCGGTACCCATGATATTTACCGGCCTGCGTTTATCTTTAGGGATTGCCTGGATGGTATTAATTGCCGCAGAAATGCTCGCACAAAACCCAGGCTTGGGTAAATTTGTGTGGGATGAATTTCAAAATGGCAGCTCTGATTCATTAGGGCGCATTATGGTGGCTGTTCTTACCATCGGTATTATTGGTTATTTACTGGATCGCGGCATGTTATTGCTGCAACGTTTTTCCTCTTGGGATAAACAGGCCATAGTTCGTTAATGATTGCCCTTAAGAAGGGTTCGTTAATAAAAAATCCATTAA
>JBEGTZ010000100.1:0-19234 GCA_041179125.1 Pseudomonadota bacterium | reverse complement strand
ATTGTCGAAGATAACCGCGACATCAGCGAGAACATCGCCGCCTACCTTGAAAAACACGGCTACCTGTTGGATTTTGCCTATGACGGTATCAGTGCGATGCACCTAGCCTTGACGAACCCGTTCGACATCATCGTGCTCGACCTGATGATTCCAGGCATGGACGGCCTACGTTTCTGCCAAAAGCTGCGCACGGATGCGCAAGTGAGCACGCCGGTACTGATGCTAACGGCCAGAGACACACTCGACGATAAACTTAAAGGCTTCGAGGCGGGGGCCGATGACTATTTGGTCAAGCCGTTTGCATTACAAGAACTACACGCGAGGCTTCAAGCGCTGTACAAACGCAGCCACCGCAAAGTTGACAACCTGTTAACCGTTGCTGACCTGACATTAAACAGATCCACGCTGCAAGTGCAGCGTGCGGGGCAGCGTGTTGAACTCTCGCCTGCTTGCTTAAAACTCTTACAACGGCTGATGGAAGCGGCGCCGTCCGTGGTCACGCGCGATGATCTTGAAACCTTGTTGTGGGCAGACGAGCGCCCGGATGGCGACGCGCTGCGCACGCACCTGTACAAACTGCGCCATGCCATTGACAGGCCGTTTGACCGCCCGCTCATTCATACGGTGCATAAAATTGGCTATCGCATTGCGGCGGATTCCCAATAATGTACCGGCGCAGCCTGCGCAAGCGAGTCGCCATTGCCTTTGCCTCCTGCGTGGCTGTGCTCAGCCTGGCCTGGGGCTTCGCCTTCTTCGCGGCAATCAAGTTGACCGAAGATCATGTGCTCCAGCACCAGCTCCAGCACGCCGCCAAGACATATCCGGCGTTGAATACCAACCTGCGCGGCTACGACAAAATTGAAGATCTGCCGGAATCCCTCAAGGCATGGGCGCGAGCTAACCCCGCTGAGGGCGTGTATGAATTCGAAACTGAGGAGTTACATGTCGCTGTGCTCTCTACCGACAATGAAAAGCCGCTTGCCGACCGTCAACACCCGCGCGCATACGTGGTGTTTGATGTGGCGGGCATCGAGGAGGCATCGTCCGATGATTGGTGGTGGCTGCTCATTATTGCGAGTGTCGTCGGCGTTCTGGGAATTTTGGGTTTTGCGCTGGGCGTTGTGGTGATGAGCAGAGCGATCGCCCCTGTGGTGCAGCTGGCCAAGGTAGTCGCGGACATCGACCTGGAACATCTATCCGCCGGTGATCATAAGCGCATAGCCTCTGACCGCTTTGGCGATGACGAGGTGGGCCTGCTCGCTGAAACCATTGAAAAGACGCTGGAGCGTATCAGTGCCTTTGTGGCACGCGAGCGCTACTTTACCGCCTCCGCCAGCCACGAGTTGCGTACACCCATTACGGTCATCACCGGTGCGGTAGAGCTGCTGGAACAAAGTGACCTGTCGATGGCCGATCAGAAGTTAGTCGATCGCGTCAGACGAGCGACCCTCGACATGAAAACCACCATCGAAATGTTCCTGTGCCTCGCTCGCGAAACCGACGACGGCTTGTATGACCAACAGTTTTTGGTCACGCCGCTGGTGCAGCAAGCCGTCGAACAACAGCGCCATTTATTGACCGGTAAATCCGTCGACGTGGACATAGATCATCGCGCAAAACCCAGAGTCTGCGGCCATCCCCAGGCTTTTGCCATCGCGGTCAATAACTTAGTGCGCAATGCATTCGAGCACACGCTCACCGGGCAAGGGCCGATCACGATTCGCATCAACGAGCACGAGCTATTAATCACCAATAAATTCAGCAATGAAACAGATAGACGGCACACACCAACGGAGGTGTCGCCGTCTCACGGATACGGCCTGGGGCTGGGGATTGTTCAGCGGCTGTGTGAGCGCAATGGCTGGTCGTTTTTATTGCAGGCTGATGAGACGCATGTTGCTGCTCGTCTTTTATGGTGATGGTTGGCGGGTATGGCTATGTCAAAGCCATGTGGGAGTGGTCAAAACTGAGTTGGGGCACTCAGCTTAACGCGAATTCACTCAAAACCTGAGTGGGTGTCTTGTTAGACTGTTCAGAAGTCATCGAGTATCACTCTCGTTTTTGATTTGATGCGCTTGGGAAGGAGAGCGATCTTATCTCTGACCTGTTCTATGGCTTTCGTCAAAGGCTGTGAATCTTGCTCAAACAGGTTAATGCCGACAAGTGCGGCAACCTCGAAATACAAGCCGATTGCGCAGCCCATATCACCGCTTTCAATTTTTTGTAAGGTGGCGCGCGAAATCCCTGCGCGCTCTGCAAGCGCGAGTTCAGACCACTTATGGCGTTTGCGCGCAAGCTTGATATGCTCACCCAGCAACAGGGCAGCATCTTGCGCGTATTGAGAGTATGTTCTTGGTGTTGTCACTGTGAGGCTCACTTCTCTGAAAATGACTATTTTTGCGGTCATTAAATATATCTATGACCATAATAATAGTCAATATAGCGTGTGATGGTTAATCAATCCATAAAAATGGCTGAAATAATCCTAGAAACCTCAGTTGAGCGCCCAAAAGATGTGTAAGCCGTGTAGGGCGGGTTAGCCGAAGGCGTAACCCGCGCAGCGCACCAGCAGCCAAGCACAAACCCAATAAAAAAACCGCTCAACAAAATTCCAGGCACTCACAAAAATTATCGTGAGCGACAATACCGACAGCGCGGGTTATTAACCCGCCCTACAAGGCTTAATGACATTGCACCTAAGCTCGGCCCTTCCAGCAAACAAGGGCACCCACTGATTTAACGTCAGCATAAACATACATGACGGAAACATCAGCGGAACTAACAAATAAAACGCAACCTAAATTCGAGGGCATGCATCAATTTAACCTTCACCAGCCCCGCCTCAACACTAGCACTGCCAGGGCGTTTCTTTATTTGCTTAATTTTTCACTCGCCAAAATCGGCACTGTAGATCCTAAAAAAAATTTGGAGCCTAAAATGCGTTTTACTCGACCCAATACGTCTCACCTTAAATTCTTTTTTGGAATTCTAGCGGCGGCGACATTTTTATCAAGCCTCACTGCCTGCACACATAATTCAAAAAAAACAATCATCCGCCACGCCATGAACCCACCTTGGGAAGAAGTGAATGGCTATACCCAAGTGGTTGAAACGAATGGTATGGTTTATGTCTCGGGGGTGGCGTGCAGTGGGGAAAACTATGCGAAGGCTGTTCCGGACTGTTATAAACAACTGCAAGTCATTTTAGCTAAATTAAAATTAACGTCGAAAGACATAGTAAAAGAAACAGTGTTTACTAAAAATCTTGAGGCGTTTAAAGAGCAAGTGCCTGCGCGCAAAGTCTTTTACGGTAATGATAATTATCCTGCGGCCACTTGGATTGAAATTAGTCGCCTTTTTCTGCCTGAATTTTTGGTGGAAGTGGATGTGATTGCGGTGAGAGCTGCACAGTAAATTCAGTGGGGTGTATCGAGCAAGCAAAAACCACCCACTGCAACACAGAGGAATTAATTCGATACGCTCCGCACTGAATGGTTACATTCAACACAGAAACACAGAAACACAGAAACACAGAAACACAGAAACACAGAAAAATTAACGCGTAACCCGTACAAAAATAACTCTCGTAGGGCGTCACCGTTGTGCGCCACTGCATCCAATACGGCGCACCAAGGTGACGCCCTACGAATTTAATCCGGGCTGTGTATTTCCATCAGGAACCTCTTTTCCTAAAAATAAAAAACACTTACCCAATTAAAATAATCCATTTGCCCGCCAATTCATACCTGCGGTTTTTATTACCTTCCCCCTGCGCAATAATAAAACCTTCATCAATCCACTTGTGGCAAAAATTTAATGCGGTGCGTGTATGTACCTGCAACAAATCGGCGATGTCGCGGGTGGTAATGTATTTATTCTGCTGAAATAACGATAAAATCTGCCGCTGTTTTGGGGTCAGCTCGCGCAATAAACCGCTGTGGTCAATGTGAGACTGTTGCTCGGCCTGCGCAGCTTTAAGGCGCACTTTGGCAAAGGCATCGGCCATACCTTGGCAAAAATAAATTATCCACGGCGAAATATCAGCATCGGCGCGGCCAAAATAATAATTGTGGGATTCACCAATGGATAAGGCTTGGTAATACCCGGCAAGATTGCGCGCATAATATTCTTCCAGCGAATACACACCTTTAAGCCCATAACCGCATTTATGCAGCACCAGATTTGTTAACAAGCGAGCGGTGCGGCCATTGCCGTCATAATAGGGGTGAATGGTGGCGAATTGGTAGTGCGCAATGGCGGCAATAATTGGCATGGGCAGGTCGGCTTGGTTAATTTCGTTATTAATCCAGCGCATCAGTTCACCCATAAGTTCAGCAGCATCCTTGGCCTCTGGCGGCATATATACGATGCGGCCTGTGCCGCTATCGCGGATGACGTTTTGCCCGTCGCGATAGGGTGTGGGGCGCGGCTTGCCATCCATCACTAGGCCGTGCAGGGTTTGTACATCCCGCTCTTTGATCGCCCTGGTTTTATCGTTGATTAGGGTGTCCAGGAAGTCTAACGCGTGAAAGTAGTTTTTAACTTCACTTTCATCGCGTTCGCGGTTGGGAAATGTGCCGCCGTGCAGTACATCGGCTACCTGCTGTTGAGTAAGGCGGTTGCCTTCAATTTGCGTGGAGTAATGGGTAGATATAAGCCGCGCCGATTCCCGCAGGGAGGTAAGCACCCGAACGGTAATAGGCAAGCTGGATACGGCTTGGCGGCTAGCTTCTATGTCCATTAGCGCTTTGGTCAGTGCGGCGGTTATTTGGAATTTGGGGGAGAACAGCATGCGTTGACGCCTATTTTGTTGCCTCACACACCCTAGCGGTATTCCGATAAATTTCCAATAAGATTCCAATAAGATTCCGATAAATTACTGATGAATTTCCGGGGGGATATGGGTTATTTATGAGGCTTGAAAAGGCAAGCCTTGTAGTGTATGCAAGCTTGCTTGCCCACCATTTTTGGTATGGCTGCACAATAAGGCGTGAATCAAAAAGGTGGGCAACAAGTTACACACCCTACGCACTGATAAATTTCCGGGGTGATATGGGTTATTTATGAGGCTTGAAAAGGCAAGTCTTGTAGTGCAAGCTTGCTTGCCCACCATTTTTGGTATGGCTGCACAATAAGGTGTGAATCAAAAAGGTGCGCAACAAGTTGCACACCCTACGCACTGAAGCAATCACAGGCAAGGCCACTTTTCGAAGATACGAGCAGGAGTGCGAAGAGTAGTGATTTGATGCGCATTGCAATTTCCTGTCTTTCTTGGCTGTTTCATTTAACCGCAAAAATACACACTCACCCCACCCCTACACAACCAAATAACTACAATTCTGCTGCCTCAAAAAATCCTCCGCCCCCGCCCCTTGCAGCAGGGCGAAGGTGGCGAGCATGCCCGCTTGGACGCAATTGCTTGCGATGACTGTGACCGTGGAGGGGCCGCCGGTGATGGGCCAGCCGGTTTTGGGGTTTAGGATGTGGCTTAGTTTTGTTCCTTCGTGGTAGATAAACCGATGTGTGTCGCCGCTGGTGGCGATGCCGCCGCTGGTGAGGGCGATGTGTTTGTCTGTTGGGTTTCCGGCCAGCCCCACTTGCCAGGCGGTTTGGTTTGGGCGCGGGCCGCTGGCGGCTATGTCGCCGCCAAAGTTCACTAAAAAGGCGGCGGATGGGGTGTTTGCGGGTTGTGGGTTTTGTTGTGCGCCTTGTTGTAAAAGCGCCAAGGCTTTGTCTGCTGCGTATTCTTTGCCCAGGCCGCCTAGGTCTATTTCGGCGCCTGCGGGCAGTTGTAAATAAGGGGGCTGCCAGCGGCATTTTTGCCAGCCAATCAGCGGTAATAGCTGTTCAATTTGTTGCTGTGTGGGGATGGTGTGCGGGACGTTGAATGACCATGCGCGGCGCAGTATGCCGGAGGTGATGTCGAATAAGCCGTCGCTTAGGTGGAAGCAGGTGTCGGCAAACTGGATGAGGTGTTGGGTTTCGGTGTCCAGTTCGACGGGGGCGCCTTGGGCGTGGTTGATCGCGTGGATGATGTTGTTGGGCTGATAGCGGCTGTATTGATGTTCGATGCGCCAGGTTTCGCGCACGAGGTTTTGGCACAGGGCGCTAATCGTGTCGGCGCGCAGGTGCGGGGCGTCCAGCAAGACTTCGCAGGGGCTGGCCATCGCGTCAAAACACAATTGCCAGAGGCCGCAGGCCTGTTGGCTTAAGCGCGGGGCGGGGTGTTGGTTGTGGGTGAGGGGCAGGAGACTGCTGTGCATTGAGCTTAGAAACCTCCTGCCGTTGATTAATAGGAATAACCCAACGTTAACATCAGCGCTTGGGTATCCGGGTAGAGATCCTGCTGGCTAAGTACACCCATGCCGGTTTCACCCGAATTACTTTGCACGAAATATTCTGCCCGCACGGAAAACTCCTGCTGGTTAAATTGCCGGGCATATTTAACACCAAGGGTGGTGCCGGTTAGATCACCTAAGCGGTAATCGGCACTGGCGTTTTCCAGGGTGGTTTTTCCTAGTTCGGCGCTGTAGTCCTTTTCCAGCAAAAAGCGGTGATAAAAATCCGCCGCCGATTGGGTGTAATAACGCAGGTGCGGCTCGACGTAGGCGTGTTCCAGCTGCCAGCGGTATTTAAAGTCGAGGGTGTGGGAGGTGACGCCCCAGTCGTCGGTCATAAAACGATAGGAGCCATCCATCACATCACCGCTGGTGAGCATGTATTTAGTTTGCCAAAACAGCGCGTGTTTGGTGCGCGAATCCGGCCTTTGTTCGTATACATAAACCGCTTTGCCGTCGCCGTCTATGGTGTTACTGCCGCTTACGGGGTTGATCACGCTGAGCAGTTTGTACGGGTCGGTTAAGTACCCGCTGCTGGTGCTGAGGGAGTAATTAAACTGCATGATGGTGCGGCGGTTAATCACTTGGGTTACGCCCAGGAGTACATCGGTGAGGCTTTTGGTGTCATCGTCGCCATCGCGGGCGGCGTCGAACTGGGTTTTAAAATTGGCAGCGCTGGCGTCGGGGACGCGGTAGAGGCCTTTGGGTTTGCCGCCTTCGGGGGTGATGGTATCGCTGGAGGCGGCAAGGCCAAAGGTGAGTTCGGTGTTTTTTTCGTTCAAATAACGCGTGATGGAGCCGTTTAAACCGCCGCTGAAATAATCGTGTTCAGCGGAGACCACCAGCCCACTGCTGTAGCGCCAATCGCTGTTGATGGGGGCGGCCCAGGTGATGTTCACGGCGGCGCGGGTATCCTTAAACGTGTCGTCTAAGGGCGCCTCGTTGGGGGCGATGGTGTAGGTGCCTTTACCGCTGGCGCGGGTGAAGGTTTGCGGCTGCGCGGAGGGGGTTGCGCCGTTGGGTGATGCGCCGGTTAGGGTGTCGAGGGCCAATTTAACGTTGAGCTGTGCGTCGTCGGCAAAATACCTTGTGGCGGCCACCACCGGCTCCAGTGCTTGTACGCGGCCATTGTCTTCGCTGTAAAACAGCACGGCGGCGTCCAAATCCCAAGTGCCCGGCGCGCCCGCTTGCGCGTTCATACCCAATAACGCACAGCTGGCACCGGCCAGGGCTTGGGCGATCGAACCTAATTTAGTTAGTTGCATCCGCAGCCACCTCCACCAAAACCACGCCCACCGCTGCTGGCTTCTTTACTGAAATAAATATGCTCATCCAGCCCGGCCTCGATGGGGTCTGAAGTGAGCAGCATAGATTCTTTTGCCAACAGGCTGCGCTCGTAGGCGTTTACACCTAGCTGGCTACAGCCGGACAGCAGGGTGCTGGCAAGCAGGGTGGCAACAATGGGTTTATGCATGGCATATCCTCTGGGGTTGGGAGGGGCGGTAAAAGAGTGTAGACGCAGGGCCACAAACTGCTGGGCGCCAGCGCGGTATGGACTGCGGCTGGGGGAATTAATTCACATGAATTGTGTGTGTATACGCCGCACTATGCAACAGGTTTAACAAACGCAGCGCCGTAAGCACCGTGCTTATCGGAAGGTGAGTGCGCTATCCCGGCCCATCTGTTCGTGAGTCATCCAGAAGCTTGCTGCAACCGATAATCCTAAAACCCTCATCGCCCCATCAATAATTCCACATTTTGCCGATGCGTTTTAACCAAACGCGTATTTTTTATATCGCAAATAAACGTTAAAAAATCCCGCAGCAAGACTAAATTGGGAAAGCGGCAGGGCTGGCTTTTGACAAAAATAACACTGCTGGATACCAATGTTTTTTTATAGTTGATAAATAAACGGTTCTCACCCCCGCGCAATAAACGCCGCACTAAGGGTTTAAATTGAGGGGAAAACATCGGGTCGGAAAACCGGTGCCCCTCGTAGCAAAATTCGCCGTGAATAGGCCGAATGGATAAACATGCGCTAATAACTTCCCATACTTTCATGTTGGGGAATGTGTCCGCTGTTATTTTTACCAGCGCCTGCTGCGCACTGCAATAAGACCAAAAAACCATATTGGCATTAAATGAGCTTAGTCTGCGTTCGCAAAATTCATCGTGAATTAAATGCAGCACCGTGGCTTTTACTCGGTCGTTATCGTAAAGGCTTTGTTTGCCGCCTTTAAAACCACAAAAAAACCGTGCAGCTTTAATTAAGGAGGCGCCGTGTAATTGGCGCGTTCCTTTGTCGTAATCCAAGTAGTGTGCAACGTGCATTTTGGCCTCTTTAAAGGCTAAATAAATAAAATAACCAAAGGCACTGCCGGAGATTAAATTAACTGCTTTAAGTGCCTGCACCTGCTCAAAGCCCATTAGCTCCAGCAGCGCTAATTGGCTGGTGCCATTAGGGCCTGTGCCGCCTAGGGTTATTACGGAATCGACACAGGCTTTGCGCGCTAAAAATTGCGCAATAATTGGGCCTGCACTTTTTTGGTTGTGGTTCATGTTGTTCTGCAAGCGCTTAGTTGTTTTTTTGAGCTGACACCATGTGCAGGTTGAATATGTTTTTTCTAAATAACAATAAAATTGCTTTTAGGTAGAGTTTAAATTCCCGTGTGTGTTTTGGGCTGGTTAATTGCTCTAAATAACGCCGGTGGGCGTTAATGTTCGGAATCCACACTTCATCCATAGTGCGTTTGTAGTGTTCAATCGGGATTTGTTTTATTTGGTTCAAATGAAACCCCGCGTCATCCAGCGATTCAAGCATATCCGCGAGTGTTCTGTAATGCCCGCTGTAGGCGTACATTTTATTGACGTGTTGGCTTAGTGGATCTTTGGCGTGTTTGTAATTTGAATGCACAAAATGCAGATCTTTATGCACCATTAGCCCGCCGGGTTTTAACATGCGGTGGCATTTTTTAAAAAAGGCAGTTAAGTCTGGAATGTGTACCATGACTTCATCGGTATAAATGGCGTCAAATTGAGGTGTGTCGGGTAAGTGCTGCCAGTGGGATAATAAAAAATGCGCATCAGCGCCATGTGTTAATGCGCGCTCGCGCGCTACGGCCAAGCCTCTGGGGGAAACCGAAATACCTAGGCCGGACACTGAGTAATGTTTGCAAAAATGCACCAAAGGGCCACCCCAGCCGCACCCCACATCCAATATTTTTTTGCCCGGCGTTAAATTCATTTGTTGCGCATACCATGCGAATTTAGATTCCTGAGCCTGGGTTAAGGATTGTTTTGCATCTTCCCAAAGCGGGCTGGAGTAAGTCCACCATTCATCACCGGTTACAATTTTGAAAAATTCCGGGTCGTTCTCGTAGTGAAATGAAATGCGTTCTACTTCTTCTTCGTGCGCAAATTGTTGGTATAAATCACGGCGGTCTGGGGTTTCTTGTTCTAATAGTTCAAATGTTACACTGCTCATGGTTGCTCCTTAGGCTTCCTGAGATAAGGGCGCCTCCGGAAATCCACTTTTCGCGTGCTCGCTTCGTTATTTTCGTACTCAGTCGGTCATTTATACCGCATAAACTCCCTCCTTCCGTGCGAAAATGCCTCGCGATCATCACGAAAATTGAATTTCCAGAGGCACCCATAAAAAGTTAGTTGTTGTTGATAAATATCGTTAAAAGTCATGGGTGACTTCTGTATAAATTTTGCAATAATTATCCCTGAGTGACAAGGCTTTTTGGTGAGTCATTAATCTAAAATAAAACTTTATGTTGCTCATATATTTTTTGTGGGAATTATTGTCAAATATTAAATGGATGGCCCTGCTTGAAGCACTCGCTAGGGCGCAACAGAACCTCTCAAAGCTTTAAAGTAATTGCTGGGTGCCAGGTGCATTGTTGTTGGCCTGTCTTTATTTACCCTGTACTCTTCCGCAAGGTTTATTTTATTGGGTTTGGGGGTGCGAATGGTTGGGTTGCGGTACGTTTTGTTTTGCTTGTGGGTGTTTTCTTCTGGTGTTACGCATGCGCAGGGTGAAGCCTCTTCTATTGCGCACGCGCAGGGTGAAGCCTCTACTCTCTATCGCACCCATTGCCAGCAGTGTCATGGCGCTGGGCGAGAGGGTGGGGTGGGGCCGAATTTGGCGGATGCGGCTTGGAATTTAGGCGTGCCTGCGCGGCAGTCTGTCAGCCAGGTGATTCGCGAAGGCATACCCGGTAAAGCCATGCCCGCTTGGCAGCAAGTATTAAAGCCCGAGCAAATAGACGCGCTGGCGGATTGGCTGATTGCCCAGGCGGCGGGTGCGGAAAATAAAGCGGTAATTCCACCTGCAAATACCGCTGAAATAACGCCATTAAAAGAAGATGCAACACTAAAAAAAGTACGTTTACCGCCAGATTTTGTCATTAGTATTTATGCGGACCAGCTGGAAAATCCGCGCAATATGGCCGTGGATAACCATGATACGGTGTATGTGGGCAGCCGTAAGGCGGGCAAAGTGGTGGTGTTGCGGGATAGTGATGAAAATGGCGTGGCAGATAAAAAATACACACTAGCGCAGGGCCTAAATGAGCCAACCGGTGTGGCGTTGCACCAACAGAATTTATACGTCGCTGAAACAAACCGTATTCTGCGTTTTAAATTACCGGGGGCCGATGTAGGCAGCCTGCAACCCTTTGATGTTATTAAAGGCGATTTACCGAATAAAGGCTGGCACGCAGCGCGCGCTATAAAAATAGGCCCTGATAATAAAATTTATATTCCCATCGGCGCGCCGTGTAATGTGTGTGATGTAGAAGCCAATGAATTCGGCAAAATTTGGCGCATGAATTTAGACGGCAGCGGGTTTGAACTTGTGGCTAAAGGCGTGCGTAATTCGGTGGGTTTGGCCTGGCACCCTGAGACACAAACACTTTGGTTTGGTGATAATGGCCGCGATTATTTAGGCGAAAACAGCCCCTCCTGTGAACTCAATTTTGTATCAAAAAAAGAGCAGCATTTTGGTTTTCCTTATTGTCATGGCGGCAGTATTTTAGACCCGGAATGGGGCGAGGCTAAAAAATGCGAAACCTACACCGCGCCTGTTGCCTTATTAGGCCCCCATGTGGCGCCTTTGGGGCTTTCATTTAATACCGCCGATCAATTCCCTGACATTTACAAAAACCAATTATTTATTGCCGAGCATGGTTCTTGGAATCGTGTGCAAAAAAATGGCTACCGTATTAGCCTTATCACACTCAACGGCCATGCGCTGGTGTCAGATAGCGTATTTGCGGATTTTTTAGTGGGCGATGAGGTAATTGGGCGCCCGGTGGACATTGCCTGGCTAAAAGATGGTTCGATGCTGGTGTCGGACGATGAAAAAGGGCGGATTTATCGTATTCGTTATGTGGGCGAGCGGCCAAGCCTACTGAAAAAATTAATCAATAAAGCAAGAGAAGCGCTGTAACATTTGGGGTGTATTTTTGCAGCTCTGAAATGGTTAGCCTGCGGGCTAGCCCAAGTAAAATATTTTTTATAACACGGGTTTTTTATGCTTGAAATTATTATTTTAGCGGCAGGTAAAGGTACACGTATGAAGTCCAGTGTGCCTAAAGTCATGCATCCTTTAGCGGGCAAACCGCTGGTGCAGCACGTTATTGACCGGGCGCGGGAATTATCGGCCAGCAAAATCCACCTGGTGGTGGGCCACGGCGCGCAGTTGGTGGAATCTGCCCTGGCGGCGGCAGATATTACGTTTAGCGTGCAAGCACAGCAGTTGGGTACCGGGCACGCCGTATTGCAGGCGGTGGATAAATTACAGGCGGAAGCCCGCGTACTGATTTTATACGGTGATGTGCCGCTGATTCGCGCGGATACCTTGGCGCAATTAAGTGAATTAGCGGGTGATACCAGCATGGGTTTGCTTACGGTGAACCTGGCTAACCCCACCGGATACGGGCGTATTGTGCGCAGTTCAAACGGTGTGGTTACGGCTATTGTGGAGCAAAAAGATGCAACGCCGGAGCAATTATTAATTACCGAAGGTAATAGCGGCGTGATGGCAGTAACGGCTAAACAACTGCGTCGCTGGTTGCCTCAATTGTCCAGTTTAAACGCACAGGGCGAATATTATTTAACGGATGTAATTGCCTTGGCAGCAGCGGAGCAAACTGACATTAAAACAATTTTGGCATCCAATGAAATCGAAGTGCTGGGTGTAAATGACCGCGCCCAGCAAGCGCAATTGGAGCGCGCTTATCAATTAATGCAGGCGCAAAAGTTAATGCAGCAGGGGCTAACACTTTTAGATCCAAACCGGTTTGATGTGCGTGGGAATTTAACGGTTGGGCAAGATTGTATTATTGATATTAATTGTATTTTTGAAGGTGATTGTGTGCTGGGCAACGGCGTGGAAATCGGCCCGAATTGTGTATTTAAAAATGCCCATATTGGCGATGGTACGCATATTTATGCAAACACTACGGTGGAAGATAGCCAAATTGATGCCGCGTGCAGCGTTGGCCCCTACGCCCGCTTGCGTCCAGGCACCCACTTAAAAACCCAGGCAAAAATCGGCAATTTTGTGGAAACTAAAAAAGCCGTAATTGGCGAGGGCAGCAAGGTTAATCACTTGTCTTATATTGGCGATGCGTTTTTAGGGGATGATGTTAACGTGGGCGCAGGTACCATTACCTGTAATTACGACGGCGTAAATAAACACATCACACAAATTGGCAATAATTGTTTTGTCGGCGCCAATTCCACTTTGGTGGCCCCCATTAAAGTGGGCGATAACGCAACGATTGCAGCGGGTTCTACGATTACTACCAGTGTACACAAGGATGAATTAGTTGTAGCGCGCACTCGGCAGAAGCATATTGAGGGTTGGCAGAGGCCGTTGAAGAAAAAATAATTGTAACCATTCAGCGCTCCCGATGAGTTGAGTGGCGCGTAGGTTGGGCAGTAATGCCCAACACAACACATTCCTCTCCTGCGCGCCGCTATTTTAAGGCGCCGCATTGCGACCATTTTTTATCGAAGGTTACAAAAAATATTTCGTGTATGCATAAAAAATCCCGTTAGAACAAAAGCGAAAATTAATCCGAACTGGGGTTTAATTTAAAACCCTTTCCTTGGGCCTGGTATTGGAATGTGTATTTTCATCGCGTGGGATTGGCAGCCCCGCACGGCGCGCAAGAATGCGAGATATTAATTCTCCTCATCAAGAGTGGGGTCGATAGGAACAGGCCCAAAAACCAACTCACTCATCGTGTGCGTCACCAGGTCCACCACAAAAATAGAATCACTCACGTCATCACCTATGTAGAGGCGTTTGTTAACGTTATCCATTTGAATGTTGGAATAAGCTCCAACGTGACTTTCTCCATCGGATCCAACTAAATCACGCACTTCGCCGGTATTAATATCAATGGATTTAATTTTGCCGTTGGCGCTGCTGTGGTTTTCGGCGATATAAACCAAGCCCGCCGCTTGATCCACGGCCATGTTTGAGCTGTCGCCACCCACTGTTGTTTCAAACTTTTTCTGCCCATTTTCACTAAACCCTTGCACAACCGTTTGCTGAATATTATTAACGCTGCGCTCGTCGCTAATAATGTAGGTTTTGCTGGCGCTGTGGAAATTAAAATATTTAAACGTGCCGCGAATAATATCGCTGGGAATATCCCAGATTAATTGGGTAGCGGCAGGTGCGAAGGAGTTTCTTTCTGTCTGCGCATTGGAAAATCCTTTTATGTCGTCAGTGGCTAATGCCAAAACACGGTACCGGTTGGAGCCTGATTCAGTATTTTTAGTCACCACTATAACGCGACGATTGGTTGCGGTGGCGTCGTAGGTTAGATTTACAACCCCTGGGATATGTCCTGCAAAAAAAGCAGATGGAACTGAGTTTTCGACGCCAGCAGCAAATAATCTTCCCCCGTTGGGTTCTAATACATAGATGGTCTGCAGGCGTGAATTCCAATCGAATATTAGAGGTAAATTTACGAGTATGGAGTTTTGAAAGTAATTGAACCAATAGTGAGGATCATTGACTAGATTGATCTTGCCAATCATACCTCTGCCACTTGCTGTATCAAAAAAGGCCAAGTATTGCCCAGGATTAACCCCCAAATAACTCGGGTTTATCGCATCCCGTTTATTAAATAATTTCCCGGCTGACTTAACCTGCGTGTTATCCGCCAAAAAACCCGCCAGAGTTAAATCCACACCACCCTCAGGCACATTTATTTTGCCTTTCCATAATTGCGGATTGGCGGCATCTTGAATTAAAGGCGAAGTATTTAAAGTAACACCGCTGCCTTTAATAGGCGCGTTGGATTCCTCATCATAAAACTGCACTAGGGTTTCCACGTCCAGGCTGTCGCCCAGGCCGACATTTTCGTAAGGTTTGGGTTTTATTAATGAAAGGGTGGGTTTGCTGACATCTTTGATAAAAACGCGCAGTTTTTGTGTGTCTGAGCTTTGGGCGATGGACACTTCAATATTAAGGTCGTAGCCATTGTCTTTATTGACATCCAGCGGCGTTTCAAAATCGGCGGGGGTTTTAAAACTTAATTCACCGCTGGCGGGGTTAATGGAAAATAACGCAGCATCTTCACCGCTAATTTTAAAAGTTAAGTTTTTGCTATCGCCTTGCACTTGGCTTTTCGCCGTCCAAAAAATACCTGCCGTATTTTCATCAATGTGTGCCTGGGCATTGGCGCTGTCAAACTTTACGCTGCCGCCATTACACGCGCTCATTGCAGCGGCCAAGGTTAAGGTTATTGCCTGTTTAAAGGGTGTTTTTGAAAAAGTATTTGGAAGCGACATAAAAAATCCTGTTGTGAAGAAAAATAAACCGGTGAAACCCCAACCCGATGGGGCAACCCTACGCCGTGTGGTTTTGCGCGGGCTATACGTAAATTTACGTATTGACACGGTTTTGTGCGCCGGTGCGTGTTTTTAGCCTGCGCCACTTTTTCAATTGATGGGGCCATCGCTAGTCAGTTGCCCAATGCGGCGCGCAACGCTGGGCTGGCCTTTTTAATGGGCTTTTGGTTAGATGACCGCCATTTTCGCGTTGTCCTCTTTTATGTCTCGCAGTTATCCCATTCTTAATATTGATCTTGCCGCACTGGCGTCCAATTACCGTTTGCTTCAGTTGCGTGCGCCTGCGGCCCGCGTGGGTGCGGTGGTGAAGGCGAATGCCTATGGTTTGGGCGCCGAGGTAGTGGCGCAGTGTTTATTCCGGCTGGGCTGCCGGGATTTTTTTGTCTCCTCAACCGAAGAGGGGGTGAGCCTGCGGCCTTTGTTGCCGGAGGCGCGGTTGTTTGTGTTGCAGGGCGTGGAGCCGGGGGATGAGGCTTTGTGCCGGGCGTTTAGCCTGATACCGGTGCTGATTTCTTCGGCGATGGCCCAGCGTTACTTGCGCCAAACACCGCTTGCGCCTTTCGCCCTAAAAGTGAATACCGGCATGAACCGCTTAGGCATCGAGCCGCAAGAGTTTTTGGAGTTATTACCCAGGCTGCCGCATCAATACTGCCGCCTGCTGATGAGCCATTTAGCCTGCGCCGATGAGCCTGATCAGGCTTTAAATGCACTGCAATTACAGCGTTTTCAGTGTTTGGCGGAAGCGGCTAAGGCCGCCGCGCCGCAGATTGAAATGAGCCTGGCCAATTCAGCCGGGGTTTTTTTAGGCGAGGCGTATCACTGGGATATTCTGCGCCCAGGCGCTGCGCTCTACGGCCTGAACCCCGGCAATCTGGCGCCTAATGTACTGGCCCCGGTGGTGCAGTTGTTGCTGCAAGTGATTCAAACCCGCCTGTTGCCGGTGGGCGCCAGTGTGGGCTATGGCGCGAGTTTCACCGCTGAGCGGGAGATGCCGGTGGCGGTGGTGTCCGGCGGTTATGCCGACGGCTTGATGCGGGCGCTTGGCCGCCAAGGCTGTGCCTGGTTTAACGGCGTGTTGCTGCCGTTGGTGGGGCGGGTGTCTATGGATTCTTTGGTGTTTGATCTTTCTTCATTGCCGCCGGGTGCGCGCCCGCAAGAGGGCGACCGGCTGGAGTTTTTCGGCCCGAATTTAGCGGTGGATGACCAGGCGGGCAGGGCGTGTACCATCGGTTATGAACTCTTCACGCGCTTGGGCGAGCGATGTCAGCGCCAGTATGTGAGCCAAAACCTGTGATCGAGCGACAACAACAACTGCTCGGTATGCTTGCGGATGGCCAGCACCATTCCGGCGAAGCATTAGGCGCTGCGCTGGGCGTCAGCCGGGCGGCGGTGTGGAAGTTAATCCAGCAGCTGCAAGCCCAGCAGGTGCCGCTGCAATCTCGTCGTGGGCTGGGTTACTGCTGGCCTGATGCGAGCGATTTGCTCGATGCACATACCATCCAGCAACAGCTTCCGGCCTCCTCCCCTGTGCAAGTGAGCGTGCTTTGGCAGGCGGCCTCCACCAACAGCACCTTGCTGGATGCGGCCCGAGACGGCAGCATTCATGGCCGCGTAGTGCTGGCCGAGCAACAAACCAGCGGGCGCGGCAGGCGTGGGCGCCAGTGGGTTAGCCCCTTGGCGCAAAACCTGTATTTTTCTATGGGCTGGCATTTTGAACAGGGTGTGGCGCAGGTGGAGGGCTTAAGCCTGGCCGTGGGCGTGGCGGTGGTGCGCAGCCTTCAAGCCCTGGGTATTCAGGGCTTGGCGCTGAAATGGCCGAACGATATTTGGCTGGATGGGCGCAAATTGGCAGGTGTATTAATTGAGGTGGGCGGCGATTTATCCGGGCAGTTTCACTTGGTGTTAGGGGTGGGCCTCAACAGCCACATGCCTATTGCTGAAGCCAAAAACCAGGGCTGGGCGAGCCTTTTGGAGCTGTGTCATCTCAAGCGCAATCTGCTCGCCACCCACTTGATACGGGCCATCACCGAGCTGCTAAACGAATTTCCGCAGCGTGGGTTTGCTCACTACCACGCGCAGTGGAACCAGCTCAACGCCCTGGCGGGCCAGCCAGTTGTTATTGAGCAGGCGGGTGTTTTCGAGGAGGCGTTATGCCTGGAGGCTGCCCGCAACGGCGGCCTGCTGGTGCGCACCTCAAACGGACTAAAAACGCTGCTGGGCGGGGAGATCAGCCTGCGCCTCAAACCTGGCCCCACGCCATGAACGTGCTGGACATCGACCTAGGTAACAGCCGCGCCAAATGGCGTATCGCCACGCTCGGCCTCAGCGGCAGCTGGCTGCGCCTAGACGCTACGGATTCAAAGGCATATCCGGCAGAGTGGCAGGCTATAAATAGAAGCGTGAGCGCCATTCGCCTCGCCTCGGTACGCTCCGATCAGGACACCGAGGCGGTGATCGACGCGCTGCACAAGCGCTTCGCCTGTGATATTCATCGCGCTTATAGCTGCGGCGAAGCGGCGGGCGTGATTAACGGCTATGCTGAACCACAGCGTTTAGGCGTGGACCGTTGGTTGGCGCTACTGGCCGCACGGCAGGTGATGCAGGGCGATGTTGTAGTGGTTGATGCGGGCACGGCAATCACCCTGGATTTGTTAACCGGGCAGGGGCAACATCTTGGTGGTTACATCCTGCCGGGCGTGGTTCGTCAGGCAGAAAGCCTTGGCGTTACGCGTGTGCAGGTGGTATCGGCGCAGTTGCAACCGCAGTGGATGCCAGGGCAAGCCACCCAAGAATGTGTGTCGGCTGCCATCACAGCCTCCATTCTGGGGTTGTGTTGTCGAGCGCAGCACCATCTGCCCGCTGCCCATTGGTGTTTAACCGGCGGCGACGTTAATTGGCTGGCGGCGATCTGCAATGAACTTAACTTACGCTTCACCCAATACCCCAATTTAGTGTTAGACGGTCTGGCTTGGTGCCCCATGCAAACATACCCGGCACCCTAACTTCTGTGAATCTCCCCTATGCGTTGGATTTTTTTCTCTTTATTCGCTGCAAACCTAGGCATATTTATCTGGTGGCAAACCGCCAAACCACAGCCTCAAGCCGCCGCACATGCCTATCGTATACCAGACGGCGTGGGGTCTTTACTGCTGTTGAACGAGCAAGCCAGCCAGCAGGAGGCCCCAGGCTCCGCGCCAGCTGAGGCTCCGGTTTCTGCTGCGCCGCCCCCCCTGCTGCCAGAAACACCCGCCCCCCCGCAGCCAGAAGCGCCCGCAGTAAGCCCTGAAATTCCGGCTGCAAATGCAACACCACCCGCAGCAGAAGCGCCTTCTGCTTACACGCAATGCGTGCTCGTCGGCCCCTACGAAAATAACGACACCGCTCAGCAGGCCTTGCAAAAACTGCACGCCAAAGAAATCAAAGCGCATCTTTTTCCACTGGAGCAAATGGTGCCGGGGGGCTATCAACTCTATTTGGATGGCTTTGAGACGCGAGCGCAGGCTAAAAAACGCTTAGATGAACTCCAAGCCAGCGGAATAGATAGCTTTATTGTCCCCAAGGGTGAATTCATCAACACCATAGCGCTCGGCTCCTACGAGCAAGAAGCCGCCGCCAAAGGGCAGCAAGAGAAGCTCATGGCCGCAGGTATTGCGGTCAGGGTGCGCGAAAGCAAGCGGCCTGTTATGGAGTTGTGGCTGGCCATGCCCGAAGGTGTCGGCGACACCCTTCCTGAACCTCTGCGCCAAACCCTGGGCATTGGGCCGAACGAGCAGAAAGATGCGAAGAAAAAAGAAGAGAGACAAATTTTGTGCTCGACTATTGCATCAGCTAAAAACATTCACTAGAATCCCGCCTCCAATTTAGGGCGGTCTTAAATTGGCGATTTAACGCTGGTGTAGCTCAGTAGGTAGAGCAGCTGACTTGTAATCAGCCGGTCGGGGGTTCAATTCCTCTCGCCAGCTCCATTTTTCAACTTGTCTAGGGTGATGCAATGTAAGTGATTGCATTCGCAGGGG
>JBEGTZ010000099.1:0-15997 GCA_041179125.1 Pseudomonadota bacterium | reverse complement strand
GGGTCGTTAGCTCAGTCGGTAGAGCAGTTGGCTTTTAACCAATTGGTCGCTGGTTCGAATCCAGCACGACCCACCATTTAATATCGTTTATCATCGTTACACTTTAAAGACAGGGGAGCTTAACCTAGAGACCTCAGTTGAGCGCCAAAAAGCTGTGTCAGTAATTGGTGCGAATAGTGAAAGTTAAAAATGCAGGGCAACCTTATTGGTTGTTCAAAATTTTTTTAACTTTCACTAGACGTACCAAGAACTTGCGTAGACTTTGGTGATTCAGCTGAGGTATCTAGGTCCAAGCTCCCCTTTCTTTTGCTTGCCGCTATTGGAGGCCCGTGTGCCCACATCGATCCCCACCTCTAAAAAAACGCCCCAACAAGTTGTCCAGGAGCATCTGGCCAATATCCCTTTGCAAACCAAAGAGGATCCTGCGGATGCGGAAGAAAAAATCAGCCAAATCAAACAGCTATTAAAAGCCCAGCGCGCCGTATTGGTGGCGCATTATTACACTGACCCGCTTATCCAGGCCTTGGCGGAGGCCACCGGTGGATGCGTGTCAGATTCGCTGGAAATGGCACGCTTTGGCGCACAGCATGATGCCGACACGCTGATTGTGGCGGGTGTTAAGTTTATGGGCGAGACAGCCAAAATTTTAACGCCGAATAAACGCGTAATCATGCCAACACTGGAAGCCACCTGCTCATTGGATATCGGCTGCCCCATCGAAGAATTCAGCGCCTTTTGCGACCAACACCCAGACCGCACGGTGGTGGTGTATGCCAACACTTCGGCAGCGGTAAAGGCGCGCGCTGATTGGGTGGTGACATCCAGCATTGCATTGGATGTGGTGGACTATTTAGATGGCCTGGGCGAAAAAATCATCTGGGCGCCGGATAAGCATTTGGGCAGTTATGTACAAGAAAAAACCGGCGCCGATGTTTTATTGTGGGATGGCGCCTGTATTGTGCATGAAGAATTTAAAGCCAAAGGCATTACCGATTTAAAATCGTTATACCCCCAGGCCCAAGTGTTGGTCCACCCGGAATCCCCTAAAGCGGTTGTGGCTTTGGCGGACGTAGTAGGTTCCACCTCGCAGTTAATTCGCGCTGCACAAACATCACCCGCACAAGAGTTTATCGTCGCGACTGACCAGGGCATTTTCTACAAAATGCAGCAGCTCAGCCCAGAAAAGCATTTTTATATCGCACCAACAGCAGGCAGCGGCGCCACCTGCCGCAGCTGTGCGAACTGCCCCTGGATGGCGATGAACACCTTGGATGCGCTATTGGCCGTTTTTGAGCGCGCCGATAATGAGATTTTTGTCGATACCTTAACGGCTCAGCAAGCGTTAATCCCATTACAGCGGATGTTGAATTTCCGCAAAACCTAAAAACCACAGCGGAGTTCCGCTGTGGTTTTCACCTAGATATTAGCGTGAGGCTTTACGCAGGCGGGTGAGCAGTGCCAGCAAGCCTGAACCCAATAGCCAAAAAGCAGCAGGCACGGGTACGGGGGCATTGTTCACAAGGCTCACCGAGGCGCCGTTATTGGCAAAACCAAGTGCGTGTACACCTACGCGCAAGTCCCCAGTGGTAAGTTCAGTGATTAAATCATTAAACGTTCTGCCGCTCGAAATATTAAATTGAACGGTCAGCCACTCGCCTGTGTTAATTGCATTTTTAGATACAGGGGCATCTGAGTCGGCCAGTAAGCCAGCTGAAACCACAAAGTTTGGGTTTATGTTATTGCCGTTAGGAAGGTGAGATGGGTTCGCATCGCCTTCGGTAAAATCCACGCCCGCAAGACCGCCACCTTGGTCTTTATCAATTAAGCCTGTAATACTGGCCAGTGAACCCGCATCAAAATAAACCGCATCAATGCCGGATTGGTAAATCCCGGTGTTGCGGAAAGTGAAATTGACTTGGTTAGCCGTGCTGCCTGCAAGCATATCGACAGAAAACTGATTCTCGCCAATGGCGCAGCTGGCAGAGGTGTTTGGTGTGATGCAGTGGAAATCCAGCGTAACAGCGCTGGCTTGTATGGCTGACGAAGCTAAAAGCCCGCCTACGATACATTTTAATAGAGTGTGCATGGTGTTTCCTCAGGGGAGGGTTGGGTGAGTGTTCACCCTAACTGAGGTTTATTAATAACTGATTAATTATTTATTAACCTTTTGAGGCAAAAAATACAATTGCGCTGCGGTTAACCTGGAAATATCAGTCAAATTGGCTTGGGTGATCCAGCTGAAGTTTCTAGGTTAAATCCCGCGTAATTCAGTGTATTTAATCAGCGTATTTAACAATGTCCACACCATCTCACCCTGTAGAGGCTCGATTCATCGCGCCTGGGTTGATGGTTTTCGGCGGTTTGATTGCGCCCCTACACAGGGATGACGAAAGAAAATAGAAAATATCCAGAATAGTTGAGTTGCAAGCACACCCTGCTGAACAGGGTTTAGGCTGCACCTGTTTGCGTATGCCCAATTTTGGATCGCAGCCCCTTCAATTGGACAACCTGGATGAGAGTGTTGTGAAACTCAGCTGAGCAATGGTGCAGCTTTATTTGAGCGACCGCCGAAAAATAATTGCGCAACAAGATAGCTTTTTCTTTGATTGCGTATTCTCTGAAACCGCAACGCACTACTTTCGCACCTTTTAGCAATATAAATATTTCACATGGCGCCAAATTGGTGCGCCGCAATACTGCCCTTTTGCGATTAAACAAAGTTGGCGGGTATTAATGTAATTCCCTATTGCGTTTTAGTCGGGTGGTAGCCCGCACTCTATTAACCCAGGCAACTTAATTGCCTTATAAAAATGTCTATTAGATAACAGGTCGATTAATCCCCTCCATAATTCCAGCCTCCATCAGAGGTGTTGAGCGGTTTTGGCATTAATAGTGCCTGGGTGTAAAACACAAAAAAACATCACACACCATCAGAGGAAAACACTATGAAGCCATCTTTCCAAAATTGGTTTAAACGCACTGGCGTGGTTTTAAGTATTTCTGCGCTTTCATTTACCGCCACAGTGGCGCAGGCGGCGGACACTATTAAAGTAGGGGTTTTGCATTCTTTATCCGGCACTATGGCGATCAGCGAAACCACTTTGAAAGACACTGTTTTAATGATGATTGAAGAGCAAAATGCCAAAGGCGGGCTGCTGGGTAAAAAACTTGAGGCTGTGGTGGTGGATCCCGCATCCAACTGGCCTTTATTCGCTGAAAAAGCAAAACAATTACTTGAAAAAGACAAGGTTGATGTAATTTTCGGCTGCTGGACTTCTGTATCACGCAAATCCGTTCTGCCCGTATTAGAAGAAAAAAATGGCCTTTTATTTTACCCTGTGCAATATGAGGGCGAAGAATCGTCTAAAAATGTTTTTTACACCGGCGCTGCACCTAACCAACAAGCTATTCCCGCTGTTGATTACTTGATGAAAAATGAAAAAGTAATGCGTTGGGTGCTTGAGGGAACCGATTATGTATACCCGCGCACCACCAATAAAATTCTTGAAGCCTATTTAAAATCTAAGGGCGTAAAAGCGGAAGATATTTCCATTAATTACACACCGTTTGGTCACTCAGACTGGACCACACGCGTAGCTGAAATTAAAAAATTCGGCTCTTCGGGTAAAAAAACAGCGGTTGTATCCACCATTAATGGCGACGCCAACGTGCCTTTTTACAAAGAGTTGGGTAATGCGGGTGTAAAAGCTGAAGATATTCCTGTGGTTGCTTTTTCGGTGGGCGAAGAAGAATTATCAGGCTTTGATACAAAACCCTTAGTGGGCCATTTGGCCGCATGGAACTATTTCCAAAGCGCGAAAGATACATCAAACGATGCGTTTATTGCCCAATGGAAAAAATTCATGAAGAGCGATAAAAAAGTGACCAACGACCCAATGGAAGCCACATATATAGGCTTTAAAATGTGGGCGACAGCCGTGACCAAAGCGGGCACCACCAAAGTGGACGAAGTTCGCGATGCTATTTATGGTGTGGCGGTTCCTAATTTAACTGGCGGTATTGCAGTTATGAATACCAACCACCATTTAACCAAGCCAGTACTGATTGGCGAAATTCAAGAAAATGGCCAATTTGAAATTGTATGGAAAACACCTGGTGGCGTTATTGGTGATGCTTGGACAGATTTTTTACCTGAATCTGCCAATGTGGTAGCTGATTGGATGGCGCCGATCAAATGCGGTAACTTTAATATCAAAACCGGCAAATGCTCCGGCCAAAACTACAAATAACCACAAAAGGCGCTGCTGCTTGTGCGGCAGCGCCTTAATTGTTTTTTGTATGTAGTCTCTGCTTTTAAATCTAAACCGCAAATATATAAAACTCAGATGCGCTCAATTGAGGTGAGTTAAAACTCTGGGCGTGCGGATTTTAGAAAAATTAAACGCACATTGGCGGCCTTATTGCCGCTCTATTTATAGAAAATGCCCTATTCGTTTTTAAAATTCAGCCCTATCTATATGGTGTGACTGGGTTTTTAGTGTTTTTTATCGGGCTGCTGGGGATTAATCATGAATTGTATTATTGCTTGCGGACGTTTTTTAGCGTGCTGGCTGTTGATTCTTAGTTGTCATGCTGAGGATTTTTCGGTGTTGGTGAAAAACCTCAATGCCGACTCTTTTTCTGAAAAAGCAGCCGCCGCCACGGCACTCTACCATTTGGATGACCCGCGCGTTTTGCCAACGCTCAAAGCCATGCAAGAAGGTAATTTATATTGGCTTGCAGAATCCGGCCAGCCGGTGATTGGGAAAGAAGTGGGCGATAAGCTTGAAATGCAATCCTGTATAGACCAATCGTCCCTGGGGCTGGCAGAGAAAACCCAGCTAGAGAAAATTAAAATTAATAACAGTTTGCGAAGAGAATTGCGCGGGTTGGTTGCGGGGTTAGAGCTTGGTGCAAAAGATGCCAATATTCGCGAATTATCCGCACGTAATTTAATTAAAAACCCTGATGAAACGCTCAGGGCGCCTTTAGTAGCCGCGCTGAATCAAGAGCGAATAAACTCCGTAAAAGAAATTATGCAGGTTGCACTGGCGAGCATTGATATGGGCAGCACCGACGCTGCTCTGCGCAAAACCGCTGTGGCAACATTAGCTGAAGCATTGCAGCCCGAGGCGATTGCCCTGTTGGAAAAAGCATCGGCAAAAAATGATGCGGGTCATTATGTGCATGAAGATATCGAATTTGCCGCCAGTGCCGAGGCAGCACTTAATGCCATGCAAGCCAAAATTGATTTATTTAAATTTTTAGAAAATTGTTTTTTCGGTATTAGTTTAGGTTCGGTTTTATTGCTGGCCGCCATTGGCCTGGCTATTACGTTTGGTGTGATGGGCGTAATTAACATGGCGCACGGCGAGATGATTATGCTGGGGGCTTATACCACCTTTGCGATACAGCAAATTTTCCCCCAGTGGATGAACGTGTCGATATTAATTGCTATTCCAGCGGCTTTTTTAGTTTCAGGCAGCATGGGTGTATTAATCGAGCGCACGATTATTCGCCATCTTTACGGCAGGCCACTGGAAACTCTATTGGCAACATTCGGCGTGAGTTTATTTTTGCAACAACTGGTGCGCACCTATCGCGCCAATAACGTTGCGGTGGTTGCCCCGGATTGGATGAGTGGGATGTGGCAAATAAATGGTGCCTTGTCACTCACCTATAACCGTATGTTTATTATTTTATTTAGTGTGTTGGTGTTGGTGTTGTTGGCTTTTTTATTGCGTAAAACCTATTTTGGTTTGCAAATGCGCGCAGTAACGCAAAATCGCGCTATGGCGAATTCAATGGGTATTCGCTCCGGTTGGGTGGACGCACTGACTTTTGGTTTAGGTTCGGGTATTGCCGGTATCGCAGGCGTGGCGCTGAGCCAAATTACCAATGTGGGGCCGAATATGGGCCAGCAATATATTATTGATTCATTTATGGTGGTGGTTTTCGGTGGTGTGGGTAATTTGTTGGGTACATTATTCGCAGCCCTGAGCTTGGGTGTGGTGAATAAATTTTTAGAACCCTTCGCCGGTGCCGTACTTGGGAAAATTATCGTTTTAGTTTTTATTATTCTATTTATTCAATGGCGCCCAAGGGGCTTGTTTGCCCTTAAAGGCCGCTTTGTTGAGGATTAATCTGATGTCTCATTCGTTTATATATCGTCACCTGTGGCGCGATGCAGGCAGCCGATATTTATTGATTGTTTTGTGTGCTTTAGGCGTATGTGTGCCATTGCTTAATGCGTTGCCAGCGGAATCCTGGTTGCATGTACCTACTTATATGGTCAGCCTGTTGGGCAAGTATTTATGCTTTGCCATTCTCGCGCTGGCACTGGATTTAATTTGGGGTTTTTGCGGCATATTAAGTTTGGGGCACGGCGCATTTTTTGCGCTGGGCGGCTATGCGATGGGGATGTATTTAATGCGCCAGATTGGTGATCGCGGCGTGTATGGAAATGCCAATTTGCCTGATTTTATGGTGTTTCTGAACTGGCAAGAATTGCCCTGGTTTTGGCAGGGCTTTGAGCATTTTAGTTATGCTTTATTAATGGTTTTATTGGTGCCGGGTATTTTGGCGTTTGTTTTTGGTTGGTTGGCCTTCCGCTCTCGCGTTAGTGGAGTGTATTTGTCGATTATTACCCAGGCATTAACCTATGCGTTGATGTTGGCTTTTTTTCGTAATGATATGGGATTCGGCGGCAATAATGGTTTGACGGATTTTAAAGAAATTATCGGTTATGACGTGCAGGCAACTACCACGCGATTGGTATTGTTTTGTTTGAGCGTGCTTACTCTGTTGTTGGCTTATTGCGCTTGTCGTTATATCACAGCGAGTAAACTTGGGCGTGTATTAGTGTCTGTGCGCGATGCCGAAAGCCGCACGCGTTTTTTGGGGTATCGCGTAGAGCATTATAAATTAATGGTATTTGTGGTGTCGGCGTTGCTTGCGGGTATTGCTGGAGCGCTGTATGTACCCCAAGTGGGCATTATTAATCCCAGTGAATTTAACCCTCTTAATTCCATTGAAATTGTTATTTGGGTGGCTATTGGTGGGCGCGGTACGCTTTACGGCGCAGTGTTGGGTGCTCTGTTGGTGAATTATGGCAAAACCTATTTTACCGGTGGAATATTTGCCGAATATTGGCTGTTTATTTTAGGCGCATTATTTGTGGTAACTACGATTTATTTGCCCCGTGGCATTGTGGGCTTAAAGGATCAGTGGGCGGGCAGCCAGTTGGCGATGCGTTTTAAATCAAATTCAAGCCTTAAGGTGGCGCCATGAGTGCAGCGGCTGAAATTAAAAGTATCCTTTACCTTAATGGCGTTAATAAAAGTTTTGATGGTTTTAAGGCGATTAATAATTTGTGTTTGGATATTCGCCCAGGCGAGTTGCGCGCCATTATCGGCCCGAATGGTGCGGGTAAAAGTACCATGATGGATATTATTACAGGTAAAACTAAGCCCGACAGCGGCGATGTTATTTTCCGCGATACCATTGATTTAACACGCCACGATGAAGCCGATATTGCCAACTTAGGCATTGGGCGTAAATTTCAAAAACCTACGGTCATTGGCAGCCTTACAGTGTGGGAAAATCTTGAGCTTGCGCTCGTGGGCTCACGCGGGGTTTGGCAAACATTGTTTTTTCATTTAACTGCGGAAAAACAGTCGCGTTTGGAATCAGTGTTGTCTCAGGTGGGGCTGGCTGCACGTCGCGAAGAATTGTCTTTTAATCTTTCACACGGTCAAAAACAATGGTTGGAAATTGGCATGTTATTGGTGCAAGACCCGCAATTATTATTGGTGGATGAGCCAGCTGCCGGCATGACAGATTATGAAACCTTAGAAACAGCAAAATTACTTAAAAGTATTAGCCAGCATCATTCTGTGGTGGTGGTGGAGCACGATATGGATTTTATTCGCGCCTTAGATACTAAGGTGACTGTCCTGCATGAAGGGACAGTGCTCGCAGAGGGGCGCTTGGAACATTTACAGCAAGATCAGCGCGTGATTGACGTTTATTTGGGGCGCTAAAACCATGTTAGAAGCCAAGCAAATTAATTTATTTTATGGTGCAAGCCAAGCGTTACAACAGGTGAGCTTAACCGCAAAAAAAGGTGAGATCACATGTATTTTAGGGCGCAACGGCGTGGGTAAAACCAGCATCGCCCGCGCCATTACAGGCCGTCATGGTATTTCTGCCGGTACTATTTCTTGGCAGGGTGAGGCCATTCAAGGCCTGTCTGCGGCGGATCGCGCGAAACGCGGTATTTCTTATGTGCCGCAAGGGCGTGAAATTTTTTCGCAATTAACCGTGTGGGAAAATTTAAAAACCGGGTTTGCCGTTTTGCCGCGCAAAGAGCGCAAAGTAAATGACGATATATTCGATTTATTCCCTGTTTTGCGCACCATGTTGCAGCGGCGCGGCGGCGATCTTTCCGGTGGGCAGCAACAACAATTAGCCATTGCGCGGGCGCTGGTAATGAAGCCCGGCCTGTTAATTTTGGATGAGCCGACCGAGGGGATTCAGCCTTCAATTATTAAAGATATTCACAACGTTATTAGTATTTTGCGCAGGCAGGGCGAAATGGCTGTTTTGTTGGTGGAGCAATATTTTGAATTTGCGAAAACACTGGCCGACGCCTATGTGGTGATGGACCGAGGCGTGGCAGTGGTGGCGGGCCGCATGGCAGAGATTGATGAAGCGCAAGTAAAACGCCACCTTATGGTTTAGCTTTACGGCGCTGGCGCAGAATGTTTGTTTTGATGCGCGAGCAACCAAGTGTAGAGGTCGTCCCCCGCGTAAATGCGTTTCCATGCATCGTGGGCCATATCCTCGTGAACAGTAAAGCGCACTTCCGACGTGCCGAAGGCTTCAAGTGTGCGCAGGCCCGCGTAGAAATGGCTAATCGGCACCGATTCGTCCCGTCCTGCGGCAAAGGCCCAAGTTGGCAGGCCCGCCTTGGCAATCGGCGCCATCAAACTTGAGTGTCCCCAGCCCACCACCGGAGCAATCGCAGCAAATAGATGCGGCTGGCGGCTGGCCAGATACCAGGTACCAAAACCGCCGTAGCTAAGCCCTGTTAAGTAAATTCGGCTGTTGTCGGTGCGGTATTGGTTTTGCACTTGTTTGAGTATGTTAAAAACATCCTCTTCTACCCGCTCCCAACCATCGGGCAGCAGTGGAGGTACGCCCTCCCAGCTGGCCAGTTCCGTGTTGCGCCGCATGGGGAATGATGGCTGCATGTAGTCCCGCGCCGGGGTTGAATCTGTTTGTTGTTGGGGGATTTTGTTCAGTTTACGCCCGCGCAAATAGCCTAACTCGGGCAGTTGGTCGCGTCCGAATAGCGGTAGCTGAGGGGAGATAATAATAAAAGGCAGGTCTTTTTTTTGAATCCAGGCTTCGTACAACGGGCCGTGTTTTAATACATAACCCAGCTCCTCCTGCGCATTACCACGCTCGCCATCGCCATGCAAAAACAACAACACCGGCCAGGGCTGTTTTGAGGTGTACCCTTTGGGCAGATAAACATAGAACTTTTTAGTGCTTTGATCGAGATTTGACGTATAAGACTCAAGCTGTAATTGAGCGTGCTGCGGTTTAAATAAGCTGCATGCACAGAGGAGCGAGCAGCTGGCAATACTCATTTTTTTAAATAATGTACGCATAAAAATGTCGAAAGTGTAAGGTGAGTCGCAAGTTTAGGTGTTTTTGGACTGTTTCCGCGAGGAAATTTCCTATTATGTATTGAGTTTTGCTAACTAAACCTTACCTTGAGTGAATTACTGTTTAGACTAATGGGCGTTGAGGGGTTGTCACTTGGGCAGGCACTCCTTATCATTGCGCCGTTTATTTTATGCCTGACCGGAGATAACAAGTTATGAGCGGAATCGTTTACGTCACTGACGCAAATTTTGAAACTGAAGTAGTCAATGCCACCGGCCCTGTTTTGGTTGATTTTTGGGCACCCTGGTGTGGTCCTTGTAAAATGATCGGGCCAATTTTAGAAAAATTATCGGGTGTGTACGGAGACAAAATTAAAATCTGCAAAATGGACGTAGACGCCAACAAAGAAACATCCGCCAAGCTTAATATCCGTGGCATCCCCACATTGATCATCTATAAAGCAGGCAAGGCTGAGAGCACCAAAGTGGGTGCGCTGTCTGAAACCCAATTAAAAGCTTTCATTGACTCTGCACTGTAATCGCCTTCCAAGCCACAGCTTACTGTGGCTTTTGTTTTTTCTTTGCACAACTTTTGAGAATCGCTATACTCCATTTAATTGCTGAAAGGCTAGCCGATTTCCTCCGGCACCGCGTTGTCATGCCCGATTGGCACATCCACAGGTCAAAGCGCTCCTAACATCCTCCTCGCTTCTTTTGCTGACCCATGCTTCTCGATGCTTGACCCAATGCTTCTCGACTGATATTCGATAGACCACAGGCATTTCAAAAATATAAATATTTCAACGTTCGTCATTCCAACAATCCTCTAAGCGCTCGCGTTTATCACACCCTCAAAAAGACAAATAACACTCATGAATCTAACCGACCTCAAAAAGAAACCCATCGAAGAGCTGATCGATATGGCCGCCGCTGTCGGCATGGAGAGCTTAGCGCGCTCTCGCAAACAGGATGTTATTTTTAACCTGTTAAAGCGGCACGCAAAAAGTGGCGAGGATATTTACGGTGATGGTGTTTTAGAAATTTTGCAGGATGGGTTTGGGTTTTTGCGTTCTGCGGGTTCCTCTTATTTAGCCGGGCCGGATGATATTTATGTCTCCCCCAGCCAAATTCGTAGGTTTAACCTGCGCACGGGTGATGCCATTTCCGGCAAAATTCGCCCCCCCAAAGAAGGCGAACGTTATTTTGCTTTATTAAAAGTGAATGACATTAATACCGACCGCCCTGAAAGCTCGCGCAATAAAATTTTATTTGAAAACCTCACCCCATTATTTCCTCAAGAGCGCATGGTGTTGGAAGTGGGCAATGGTGCCACTGAAGATTTAACCGGGCGTGTCATCGACTTAATTGCCCCCATCGGTAAAGGCCAGCGCGGTTTAATTGTGGCGCCGCCAAAAGCCGGTAAAACCATGATGCTGCAAAATATCGCGCAGGCGATTACACGCAATAATCCCGATGTACATTTAATTGTATTGTTAATTGACGAGCGCCCAGAAGAAGTAACCGAAATGCAGCGCTCTGTGCGCGGCGAAGTGGTGGCCTCTACTTTTGATGAACCCCCAGCGCGTCACGTACAAGTGGCGGATATGGTTATCGAGCGCGCCAAGCGCTTGGTTGAACACAAAAAAGACGTAGTTATTTTGCTGGATTCTGTAACCCGTTTGGCACGTGCCTATAACATTGTGGTGCCTTCTTCCGGTAAGGTTTTATCCGGTGGTATAGACGCCCACGCGCTTGAGCGCCCGAAGCGTTTTTTTGGTGCCGCGCGCAATATTGAAGAGGGCGGCAGCTTGTCAATTATCGCTACAGCGTTAATTGATACCGGCTCCAAAATGGACGAGGTTATTTATGAGGAATTTAAAGGTACGGGCAATATGGAATTACACCTCGACCGCAAAATGGCCGAGCGACGCCTGTACCCTGCCATTAATATCCGTCGCTCCGGTACGCGCCGTGAAGATTTATTAATGGCTGAAGTTGAGCTCCACCGCGTGTGGATTTTGCGCAAATTACTTAATGATATGGAAGACGTTGCCGCCACCGAATTTTTGGTGGATCGCTTGAAAAACTTTAAAGCTAACGATGAGTTTTTCCAATCCATGAAAGGCAAGTAATTTATTGCCCAATAAACTTTATGGTCTCGCATGTTCATTCTTTGAATTTGCGAGATTTTTTTTGCCCTAAATTTGGTACTCCTGTATGCCTGCAAATGATTTACGTGAATTTATAGCCGAGCTTGAAGCGATGGGACAATTAAAACGTATTCAGCAACCGATAAGCCCGGTATTAGAAATGACGGAAATTGCTGATCGCACCTTAAAAGCGGGCGGCCCGGCTTTATTATTTGAAAACCCTAAGGGATACAACATCCCTGTATTGGTGAATTTATTCGGCACGCCTGAACGCGTAGCCTTAGGCATGGGGCAAACGTCGGTGGCGGCGTTAAAAGAAGTGGGTGAATTATTAGCATTTTTAAAAGAACCCGAGCCGCCCAAAGGGTTAAAAGATGCGTGGCATAAATTGCCGTTATTTAAACAAGTGTTAAATATGGCGGCCAAAGAAGTGAGCAGTGCGCCCTGCCAGGAAATAATAAAAGAAGGCGCAGCGGTGGATTTAACCCAGTTGCCGATACAAACCTGTTGGCCGGGGGATGTGGCGCCGTTGATGACCTGGCCCTTAGTGATTACCCGTGGCCCGCACAAGGAACGGCAAAACCTTGGTATTTACCGTATGCAATTATTGGGGCCGAATAAATTAATTATGCGCTGGCTTAGCCATCGCGGTGGTGCATTGGATTTTCGCGAATGGCAAATGGCGCACCCCGGTGAGAATTTCCCGGTTTCTGTGGCCTTAGGTGCGGACCCGGCAACTATTTTAGGTGCGGTAACACCCGTGCCGGATACACTCAGCGAATACGCATTTGCAGGCTTATTGCGCGGCAGTAAAACGCAGGTAATAAAAAGTTTAACGAATAATTTACAGGTGCCAGCGGGGGCTGAATTTATTTTGGAGGGTTTTATTGCACCAGGAGAAATGGCGGAAGAGGGGCCTTTTGGTGATCACACCGGTTATTACAATGAAGTTGAACACTTTCCGGTATTTACTGTAACAACGCTGACCCATCGAAAAAATCCTATTTATCACAGCACCTATACAGGCCGCCCGCCCGATGAACCGGCTATTTTAGGGGTGGCATTAAATGAAGTGTTTGTGCCTTTAATAAAAAAACAATTCCCGGAAATTGTGGATTTTTATTTGCCACCGGAAGGCTGTTCGTATCGTATGGCGGTGGTGAGCATTAAAAAACAATACCCAGGCCACGCTAAGCGCATTATGTTGGGTGTGTGGTCTTATTTACGGCAATTTATGTATACCAAATTCGTGGTGATTACCGACGACGATATTAATGTGCGCTCTTGGCCCGATGTGATTTGGGCCATTACCACGCGTATGGATCCGACGCGCGACACCACATTAATTGATCACACACCCATAGATTATTTGGATTTTGCCTCCCCCGTGGCGGGCTTAGGCTCCAAAATGGGCATGGATGCCACGAATAAATGGCCCGGCGAAACAGCGCGGGAATGGGGTACACCGATTGTAATGAGTGCTGAGGTGAAAACAAAAATTGATGCAATTTGGGAGGCGCTGGGGATTGGTTGATGATGCCACCGTTAATGGGGCCAATGAATTGCGCCCCTGAGCAGGGATGACGCACGAAAATAAAAAACATGTGAATTGTTGCGCGCATAAGCCCAATGCGCAACCTGAAATCTTAAATCATGTAAATGGGGCGGGTTGTATGTGGGGGGATACAAATCTACGCCCCAATTTTACCTGCTAGAATGCCGCCCAAATTTCCTCGGCCCCAAAGCATACGCCATGAGTAAAAATCCCCTCTTAGTTGCCCCCTCCACCCCTAAAAAAACCAGTGATAAACTCACTTGGGGTAATGCTTTAGGCTCTGGGCGGGCCTGGGCAATTGCGGAGGCGGCGGCAGTACAGCCGAATAGTGGCTTGGTTATTTGCAGCAACATGGCCGATGCCTATCGGCTGGAACAGGAATTACACCTGTTCCTAAAAGACCGCCCCAACGCCCCAACGCTTAGCCACTTCGCCGATTGGGAAA
The DNA here is from genome assembly GCA_041179125.1 of Pseudomonadota bacterium. GTDB lineage: Bacteria > Pseudomonadota > Gammaproteobacteria > Pseudomonadales > Cellvibrionaceae > CAMCXE01. The sequence goes on along the minus strand of JBEGTZ010000099.1, from coordinate 2,173 downwards.
CCCTCGCCTACGATAACTTTTCCCCCCACCAAGACATTATCTCCACCCGGATGCGCAGCCTGTACGAGTTGGCCAAGGGTGAGCGGGTGCTGGTGGTGGCGAGTGTGGGTACGCTGCTGCAACGGCTCAGCCCCAAAAGCTACATTTTGGGCAATAGCCTGGTGTTAAAAGTCGGCGAAAAATTACCTTTAACACGCCTGCGGGAGCAGATGGTACAGGCGGGATATAACCATGTAGATACGGTGTATCAGCACGGTGAATTTGCCATTCGCGGCGGCCTGTTGGATATATTCCCGATGGGGGCGGACATCGCTTACCGCATTGAATTGTTCGACGACGAAGTGGAAACTCTGCGCCCCTTCGACCCGGAAACCCAACGCACCACTGGCACCATCGACCAGGTTGAACTGCTGCCCGCCAAAGAGTGCCCGCTGGATCGCGCCTCAGTCACACGCTTTAAAAACCACTGGATGGAGCTGTTCAACAGCGATGACCCGCGCCGCTGCCCGATTTACCAAGACGTAGCCTCGGGCCTTTCCCCCGCTGGGGTTGAGTATTATTTACCGCTGTTTTTTGAAGAAACCGCTTGCCTGTTCGACTATTTGCCCGCCGACACCTGCACCTATGTGTTAAGCGATTTAGACCTAACCCTGGAGCAGTTTTGGCTGGATGCCACAGGCCGGTATGACAGCCGCAAGGGCGACCGCCTGCGGCCCTTAGTGCCACCTAAACAGCTGTTTTTAACGGCGGAGGAATTCTACGCAGGCCTTAAACCCTTAAGCCGCATCAACTTAAATGCCGCCCCGGCGGCGGAAAAAGCCGGTCACAACAACCTGCCGCTTTTGCCATTAAGCTCTATCGCCATAGATGCCCGCGCCCTCGAACCCTTAGGTGCCCTGGAATTATTTTTAGCCGAAAGCGACCAGCGCATCGTGTTTTGCGCCGAAACCTCAGGCCGCCGTGAAGCCGTGTTGGATCAGCTCGCCAAGCTGAAGCTCAAACCCGAAGCGCAGGATTCTCTCTATGCCTTCAGCCAAAGTGCCGCCCAATACGGCATCTGCCTGGCCGATTTAAGCACCGGCATCAGCCTGCCGAATATTCGTGTGATTGCCGAAGCCGAACTCTTCGGCCTGCGCATCCAACAAAAACGCCGCCGCAGCAAAGCTCAAGACGACCACGACAGCATCATCAAAAACCTCACCGAGCTGAAAATGGACGCGCCGGTGGTTCACATTGACCACGGTGTAGGCCGTTACCGGGGCCTGCAAAGCATCGAAATAGACGGCCAAACGGCAGAGTTTTTAGTGTTGGAATACGCCGAGCAGGCCAAGCTGTATGTGCCGGTGGCCAACCTACATGTCATCAGCCGCTACTCCGGCTCCGACGACGACCATGCGCCGCTGCACCGCCTAGGTGGCGAGTTGTGGGCTAAAGCCAAACGCAAAGCCGCCGAACAAATCCGCGATGTGGCGGCGGAGCTGCTGGAGATTTACGCCAAACGCGAAGCGCGCAAAGGCTTCGCATTTGAAGACCCCGAAGACGCCTACCTGCAATTCTCCGCCAGCTTCCCGTTCGAAGAAACGCCCGACCAAGAAGCCGCCATTAATGCCGTGAAGCAGGACTTAATCAGCAGCAAACCCATGGACCGTTTGGTGTGTGGCGATGTGGGTTTTGGTAAAACCGAAGTGGCCATGCGCGCAGCCTTCATCGCCGCGCAAAATTCCAAACAAGTGTTAGTGCTGGTGCCCACCACACTGTTAGCCCAACAACACTACGAAAATTTTAAAGACCGCTTTGCCGATTGGCCGGTTAATGTAGATGTTATTTCGCGTTTTCGCACCGGCAAAGAAACCGAAGAAGTGCGCGAGCGTTTGGCCAGCGGCAAAGTGGATATTTTAATTGGCACCCATAAAATATTAAGCAAAGAAGTAAAAGCGCCCAATTTAGGCCTATTGGTTATCGACGAAGAACACCGCTTTGGCGTGCGGCAAAAAGAGGCACTTAAAGCCCTGCGCGCCGAGGTGGATATTCTCACCATGACGGCAACACCCATTCCGCGTACCTTAAATATGGCCATGAATGGCATCCGCGATTTATCCATTATTGCCACGCCGCCAGCAAAACGTTTATCCATTAAAACCTTCGTGCGCGAAAGTGACGATCAAACCATTAA
>JBEGTZ010000098.1:0-11324 GCA_041179125.1 Pseudomonadota bacterium | reverse complement strand
GTAAGCCATTGGTGTGAATAGTGAAAGTTAAAAATGCAGGGCAACCTTATTGGTTGTTCAAATTTTTAACTTTTGCTAGGCATACCAAGGGATTGCGCAGACTTGGGTGATCCAACTGAGGCTTTTAGGTTGAAAGCTTATCTCTATAAAACACCAGGCAAAAAAAAGCCCTCAGAAGAGGGCTTAGATTTTCTAAGTGGTATTAGGTCACGATGCCGCCGCTGCCATAGTTATAGATCAAGCCGCCAACAGATGACTGCAAGCCTAACAGCTTCACTACGTCAGGGAAAACATCGTAGTGCTCTCTACCTACCGCGCGATTACCGCCTTTAAGGCCCGCAATACCCGAAGCCACAATGATAGGGCCGCCACTGCCGTTATGGGCAACACCGTCGCCCATCTCACTCACACACAGGATAACTGTTTGCTCGTAGATACCAGCTTTTTTCAGTTTGTCGATAATGTTGGCAACACCTTTGTTCATATACTCACAAACAGCGGGTAATAAGTGGGTTGCCTGGCCACCGTGGTTAACTTGGTGGTGATCCGCATTGAAGTCTACTGCGTCGGCAGTGCCATCACCGGGCAACCAAGTGGCTTGGGTTTCATTGAACTGAATGGAAGCAACATTGGTTATGCCACAGGCCAAGGCCGCAACAGCAATATCACCTTGCATACGGTATTCAGTTAGTGCCGATTTACTTGTTGCTACGGTAGGTTTAGCGCAAGAACTGCCGCCGCCTGTACCACCACCAGTACTGCCACCACCGGTTGAGGTGTTGTTCAGACGGGTTTCCAGTTGGGTTAAGGTATTTAAGTGGGCTTCTAAGCGATAACGCTCATCACTGCCCAGTTTGTTGCGTAGGGCAGCCAAACCTTGTTTGTTGGCATCAAGAATGCTGAGTTTGCGCTCAGTGGGCGTAGGGCCAGAAGTACTGCCGCTGGAGCTGCCAGTTCCGCCTGTAGAGGCGCCGCTGAAAATACGCTGCAAGGCAGTGGATGGACTATCAATACGTGTTACGGCAGCGCCTTTTAAACGGTTAATACCCTCTTGGTTCCCTGACTGCACGCCCAGCTGAATGGCGCGCATAGAGGTGTTATTACCTATCACCTGAGCAATTTGTAAATCGATGCTCGAAGAGTTTGCATCACTTGAGTTGTACGATTTAGCGCCAGCAGCCATTTGTAAATTGCCGTGGTTGCCAGGGTTGCTAATCGACATAGCCAAGCCGGCTACGGTATTGCCGAAGGGCTTAAATGGGTTCATCGCGATACTGGTAGTGTAATTGCGAGGCGCACCATTCGGGTGGAATAACAAAATGAATTTCTTATCCCCGCCCGCAGCTTCAGCAAAACGCGTGCTCATCATGCCGCCCGCTAGGGCAGATGCTCTTAGTACACCCGCAGACACGCCAGCTTTACCCAGCATATCGAGAAACTTGCGGCGCTCGGAGTTGATTTCTTTAATATTTCTTTCGGTAATTTTATTCATTGTCATAGCCCCTATTACTACTGTTTGACCTGACTGGGTTCGATCGGCTTACGCAGACGAACAAGATCCAGGGTGCCGATTTTGCGATACAGAGTTTTTGCACTGCCGTTGCTTGAAGTATAAGAGTCTTCAAGTTGTTGTTCGGCACAGGCAAAAGATTCTTCTTGGCTTCGCGTTAGTTTGGCAGGCTCATTGTCTTGGCCACCTTCAAGTGTAGAGTACGAATTTTTGTTGAGTGGCATACCGGTAGCGTAGCGGAAGCTGTTAATTGCTAAGCACTCGCGAATGGTAGGTAGGTCAGCAATTTTCTTACCCAGGTCTTTGGAGCCTTGGAAGGTCAAGGATGCGCTGTCATCAATATTGGCTAGACCAAATAACTCGCCGCTATTGTCGATGGGTAAGCCTGACTGACCGCGTGGCCCTAAGCCTTTCATGGTGGTTCTGAATTTACCCAGATGGTCGATATCATCGATACCAAACAGTGGGTTAATACGTCTTTCATGGCATTGGGCGCAGATGGGGTCGTCGGTAATAATTTTGTAGTACTCCCGAGTGGTTAAGTCGCCAACGTTGGTTTCACGGTCGTAAGCCTCTTTAACGAGCAATTCGCGTTTGTTGGTTGTTTCGAAGTCGGTTGGGGGCGCACCTATGTGGTGGCACAGCATCAGTTCACGAATATCAACAGCCTTTTTAATGGGGCCTGAGCGATCGGGCTGAGAGTTACCTACTGAGAAAGCACCAGTACCAATGATGCCGCCACGGTTAGGAAGCGCAGTGGATTTCCAATCGGTATCGGTGCCGCTGAAGTTGCTTGCACCATAGTATTGAGCCAAACGCTTGTTCACTACGCTGAAATCGCCAGCATAAAATTGCGAGAAGGAAGTATTGGCGGTGAAGAATACATAGCCAAACAGTTCGCGCACTTCTTTTGCCATGTCATTTTTAATGGCATCGGTAAACTCTGGGTTGGCTGGGCGGCTCGCTTTTAATACGTCATCGGTACGCATCCAGTTCGCGCCAAACTCAACCATGTGCTCGCGGCCACGGGTGGTTTGTAATAAGCGGTCGATTTGGCTGTTAACCTGAGCTTCGGTATTTAATTGGTTGTTTTTGGCGGCCTGCATCAGCGTCGCATCAGGAGTGGAGCCTGTATACATATAAGCCAGCAGCGTGGCGTATTCGTAATTGTCCAAAATATAGGCTTCTGGATCCATATTTTGCAGGTTTAGCCAGGTGCCAAAACTCGCGCTGTTGTTGCGTGCATCGCGCACTTTTGTACCCAGCTCAGAGCGATACATAAATTGAGGCGAGGTAATGGCCGCTGCAATGGCCACTTCGGTACCTACTTGGGCGCCGTATTTGGTAAATATGGCGTTGTAGGTGTTTTTCTCTTCCGTAGTCAGTGGGCGGCGGAAGATGCGCTCGGCCAGTGTTAGGAATGAGGTGGCGCAGGTGGTAGCTGTAGTGCCGCAACCCCAGCTTTGACGTAGACGAGTACCCGCTGGCGCAGCCAATTTGTCCGCTGCGAACATCATGGCATCGTTACGGTTGTCGTCGATTGCTGTGGTGGCGTGGGTGTGGATGGGGTATTTACTTTTGGTGTAGGTGGCGTCTTGCGTGAACAAGTCTTCAGTTAATTCGCTCGCTTGAGCGATACCCAGATCAAGTAAGGAGTTTTTCAGTTCTCTAGCGGTTAATAAGCGCAGAGAGCGCATGCCGTAGGCTTGGCTGCTGCTGTTACACGCAGCCGCTTGCTGGCTAGCCAATGAGAGCATGTAAGCCACAGTGTTGGCGGCGCAGTTATCTACAGCGCTACATTTGCTAGGATTGCTTGGCGGCATAGATTGAATGACATAATTCACTAGGTTCGTAAGGCCGCCGCGCTTGGACTGTACTTCAGATATTTTGAAATTCGGCTTATTGGGCGCATTAAATTCACCACCACCATTGTGGGTGTGACAGGCGCTGCACTTATTTTCGAACTCAGTTTTGCCAGCGGCAGCATTGCCCGCTACAGAGCCAGAAGACGAACTGCTCGATGAGCTGCTTGAGGAACTTGAGCTTGAGCTGGGTCTAGATGAGCTGGACGACGAGCTGCTGGATGAGCTTGAGCTACTTGAGGAGCTTGAGCTACTTGATGATGTATCCGTGCCCCCACAAGCAAAGAGCGTAGCGGTGGATACCAACACCCCTGCAAGCTTAAAGGCGCGGCTAGCTTCCGATAGCGACCGTATACTGAGCATAGATATAATCCTATAAATATTAGAATAACTTGGTGAATTCAAAAAATAGTCTGCTGTAAATGATACGCAGAGAATTTCTTATAAGTTCCAGTTACAGGCTACCCGAAAAATAGTGAAAATTCTGTAATGCCTATCATGGTTTCGCAAAATGATTTCTCGAAGTGGAAATATTTAATCCCATTGAGGTGGGGTGTCGTGTCATCGGTGTTTGGTGTTTAAAACAAGCATAATTTTTTGCCTGATGGGTGGGTCACACTGGGTGCTACTTGTCTTTGCTACATTGCTTATAAATATTTGGTTTGGGGGCAATTTTTACTGTTAGATCTGAGCTTTATTTTTATTTGTATTATAAATAGCCTGCTGTTTTTGCTGGCTTAAGCTTAATGGTTCGTAATTGTGCGCACTTAATTTTATGGGTGGTAAATGAAAAAAACGGTATTGCTGCGTCGCGTTAGGTTATTTATTTGTGGCCTGTTAATCGCGGAATTAGTGAGTTGTGGCGGGGGGCGTCCTTCGGGTAAATCGCCTGCTTATCCTATTTCTGCACAATTAAATGATACGGGTATTGTTTTTTGTTCTAACGAAAACCAAGTGCAGCAGTCTTGTCCTCAGCCGAGTTTGCCTGGGCAGGATGCAGAGTTCGGTCGAGACGCCAAAGCCAATCGTTTAAAAAAACAAGGAGGAGGGGTTGCAGGTTTTGATTGGACAAAGCTTGATGCCCAGGGTAAACCCCTGGCAAATCAAAATCAGGCTTGGTTGGATGCGGGCAATGAATCTGTGGGTAGTCGTTGGTCTTGTGTGCAGGACAACGTTACGGGGCTTGTTTGGGAAATAAAAGAAACAGATCCTGATCACCCACGTTATTTTGGTCATACCTACAGTTGGTGGATGGCTTCCGAGCAGCTCAATGGTGGCTTCCCTTGGCATACCTCCCCGGGTAGCTGCACCGGTGTTACGCCTTGCGAAACACAAAGTTATGTGGATTGGGTGAATCAACAGGGCTTATGCGGCCACAATGATTGGCGTTTACCTTCGGTGCGAGAGTTGGTGTCTATTGCGGTTTTATCCAGTGAAATCCCTGCTTTTGATAAGCGTTATTTTGCGGACACGACTAAACCGCGTTTTTTCACGGGGCAAACTTACGCGGCTGAGCCGTCCCGCGTGTGGTATGTGTATTTTAGTGATGGCAGTGTGAGCTCGACGGGTAAAAGCGATGCATCTTTTTTGCGATTAGTGCGAGGAGGCCTGTGATGAAATTTTGTATATCCGGCGGTGTTCTTGTTTTGGCTTTGAGTTCTTGTTTTGCTCGCGCCGACTGCAACCCTCTTTTAAAGTCCACGTTTGATCGCAGTAAAGTTGTTGTCGAAAGCAATGGTACGCTGGTGGATTTAACGACGGGTTTGATGTGGCAGCGCTGTGCGCTTGGGTTTGAATGGAAAAATAATACCTGTGTGCCGCAGGACGGGGTGCCTTCATTATTTACTTGGGAGCAGGCCATAGTGCAGGCGGCCAAATCTAAATCGTTTGTTGGTTTTAATGATTGGCGATTACCCAATAAAAATGAGCTGGGTTCTTTGGTTGATTACGCGTGCTTTCAGCCTTCTATTGATGCGAGCCTTTTCCCTGAAACCCGTTCGGAAGGATATTGGAGCAACTCGCCCAACTCGTTTACCGAGTCCAGGGCATGGGCAATTAATTTTGCTTATGGTGATCACATGAGTTCTATTCGTGCGGATTTATTAAATGCACGTTTGGTGAGGGAAATCCCGCGCTAACTGTCAGAAGAAAATCTCTTGGCGGGCGTAGACTGCCGTCTCAATCCTGATAAGAATTCTTGCGCCCTCATACATAATCCCATATTATGCGCGCCCCAAATCTCACCGGGTGTTTCACTCCGGTGGTTCTCCTTGTCTTACCGCGTGGCGGAAGGCTATTAACCCGTAAGGAGCTAATCATGCGTCATTACGAAATTGTATTTCTGGTACACCCAGACCAAAGCGAGCAAGTTCCTGCGATGGTCGAGCGTTACAAAGGTTCTATTGTCAGTACCGGTGGTGCTGTGCATCGCTTTGAAGACTGGGGCCGTCGTCAACTGGCTTATTCCATCAACAAAATCCACAAAGCTCACTACATTCTCATGAATGTGGAGTGCGGTGATGCGGTATTGGATGAGCTGACTACTACTTTCCGTTACAACGATGCCATTTTGCGTCATTTGGTAATTCGTACCGATGAAGCGATTACTGAAGAATCGCCGATCATGAAAGCGGAAAAAGAAAGCCGTGAGCGCAAAGCACGTGCCGAGCGCCGTCAAGAAGAAGCCTCAGCCCGCGCCGAAGCTGAACGTTCTGATGAAGACGAGTCTGACGAAGACTTGGATGATTCAGACGCTGATATCGAGGAGTAATTGTTATGTCACGTTTTTTCCGTCGTCGTAAATTTTGTCGTTTTACCGCTGAAGGCGTAAAACAAATCGATTACAAAGATCTTGAAACCTTAAAAGCCTACGTCTCTGAGACCGGTAAAATCGTTCCCAGCCGTATTACGGGCACAAAGGCCAAGTATCAGCGTCAATTGTCTACCGCCATCAAGCGTTCTCGTTACATCGCTTTGATGCCGTACACTGACAGCCACGAATAAGAGGTAGGCGAGATGGACGTAATTTTGTTAGAAAAAGTAGGCCGTTTAGGTTCTGTTGGCGATAAAGTCAGTGTTAAATCTGGCTATGGCCGCAATTATCTCTTACCTAAAGGCAAAGCCATCACGGCTACAGCTACCAACGTAGCTGCATTTGAAGCACGCCGTGCAGAGCTTGAAAAATCAGCCTCTGAGCGCAAGCAACAGGCTGAATCCCGCGCAGCCACATTGGCTGAACTGGTAGTTACCATCAAGGCCAATGCCGGTGATGAAGGTAAACTCTTCGGTTCCATTGGTCCTCGCGATGTTGCAGAGGCTATTACAGCCGCAGGCGTTGCGGTGACTAAAGCAGAAGTTAAAATGCCGAGCGGCGCGCTGCGTGATATCGGTGAATACAACATTGACGTGCAATTACACGTTGACGTGATGCAACCGGTTAAGTTGATTATCGAAGCTGAATAAGCTTTGCCACAACACTTTAAAAGGCACGCTGGGCAACCCGCGTGCCTTTTTTATTGGGTGTTTTAAGGGCTAGTATCGTAGGTTTGATCACCCGCTGAGGTAGTTATGTCTCAATTAGACGCATCAGATGATTTTTATTCGGACGGGCCGCCCGGCGGCCCGCAAGAGCTGACGCCACCGAACTCTATAGAGGCCGAACAGGCCATATTGGGTGGGCTGATGTTAGATGCGGGCAGTTTTGACGCTGTGGCTGAGGCCGTGGGCGAGCAGGATTTTTTCCGTCCATCACATAAAAAAATATTCAACATAATGCTGCATTTACTTGAACACCAGCAGCCTATAGATGTGGTCACTGTATCCGAAGAGTTGCAGCGGCGGGGTGAGTTAGAAGCCGCAGGTGGCCATAGTTATTTAATTGATTTGGCTGCCAACGTGGTGGGCAATGCCAATCTTGTGGCTTACGCTCGTATCGTGCGTGAGCGCTCAACCCTGCGCCAACTTATTCAGGCGGCAACCGAAATTAGCCGGGCGAGTTTTAACCCTGGCGCCCTTGCAGCGGACGAATTGCTGCAAATGGCGGAAAAGAAAGTTTTGCAAATCGCTGAAGAGCGCCCGAAAGAGGGTGGTTTTATTGGTGTCAACCAGTTGTTGAAATCAACGGTTGAGAAAATTGATAAGTTGTTTCGGTCGGATTCCGATATTACGGGCCTCCCCTCTGGACTGGTTGAATTAGATGCAAAAACTTCAGGCTGGCAGCCGGGTGAATTAATTATTTTGGCGGCGCGTCCCTCTATGGGCAAAACGGCGTTGGCACTTAATTTTGTTGAGGCTGGAATTATGACGCAGCCGCAACCTGTGCTGGTATTTAGCATGGAAATGCCTGCGGATTCACTGGTTATGCGGATGATTTCGTCGATCGGGCGTATTGATCAGGGACGTATTCGCAATGGTAAATTATTGGAAGATGATTGGCCTAAATTGGAAATGGCGGCGCGAAAAATTAAAGATAAATTGTTATTTATTGATGATACGCCAGGTTTAACGCCTGCTGAAGTGCGCGCGCGGGTTCGTAAAATAACGCGTGAATATGGCAACCCTGGTCTTATTATGCTCGACTATTTACAGTTAATGCATGTGGCAGGCAATACCGATGGGCGCACACAGGAAATTTCGGAGATTTCCCGCTCGCTAAAAGCCTTGGCTAAAGAATATTCTTGCCCGGTTATTGCTTTGTCACAGTTAAACCGGGGTGTGGAATCACGCCCGAATAAACGGCCTATGAACTCGGATTTAAGGGAGTCTGGTGCTATTGAGCAGGATGCGGATGTAATTTTGTTTATTTACCGCGATGAATATTACAACGAAGAAAGCCCGGATAAAGGCATCGCAGAATTAATTATCGGTAAACAGCGTAACGGTGAAATCGGTACGTGCCGTGCGGCATTTGTGGGTAAATTTACGCGGTTTGAAAATTTGGCGCCAGAGTTTTATCAAGAATATAGAGATTAAATTTAATAGAGCTTAAACCTAGAAAACACTCTTTCGGTTCTGTTGGCTGAATATTTTTTGGGTGGATTCAGCGCAGTGTAGATATTCCAATTTTTGCATATTATTCATTCGTATGAGGCATTTATGTCGACACCTCCCTCTTTGTTAGCTCGTGCTTTAATTCCGCTGGGTGTGATTATTTTGCTGGCTGTGGCGGCGGCTATTTTTTTGTTTTATCTACAATCCCAAAGCGCGGCGGTAAAGCGGCCTTTGGCCCGTTTGCCCGCGCAAGAAGTGGCTGCTCCGCAGGCTGCGTCCAGCACGTCTCAACCCACAGTGAAACCTGAGGCTGCGCCAGCCGCACCACCTGAAGTTACTACTCAATTACCCGAAGTGGCTGCTGCGCCGAAGGTTCAAGTGGATGTTTTTGCTGATGCTAATGCGCTGTGGGGTTCTTTACAGGGGGCTGTCACTGCATCGGTTGCAAAAATTTTGTTGCCAGAAGAGTTTGTGCGCAAATTTACGATTGTGGTGTACGGGCTGAGTGAGGGCCGTGTGGTGGCGCAAAGCCGCCCCTATAGCGCCCCTGAGGGATTATTTGCGGTGGCCAAATTAAGCGACGGCCCGCAGGCTCAATTTAGGCTTTTGCCACAAAATGCGGATCGCTACGAACTCTATTTAGAGGCTTTGCGCTGGGTAAATTCGGATGCGGGAATGATGATGTACCAGCGTTCTTACCCTCTATTGCAAAGTGCGTTTGAAGAATTAGGGATCGGTAAGCGCTCTTTTCATCAGGTTGCCATTATTGCCATTGATAACTTACTGGCTGCACCTGATGTAGTGGGCGAATTTATTTTGGAGCAGCCTAAGTCGCGATATACCTATCTTGATAGCGAATTGGAAAAATTACCGGCCTCACATAAATTAATGTTGCGTATTGGTGCTAAACATAATTTGGCGGTTAAGCAATTGTTGCGGCAGGTGCGGCAGCGTTTGGTGGCGTTGCAACTTTAGAGCGCCTCCGAATACATTTTTCGTGCGCACTGTATTATTTTCGTGCTCAGTTGGTGATTTATGCCGCATGAACTCGGTCCTCGGCTTAAGCGTTCAGCGTCGCTCTCAATTTCATTCCCATCTGTGGGGGTGTTGTTTTTTGATCAAAAGGAAAATAAATGCAGGGCGCTCCTTGGTGCGCCCTGCTGCCCATGCGGTTTTATTTTTACACAAAAAATTACTTATCTTGCGCAAAAAAATTAATTTTATCGCCAATCAATTTTGTCTTAATGGTAGAGCCTGGCATAAATTTACCGGACAAAATATCGTGAGCCAGTGGGTTTTCAATCATTTGTTGAATGGCGCGTTTTAATGGGCGTGCGCCATATACTGGGTCAAAACCTACTTCGGCTAATTTATCAATTACATCGTCTGATAAGTCTATGGCTAAATCGCGCTCGGCTAGTCGTTGGTGTAAACCTAATAATTGAATTTTTGCAATGCCGTGAATTTGTTTGCGCTCTAGCGGGTGGAATACAACAACCTCGTCGATTCGGTTGATAAATTCAGGGCGGAAATGGCCGCTCACCACGCCCATTACGGCTTCTTTCATGGCGTTATAACGGTGTTCGTTGCCCTCTGTTGATTCCCCACCGCCGAAATCCAACATATCAAAGGATTTATTATTGGCCAGCTCTTGGATTAAATCTGAACCTAAATTCGATGTCATGACCACCACGGTATTGCGGAAATCCACAGTGCGGCCATGTCCATCGGTTAGGCGGCCATCTTCTAATACTTGCAATAAAATATTAAATACATCCGGGTGGGCTTTTTCTACTTCGTCCAATAAAACCACTGCGTAAGGCCTGCGGCGCACGGCTTCGGTTAAATAACCGCCTTCTTCATAGCCAACATAACCCGGTGGCGCGCCAATTAAGCGTGCTACGGAATGCTTTTCCATAAATTCCGACATATCAATACGCACCATAGCGTCTTGAGAGTCGAATAAAAAATCCGCCAGGGATTTACATAATTCAGTTTTGCCCACGCCGGTGGGGCCTAAAAATAAAAAGCTGCCACTGGGGCGGTTGGGATCACTTAAGCCTGCGCGGGCGCGGCGCACGGCGTTGGCAACGGAAGTAACCGCTTCGTGCTGCCCCACTACGCGCTCGTGCAAAGTGGCTTCCATGCGCAACAGTTTTTCCCGTTCACCTTCTAGCATTTTACTCACCGGAATTCCCGTCCATTTAGAGACAACTTCGGCAATTTCTTCGTCGGTAACGCGGTTGCGCAGTAATTTCATGTCGACCATTTCAGCGTGGCAGGCAAGGTCTAATTGTTTGGTGAGTTCTGGAATAATGCCGTATTGTAATTCCGACATGCGCGCTAAATTGCCTGCGCGGCGGGCGGTGTCTAAATCTAGGCGCGCTTGTTCTAAACGGGTTTTTATTTCTTGGCTGCCTTGTAGGGCAACTTTTTCCGAGCGCCAAATTTCGTCTAAATCGGAATACTCACGTTCTAATGTTTCTATTTCGCTGTTGATTTTTTCTAAGCGTTTACGTGCCGCTTCGTCTTCGTCTTTTTTAATGGCTTCACGTTCTATTTTTAATTGGATTAAACGCCGTTCAAGTTTGTCCATTTCTTCGGGTTTTGAGTCTATTTCCATGCGAATACGGCTGGCGGCTTCGTCGATTAAGTCGATGGCTTTATCCGGTAATTGCCGGTCGGTAATATATCGTTGGCTTAATTTTGCAGCGGCGATAATGGCGGAGTCGGAAATATCCACGCCGTGGTGTACTTCGTAACGTTCTTTTAAACCGCGCAAAATGGCAATGGTGTCCGCTTCGCTAGGTTCGTCCACTAATACTTTTTGGAAGCGTCGCTCTAAGGCTGCGTCTTTTTCGATGTGCTGACGGTATTCATTTAAGGTTGTGGCGCCTACACAGTGTAAATCGCCACGGGCGAGTGCAGGTTTTAACATATTGCCTGCATCTAAGGCGCCGTCG
>JBEGTZ010000097.1:0-6341 GCA_041179125.1 Pseudomonadota bacterium | reverse complement strand
ATGGCCGACACAATAGGGGTAAATTCGTTTGATTCCGCATACTCTACCGGCTTAATACTCAATTCATTACCATCCGACATGACAATACTACTGGCTATAAGGGCTTGCACCTTTTGAAAGGGTCTAAATAAAACATACATCAAAATAAACATTGCCAATATAAAAAACACAATAATCACAACACCATTTACCGCCTGACTTTTAGCTACTGCTTCAATTTCCTGATAAATTTCATCATAAGGAATTGCTACGCCAAAAATTAATCCCATAGCGGTTTTAGAATAATAAATACGATACGGAACTTCATCTATAGTGACGGTAACGATACTCGTCATACCATCTGTACCCTCAACATTTATATCAATAGCACCAAGCCAAGATACCGATTGGCGCTTTTTCATGACGCTTTCAGGCTGCAAGGTGTTGGATAATATATAATCGCTTCGCTCATCAATTAAAAATACTTTTGAGTTTTCAGTTACTTTTATTTTCTGAATGAAATTAGTCATTTCCTGCAAAGACCAATCAACGGTCGCAAGACCAATTACGCGATTATCTGAAGCGTACATCAATGCATCCACAGTCATCATTAAGGCTTTAGATCCAGCCTCATCATAATAAGGGTCTGTCCAATAAAGTAATTGGGGGCGCCGCAGATTTCTCGGCCAGTCTTCTGGCAGTCCTTTAAGGTACCAACTTTGTTTGTGGTAGTTATAGGCTTCGGTATTTAAGTCCCAAGTAAACTCAACAGCATTATTGGCATTTAAAAATGCATAGGGACCAAAATATATTCTTTCAGGATCGAAAACTTTAGGTTCAAACCAGATGCCCCCCCCAATGGCTTCGGGCAGCTGCGTAATGCTGCCGATTAAATAATCTTTAAAGGCGGCTTCCACCTGAGTAATAGCTTGGGTCGTTTTGAGGCTATAAAGCAGCTCGCCTGCTTTAGCTAAATCCAGGGCTTTTTGCTCCAGCAATTCTGTGAGATTGTTAATACGGTAAAAATTGGAAGCAATAATTGCTTGAATTTGCTCGTTTCGGACATTAATTAGCGTGGTTTTTGCTGATTGATTGGAATAAAAAAGTAGTATTCCATAGCCAACAAGCTCCAAAAGTAATATACCTAACAATATACGGCCTTTAATATTCATAAACTGAATAATTTCTAAGAGTCACAGTTAGATAAGTTTAGACAAGGATTACATCGAGTACAGACAAAACTGCAACACCTCTAAATGACCACTTTAACCTGGAAACCTCAGTTGGGCGCCCAAAAGCCGTGTAAAGCACGGGTAGCGGAAGTTAAAAGGAAGGACAGCCTTATTGGTTGTTCGAAATTTTTAACTTTTGCTAGACGAAGCCTGAGGACTTGCGCAGACTTGAGTGATCTAACTGAGGTTTAACGATAAGATCGCTCCCAATTTTCGCCGGGTCGAATCCCCCCTTGTCGAGTGACAAGAGTGCATGGCGACACCTTCGAAAATTCAATTTTTAGGATGAGGCCAAGGCATAGGGAAGACCCCATGTATGGAATTTAAAGCAGCATAAATGACCTAATAAGGACGAAAATAACAAAGGGGGCGCGATAAGTGGACTTCTGGAGGCGCCCTTAAATACACCAAGGAAGAATCGCCAACTAGCAGGCACCTTTGATAAAATATTGATATTTTATTGATAATTACGTGATGCCCCATTCACTACCATTCAGGCTTTAATATACAAAGCCTGAATGACATGACACTAACCGCCATCTCTCAACCCCGCCTCACCCTTTATTGCGCAGCATTTATTACACTCTTAGCCAACTGGATGACTTGGCAAAAAATCTTTCAACTGGTTAGCCCGTTAAGCCTAAGCACCCTGCCATTTTTATTGTCAGCCGCCGTACTCATTTTTGCCATTGCCCATAGCATTTGCCATATTTTTTCCATAGGCCGCCTGCAAAAATTTTGGCTAATAGTTGTAATTTTATGCAGCGCAGCGGCCAGTTATTATCAAGTGCATTATCATGTGTTGTACGACAAAACCATGATCCAAAATATTCTCGCCACAGATTACCGCGAAGCATACGGTTTATTTAATATACCCATGTTATTTTGGATTGTTATTCTTGGCGTACTGCCCGCAAGCCTAATTGCTTTTTGGCCCATAAAATCGACCAGTCTCAAAAAACAAACCCTGCACTATGCCTTAGGGTACATAGTATCCATTGCACTGCTGGCCGCTGTAGCTTTAATTTTTTATAAAGATTACGCGTCGTTATTTCGCAATAACCGCGAATTAAAACACCTTATTATTCCTTCCAGTTTTGTTTATTCACTCTATGGGTTTGCCTTGGATAAAACAAAGTCCACAGGTCAGCCCGTACAAGTAGTAGGTGCCGATGCACAACGAGGCAACCACTGGCCCGGCACAAAACCCGTAGTATTTATTATGGTGGTGGGCGAAACCGCGCGCAAAGCCAATTTTTCACTGGCAGGCTACCCAAAAAATACCAACCCAACACTCGCCCAAGAAGACATACTATTTTTTGATAGTGTCACATCCTGCGGCACCGCTACTGCGGTGTCCGTCCCCTGTATGTTCGCACGTGAAACACGCAAAAAATTTGATTTAAGCCGCGCCGAATACAAAGAAAATCTCCTAGATGTGGTGCAACACGCAGGCATAGAAGTATTCTGGATAGACAATAATTCCGGCTGCAAAGGTGTATGCGCACGCGTAAATTATAAGGAAATCCCCACCCATAAAAACAATGAATGGTGCCGAGATGGGGAATGTTTTGATATGGCATTACTGGAACACCTGCCTGAACATTTTACAGGCAATACAGCGGGGAAATTAATTGTGCTGCATCAAAAAGGCAGCCACGGCCCCAGTTATTTTGAACGCAGCCCAACAGAATTTAAACATTTTTTACCCGAATGCCGCTCCAACCAACTACAGCGTTGCAGCAGCGAAGAAATAAACAATAGCTACGACAACAGCATTGTGTACACCGACTACCTACTAAGCCAGCTAATAACCCAATTAAAAAATAATAGCGAATTTGACACCGCCTTATTATACGTTTCCGATCATGGCGAATCTTTAGGCGAAAATGGATTTTATTTACACGGTTTTCCCTATGCCATAGCCCCCAAAGAACAAATAGAAATCCCCATGATATTCTGGGCATCTGAAGGATTTAAAACCCATTTTGAATTGGACTGGACCTGCATGAAAAACAAAATTAATCAACCACTAAGCCACGATAATTTATTTAGCAGCGTACTATCATTGCTCAACATTAAAACCTCAGCAATTGATGCAACCTTAGATTTTACCGCAGGCTGCACACCTCAAAAATGAATGTTGCCCTATCACAACACCAAAAACATCGGTTTATATTCTGGCACTGGCTCATGCCAAGCCTATTTACAACAATAGGCTTTTTAACTATACGAATATTGATGCTGGATGAATACATCGCAGCATTATTTTACGATGGCACAACATGGCCCCATAAAAATAACTGGTGGCTCAGTCAAATTGTCCACAACACAGGCCACAAAATAGCCCTGGCTGCGTACCTATTATTATTTTTATTTTGGGCACGAGGGAAAATAAAAGGCTCGCAGCGTCCAGGCATAGTCTACGCACTCACAGCAATTGCCATCTGTATGGTGGCAATTAACCTGTGCAAATCACTACTGCACTTTCCCTGCCCCTGGCAAGCCAACATTACATTGGGTGTATTTATTCCCTACCAATGGCGGCCAGATGCCGCAGGGTGCTTTCCATCCGGTCATGCCAGCAGCGGTTATGCCTGGGTGTGTTTTTATTATGTTGCCTACCGTTTTTATCCCGCCTACAAATATTTATTCCTCGCTCTGGCTGTCGCTATTGGCTTTGTATTTGGCGCGGCGCAACAAATACGCGGCGCCCACTTTATAAGCCACGATTTAATCTGTGTATATTTATGCTGGGTGGTTGCCAGTGTCTTATTTTATGTGTGGCCACCCCACAAAAATGCCACGCATTAAATTCATCGCGTTACATACGCTATTCCAGCTTATACAATGTTACTCTTTAGTGTAAAAACTTACGGCCACACTATGTCACCTACTATACGCGTCCTATTTGTTGAAGATAACAAAATGCTATGTGAAAACCTGGCAGAATTTTTTTTCGAACCTGAACACAAAAGTGATTTTGCCCAAGATGGCCTAACCGCCCTACACCTTATTGCCACGCAGACCTACGATATAATCGTTTTGGATGTGAACCTACCCGGCATTCAGGGCACTGAATTATGCCGCCATCTACGCGAAAAACTACACCTCACCACACCCGTTCTATTTTTAACCGCGATGGATACCCTGAACGATAAATTATTGGGTTTTAACCTGGGTGCTGATGATTATTTAACAAAACCATTTGATCTGCGCGAACTTGCCATTCGCATGAGCGCCATTTTACGCCGCCGCCACAACACCGCAGAAAACACATTAACCTGCGGCGCACTTACTTATTACCCTGGCCGCCTGCTCGTACAAAAAGGCACAACACACTGCCAGCTCACCGGCTTTGCTGCAAAAATACTTGAACAACTCATGCGTAAATTCCCCGACTACATAAGTTTTCATGAATTAGCTGAAACTATTTGGCAAAACGATACCGTTGACGACAACACTATTCGCACACAAATATATTCTCTACGCAAAATTCTGGATAAACACTTAGAGCCGGGCCTAATTAAATCTGTGCATGGTTTAGGGTATCGCCTAACGGTGGGGAATTAATCTCGGAAATACAATATTCATGATAATCGCAAGGCATTTGCGCACAGACGCTGGCGGCCAAAACCAAGGATGCCCAAAGCGCACAAAAAAATGGATTTCCGGAGATGCCCTTATGTATAACCGGGGTACCATAACGACCACCGCAATTTTGATGTATCCCTTCATGAGCCGATCAATCTCCCAACGTGTATTTATCGTCGTTTTATTCAGCATGCTCAGCATATCGCTAAGCACACTCATACTCGCACTCTGGCAAGTGGAAGCGTTAGAAGGCGCCGCAATAAACACTTTTGCCAGTGCAGAAATAGAATATTTTATGCAAAATGGCGATAAACACCGGATACAAGACACCCAATCATCACACATGATTAGTGTTTATATTCCCCACGCCGATACCAACGTAAAAAAACCTCCGGTTTTATTTAACGCTCTTCCAGTGCCTTTTCAAGGTGAAGTAGATAGCATTGAGCGCACATACGCCGTTGTGATTCACCCATTTCCTGAAGGTACGTTATATTACGCTCAAGATTTAGCCCTCATCGAAAATATAGAATACATGGCATTTGGCCTATTGCTGGCCGCGGCCATAGTGACTATTTTAATCAGTTTTTGTGTAGCTATTATTGCCGCCCGCTATGTTTCAAAACCGATCAATATACTGGTTGAGGCCATAGAAAAAACACAACATTCCAACAGCTCAGAACCATTGCGCGCCCAACAATTTAACGAACAAGAATTACAATCCATTTGTAATGCGATCAATCAGTTTTCACAAAAAATTCAAGCAGCAACCGCACGGGAAAAAAGCTGGATGGCAATGGCAAGCCATGAATTTCGCACACCACTCAGCATTATTGCTGGCGCGGTGAATGTATTACAAAAACGTGACGGTTTATCCGTCGACGACAATAAAACCCTTGCCCGCATAGATGATGCATGCAGCAACATGACCGGTTATGTCGCTGCATTGCTCGCCATCGCACGCCGCGCACCGCTAAAAAACCCTCAAAAAATAGATTTCAAACCCATTATTATTGCGCTTGCAGATGAATACTCAAACCATAACCCTCAATGGCCGCAGCGAATTAACCACCAGACTGACAACCAACAACCGCCCTTGGGTGATGTAACTGTTGCAAAAATAGTACTGGATAATTTATTAACAAACGCACTTAATCATTCAGAAGGCACAGTTAATTTAATTATTCACACAGATCACTTAATCGTTGCAGATGAAAGCACCTCAATCAGCACAACAGAAGAAACCCAAGGCCTGGGCTTATACATCGTAAACATGGCGTGTGATTATTTGGGATGGCGTTTTGAAGTGGTGTTAAATGCCAACTGCCGCACAAGTATTGTGTGGTTTAACTAAAAATATATTGTGTGAAAAATATTTATGTTGAGCAGATTAACCGGGGAAATAAAATAAACGGTTAATCTTTTTAGGGACGCCTACAGAAATTCAAAGCTCATGATAACCATAAGGAATTGAGCACGAAAAAGGAGGGAGATACAAATGAATTGTCTGAGCCACCCTTTTAGAAAATTGTTTTT
>JBEGTZ010000096.1:0-5065 GCA_041179125.1 Pseudomonadota bacterium | reverse complement strand
CTTTTTCGTAGTGGCTGGAGGGCGTGGCGTTGGCACCGTTAAAGGTGGTGGTGGTAAGGCTGGCGCGGCCTAAGGCGTCGTAGCCGTAGGTGCGGGCGAAACCACTTACGCTATCGCGCTCTACTTCGGTTTTGCCTAGGCCGTAGGGGGCGGTGTCGTAGATCCATTCGGATTTAGCTTTAACTGTAGGGCTTGTGGAGTTTCTGTTGCAGTTGCTATCGGTTTCGCAGCTTAGGCTTATAGGGCGGGTTAATAACCCGCGCTGACGGTGTTGTCGCTTGCGATCATTTTTGTAAAAACACGGATTTTACTTGTGCGGTTTTTGTTGAGTTTGTGTTTGCCTGCGGGTAGGGCAGGTTACGCCGCAGGCTAACCCGCCCTACGTTTGAGTTGAATAGTTACGAGTTTTATAGGTGGTAAGAGGCTTTCGTACAAAGCGCTCGTCACCCTAGAAACCTCAGTTGAACGCGTAGCGAGAGCGTCTAAGACGCCGAATTTAAAGCGATTTTCGCCAAAATTTGGCGAAAGCAGTAGTCACCACTACGGTGAGTCAAATTTTGGTGAAAATCGCTTTAAATTCAAGTATTAGGCGTTCGCAGTAGCGTTCAACTGAGGTTTTTAGGGTTACATATATTTTTCGTCAAAGTTACACATCAGCCGATTTTTTTGTGAATCTAAAAACCACGCCCAAAACTCCCACCGCCAGCAGCAACATTGCCCAATCGGGTAAAAATGGAATAGGTGTGCTGACGGGGTTTGGTGTGGTTGGGTTGGGGTCGGTGCCGTCGGGGATGCCGTCGCTGTCGCTGTCGGGGTTGTTGGGGTTGGTGCCTAGGGCTATTTCATCGGCGTTGCTTAGGCCGTCGTTATCTGCATCGCCTTGGGCATCTACGGTGATGTTAATACTCTGCTGTGTGGTTTTATTTTGGTTGTCGGTCACGCTGGCGGTAATTTGATGGCTGCCGTCGCTGAGTGCGTGATCCAGCTCGCCGCCCTGCCCAAGTGGGCCATCTTTAGAGGATTGCCAGTTTATGGCTTGGGTTTTATTTCCATCTTCTGCATCGCTGGCTGTTGCGCTGAAATGCAGGCTGCTAACGAACGATTGAGCGCCGCCACTGGGCGCAAGCAGGTTGATACTGGGGGCTTGGTTGAGTTGTAGGGTTAGCTGAAAGCTTACGCTTGCGGTGCGGCTGCCGTCGTTGGCGGTGAGTGTGATGTTTGTGGTGCCGCTGTTGCCCAGCACGGGGGTGATGTGCAATTGGCGCACATTGCCTGTTCCTGTGAGGCTCAAGCTGGCGGTTGGCAAAAGGCTTGGGTTGGCGGAGCTGGCGCTGACGGCCACGCTGGTTATGGCGGTATCCACGTCGTTTACAACCACTGTGCGTGTCAGCGGCTGTGAATCGTATGTTGTGTGGTTTGCCATCGGTGCCAGCAGCGGTTTGGCGCCATTGATCAGGTTCCAGCCTAAATCTTTCATGGCGGCGGGGGCCAAACCCAGGGTGTATTTGGCGCCGGTATAAAAAGGCTCCATCAGTTCGTCGGGCGCGAGGGCATTACTAAAATGAACCACCGATGAGCCCAGGTTCAAATCCGCAGGGGCGTACATCATGACATGGCCTTGGTTTACGCCCGCCGTGAGGTTCGCCGTGGTGTTCACTTGCGCGCCCTTCCAATGCAGGCCTGAAGCAGAAACAGCGGAGGCCGCGCGCTGGGCATCACTGAGCTGGCTCCAGGTTTTGTTGAGGCTGTGGTCTTCCAGTTGGTGCATGAAGGCGTCGTCCAGGCCGGAAAATTTTTCCCCGGTGGCTAAATCAACAAAGGTGGCGAAGCCTAAGCCGTGCCCTATCTCGTGCAGTATCACCGCCAGCAAGTCGATTTTATTGCTGGGCGGCTGGCCGTCTAAGCCGTAGTACCAGGTCTTTCCGCTCAGGCAACTGCTGCTGCCATTTAACGCGCTGTTAAACAGTATCTCCAGGTCGGCATCGCTGGTGTTGAGGTCTCGCCCCGCTAAGCTGTTAGCCTGCGCCTGTACATACGCGGTGTTGGCTATGGGGCGGTTAAGGAAGTTGAAATGCAGGCTATTTGCACTGGTTGCCGCTAATACTGCGCCGGTGTTGCTGCACGCCAAGGCTTGAAAAGTCACATCCACTGCAATGGGGACGTTCGAGCTTAACGTGGTGGCCCAAAGGTTCAACGCATGTTCAAACACCAAGCGCCGCTGCTCGCCCAGTGTGGCGCCGGGGTTGCCGCCGATTGGGGCGCTGGAGGTGGTGTCTTTTAGGCCGGTGCCCGCCGCATCCATCGAGTTGACCTGAACCGTCGTAGCCTGCGCCGTCAGGGTAAGCGCCATTAGCATCGCGGTGAATAGCATCAACGGGGCAATGCGGGCGGCCATCGTCATTTCACCGGCTGGCTGTAATCGGTAATCAGCAGCTTGCCCTGCTCATCCAATACCGCTGTGGTAACACTAATCGCCCGTTTTGAAGTGTCGATGTAAGCGCCTTCCTGGGTGTGGACAACAGGATAGGCAGCACCTTCAGGCCGCAAAGCTTTATTCACAGCGGCTTTGATTTCCGGCGGCAAGGGCAAAGGCCCTTCGGCAATATGGGTGGGCTGGGGGTTTTGTGCGGGGGCATTAACAGCGGCAGGCGTCACAGAAGCGCCCAGTAAATGATGCGGTGACAACGCCATAAAGCCCGCAAAATTTTCGCCAAACAATACGCCGCCACTCACTACAGCGGTGATGATCACAAGGGTGAAAACTCGGCGTGGTTTCATGGCAATAGCGCTGTTTTGGGCGTGGTTGAACCTAGAAACCTCAGTTGAGCGCCCGTGTAAGCCATTGGTTAGAATAGTGAAAGTTAAAAATGAAGGGCAACCTTGTTGGTTGTTCGAAATTTTAAATTTTTGCTAGATGGGCCAATGGGTTGCGCAGACTTGGGTGATTCAACTGAGGTTTCTAGGTTTAAGTTGAGTGCCCCACACTACCGGTTTGATACGACAGATCAGTGACACGCCAAACGGCTCAATAATGGAATTAAACCTCACCAATAAAACCACGATATTTAAATACCCATGCCCACATAGGCTATGGTTTATGGAGAATAAAAAAGCAGGTGATGCTATGCGTATTTGGACCTTCGCCAACCAAAAAGGCGGGATCGGTAAAACCACTACCTGTGTGGCCTTAGGCGGCCTTGCCGCTGAGCTGGGGCTGCGGGTTTTGATGGTGGATTTAGACCCGCAAGGCTCGTTAAGCAGCTACTTTAAACTCAACCCGGATCAAACTCAGGCCAGCAGTTTGAGTTTGTTTCAAGAGCGCAAACACCTCTCGGCGGATTTTATCGGCCAATTAATTATTAACACGCCGTTTAAAAGCCTGTGCTTGCTGCCTGCCTCAATGGGGCTTGCCACCTTGGAGCGCCAAGCCATTGGGCCTGAGGGCATGGGGCTGGTGATCAAAAAAAGTTTGGATTTAATCGCCGGGGATTTTGACCTGGCATTAATTGACTGCCCGCCCGCACTGGGTGTGCTGATGGTGAACGCCCTGGCGGCGTGTGATTTGTTAATCATGCCGGTACAAACGGAATTTTTAGCCCTAAAAGGTACCGAGCGGATGCTCAATGCGCTGACGATGATCAATCGCTCACGCAATTCCCAGTTGCCGTATCTGCTGGTGCCCACCCTATACGACCGCCGCACCAGCGCCTCGGTCACAAGCCTGAGCAGTTTGCGCCATAGCTATGGCGATAAAGTCTGGCCGGGCCGCATTCCTATTGATACCCGCCTGCGCGACGCCAGCAAATTAGGCTTGCCGCCCCATTTGGTGTCGGAGGAATCCCAGGGGATTGACGCCTATCGCAGTTTATTGGGGTATTTATTGCCTCAAAAAGCCCTCAAAGCACTACGCGAACGGGTGAGCTAAACATGGGCGGGCGCGTTGAGGATTTAATCGACCACTATTTGGCCGATTTATTGGTTGCCACCGACGAGCCTGTGCCTGTGCCTGAAGCCAATCAAGCAACACCTAATGAACCGAGCGCAGCCCCCCTCAAACATATTAAAAACACACAACCCGAACAGGCCAGCACACCCGTACCGCAAGATGCTGGCCTTATGCGCACTCAAGAATCAGTGCGTGAACTCATCCAAAAAACCATTCCAAAACCCACCCAAGAACCCACATTTACCCCGCCAGCGCTGGCAGAACCCGCCCGGCAACAACTGCAACAATTACTCAATAGCGCTTGGCCCGCCCCGGTTTTGGCAGAAGCCTTAGAAACCTCCGCCGCCAACCCCATTCCACCCCCCGCGCCGCAGGTTAACCCCGCACCGCCGCAAGCAATAACACCCTCAGCACCCGCCCCAGCAGGCAGGCCCGCGTGGGCGAACCAAGCCGCTTTTGACTCATTAATTATTGAAGTAGCCGGCCTTAAATTGGCGATTCCCTTGTTGGTATTAGGGCAGATTTTCCAAGCGGATCATGGCTTCACACACCTGCCCGGCCAAAGCCCTTTGTTTTTAGGCACCCTAGAAACCCCTCGGGGGCCGCTGCGGGTTATAAATACCGCGCTACTGGTGATGCCCGAGCGCTATGACGCGCGCTTTATAGATGACGTGCGTTTTGTTGTATCGCTGGCAGGCGCCTCCCCAGTGGGCAGCGCCTGGCAACTGGCACTGGCGGTAACGCGCGTTGCCCAGCCCGTGAGTTTGCGCTGTGATGATGTGCTGTGGCGCAGCGAGCGCAGCAAACGCCCCTGGCTGCTCGGCACCGTTAAATCGCAAATGTGCGCACTGTTGGATGCAACAGCCCTTGGGGCGTGTGTAGCCTAAAAACCGCCTTTAGGGCACCTTGCGGAAATCCACTTTTCGCGCCCTCGCTTCGTTATTTTCGTGCTCAGTCGGTCATTCATACCGCATAAACTCCCTCCTTCGGCTTTGGCATCCTCGGCTTTGGCATCCTCGGCTTGGGCATCCTGCGTCGCTCTCGATTTCATTCCCGATGAAATTCTACCTCCCCCATCCGTGGGGTCGTACCGCCTAAATCCCTTTAGGCGTGCGTCGC
>JBEGTZ010000095.1:0-22590 GCA_041179125.1 Pseudomonadota bacterium | reverse complement strand
GTTCGAATAGTGAAAGTTAAAAATGAAGGGCAACCTTATTGGTTGTTCGAATTTTTTAACTTTTGCTAGGCGGACCAAGGGGTTGCGCAGACTTGGGTGATCCAACTGAGGTTTTTAGGTTTAACCACGCGCAAAAAAATACAGGGTGCCTTGCGGAAATTCAATTTTCGTGATGATCGCAAGGCATTTGGACGACCCCACGGATGGGGGAGGTAGAATTTCATCGGGAATGAAATCGAGAGCGACGCACGCCTAAAGGGATTTAGGCGGTACGACCCCACGGATGGGGAAGGTAGAATTTCATCGGGAATGAAATCGAGAGCGACGCAGGATGCCCAAGCCGAGTGAGGGAGTTTATGCGGTATAAATGACCGATTGAGCACGAAAATAACGCAGCGCGCGCGAAAAATGAATTTCCGCAAGGTGCCCTACAGTTAAAAACCAGAGATGCAAAACCGGCTATTTATGCGTACTATTGCGCCTATTTTTAATCAAATCTAGGAGCCTCTGCTGAGTATTTCTAGGTTAAACAGAGAAAAATCACCTATGTTTATCGGCCTAGATTACGGTACATCCCAATGTGCAGTTACTACCACCACAGGCCAAGGCTTAATTTTTGTTCCGCTTGATGCTCAGCAAAATTATTTAACTTCCTGCCTATACACCCCAGAGCGCTGCTTAATAACCGATTATGTTGCGCGAATGATGACTGAAAATACGCCTGAATTTATTCAACAGCGGCAAACAGCATTAAAACCTGTTGCACAAGCGAAGCGTAATTTATCCCTTCGCGGCCAGCAGCCTGACACAGAGGGGCAGGAACCGCTGTTATTTGGCGCCGAAGCCTTAGCCCAACACATGGCGGATCCCACCGAAGGGCATTTTATTAAATCACCTAAATCATTTTTAGGTGCCAGTGGTTTGCGCGAAGATATGGTGGCTTTTTTTGAAGATGTTGTTACCGCTATGATGTTAGAAATAAAACAACGCGCAGAAGCATTTTTAAAAAATACTATTACCGGTGCCGTTATTGGCCGCCCGGTTAATTTCCAAGGTATTAATGCCGAAGCCAGCAACCAACAAGCCCAAGCTATTTTAACCACCTCAGCACAGCGAGCCGGTTTTAAACACATTGAGTTTTTATACGAACCATTGGCAGCCGGTTTTGATTTTGAACGCCGTTTAGAGCGCAACCAAAAAGTATTAGTGGTTGACATAGGCGGCGGCACCAGCGATTGCTCCATAGTGCAAATGGGGCCAAATCATCAACATAAATTTGATCGACGTGATGATTTTTTAGCCCACACTGGCGAGCGTATCGGCGGCAATGATTTTGATATTCGCCTATGCCTAGAGGCCTTAATGCCCGAATACGGCCTAAAAAGTCTATTAAAAAATAATTTACCTATGCCCGTAATGCCTTTTGTACAAGCCACAGCAATTAATGATGTGGCCGCACAAAGCGCTTTTTACAGCGAAAAAATGCGGCTAACATTGGAACAATTACAGCGCGATACCACCGAACATGAAAAGCTACAACGTTTTACCCGCCTGCGCGAATACAAACAAAATTTTGCCCTTGTACATAAAGCCGAACAGGCCAAAATCGCACTGAGCCAACACCTAACTACCTCAGTAAATTTAACCGCTTATACGCCAGAGCTTGTTGTTGATATTCATCAAAAACAACTCATCGAAGCCAGTGAATTTTTATTAGAAAAAATAAAAAACTTAATAAAAGAAGCAATAACCCAAGCCGCAACACAACCTGATTTAGTGTATTTAACCGGCGGCAGTGCTAAATCGAAATTACTCAAACACACTTTGAGCGATTTTTTAGGTGGGAGCACTCCACTGGTGGAAGGCGATCATTTCGGCAGTGTAGCAACCGGCTTAGGTGTTTGGGCCGCAAAACTTACGCATCAAACACACGACTAGAGGGATAATCCTGCTAGGCTTATAGGCTAACAACTGTAATCCAAAAGCCCGATTATGGACATTACCCCCCCTAACCTACCCGCCACCAATATTAATTTAGCGCAGCCCAACAACCTGCGTGAAGGCGTTTTAGTGCTTAGGGGTTTAATGAATAATGCACTTGCTTTGCCTGCGGGCAAAAGCCTGTGGGTTGAGCTGTTATCCCACATTCCACTACCGACAACGCTGGAACAAAGCCTTCCGCAACTAGCCAAAAAAACTGCCGGGCCTATACCCAGCAATTGGCAGCCCTTATTAATTCAGCAGCCTCTTGAATTAATAGAATTAAAATTACCTTCTGGACAAAAAATTTGGGCGGTGACTTTGCGCGCCTGGTTTGAAGCAGCAGTAGCCTCTTCCACCCCTAAAACCCTGCTTGAAGTTAAAACGAGCAAAGACGGACAATTAATTTTACCCGCATCAACTAGCGGCACGCTTATCAGCAATAATTCAACAAACAATAATACAAATAGCAATAGTTTAACCAGTAATAATTTGAGTGCTCTGGCTGAGCTATGGCGCAAGAGTTTACCCACGGCGCAATCACCCAAACAATTAATGCAATTAATGACACCACTGGTTAAGCCTTTAGCTAATTTACCCACCCACAGCAATCACCCACTACAACCCATCCAACATTTTATTACGCAACACACCCAACGAATAAACACACTGTTAACGCTGACACAATTACCGCCAACACCGGTTACTCAACAACAAACAAGCCAGCATGTCGCGCAGTTAATATCCAATAGCGGTGTGTTTTTAGAAGCTAAATTACGCAATATTGTAAACAAACCAGAATCACTAAATACTGAACAACTAAAAGAAGCAACTGAAGTAACAACACAGGATTTTAAAGCGCAACTATTAAAATCTTTAGTAAGCATTAATCAGCAATCGCCACAGTTATCCGAAACCCACACCGAATGGCCAGAGCATTTATGGCACTTGTTTTTAGGTAATAAAGAAGAAGCACCCAGCACACCCACTAAAAACAGCCAATGGTTATTACTCGAAGCACTACTGCCCAGTTTGCAAAAAACCCTAGCGGGCATTCAACTACAACAAACCCACAATCTTGCCGAACAAGAAAAAAACTCTGGCATACGGCATTTTGAAATTCCGCTGCCCAGCAGTGAAGGCTGGATAAATTTATCGGCTCAAATTACACCGGCGAATCATCACCTGGTTGATGATGCTGAATCATCGGCCCAACAAGCCCGAGCAGCTAACGCAAGTTGGCGTTTATTATTAGAATTTAATTTGCCCAATAATGGCTTGTTAGCCGTGCAATTTTTATGGCAACCGGGTTTTGTGCGCGGGCAAGTGTGGGCGAATCAGGCCAAGCTCAAACAACAACTTAAAGATCAACTGCGCACACTCAAAAAATCTCTGCTTGAAGGTGGCATTAATGCGGAACAATTACATATAACCGATGAGTCCATTACCAAACCGCCCTTGCCTATTCATCACCCCTTGGTTGACATACAAACATGACAGAAAAAGCCCTACAAAAAGCCGTTGCACTTATTTACGACGGTAAAGGCGCGCCCCAAGTAAGCGCTAAAGGCTTTGGTGATGATGCTGAAGCTATTATTGAATTAGCGCAAAAATCAGGTGTGCCCTTATGTGAAAATGCGCCCCTAGTGGATTTATTATCGCGGCTTGAATTAGGCGATGAGATTCCGCAGGAACTCTACATTGCGGTTGCGCATATTATTTCGTTTGCGTATCAATTAAGCCAAAAATCGGCACCGCAGGCTCTTGAAAAAACAATTATTCCAGGGCCGCTTAAACCGCCCAGCTTTTGATAAAACCTGCCAATGCACAGGCGCCAATCACCTTAATTACACCCACTTTGTAGCGCAATAATGCAACCGCTGAAGCCAGCGCAATCAGCACTGAAATCCAATCAACCGGGGCCGCAAAGCCATTTGGCCAGAGTACGTGGTAGGCAAAAAACAAGGCTAAATTTACGATAACGCCCACCACGGCTGCGGTGATGGCGGTTAATGGGGCAGTAAATTTTAAATCGTTATGTGTGGTTTCAATAAAAGGCGCGCCAGCAAAAATAAAAATAAATGAGGGCAAAAAAGTAAACCAAGTAACAATGACCGCAGCTAAACTTCCCGCCCAAAAAACCAAATCGCCACCGAATTCTGCCTGCACATACCCACCCACAAAACCCACAAAGGCCACCACCATAATTAATGGCCCAGGCGTTGTTTCTCCTAATGCTAATCCATCAATCATTTGGGTGGGTGTAAGCCAACCATAATGCGCCACAGCGCCTTGGTAAACATAGGGTAATACGGCATAAGCGCCGCCAAAGGTGAGCAGTGCCGCTTTAGTAAAAAACCACGCCATTTGTGTAAACGTGTGTTCCCAGCCGAACAAAAAATACAGCAGTAACATCGGTGCGGCCCACAACACAATACCTGCTGCAATAACACAGATTAAACGTTGCAGGCGGAATTGTGCATGGGGCGGTGTGGGTGTGTCGTCATCTATAAATGCAGCACCAAAAGAGGTACCAGCCTTACCGTGCCCACCACCGCTTGAAAAATAATTCGGTGCATAACGCCCGCCCAAAAAACCCAATATGGCGGCGGCCAAAACAATTAATGGGAATGGCACCTGTAATGCAAAAATGGCCACAAATGCAGCAACGGCAATACTCCAAAGCCAATGATTTTTTAATGTGCGCGAACCAATGCGGTGGGCCGCTTGCAATACAATTGCGGCTACAGCAGGCTTAATACCATAAAACACACCTGCAACCCAACCGACACTGCCATAAGCGATATAAACCCAAGAGAGTAAAATTAAAATAAATAACGACGGCAATACAAATAAAATACCCGCAAGCAAACCGCCCCAAGTGCGATGCATTAACCACCCAATATAAGTAGCCAATTGCTGCGCCTCAGGCCCAGGCAACACCATGCAATAATTTAATGCATGTAAAAATCGCTGCTCGCTAATCCAGCGCCTACGCTGCACTAATTCTTGGTGCATGATGGCGATTTGCCCAGCCGGGCCACCAAAACTAATAAACCCAAGTTTTAGCCAAAAACAAAATGCTTGCCATAAGCTTACGGGTTCAACCTCTGTTTTTTCAGAAGTGGTATTAGAAGGCGAAGGGTGCATAGGGTTCTCTTTTAAAAACTTGTAGGGTTAGAATGAATTCAGGTTTGATGCCACTTTTATCATTCCACTTTTATCATTCCATATAAATAAAAAATTACCGAATCAACCGGAAAAAAATGCAATAAAAAAGGGAGGTTAACCCTCCCTTTTATTAACAACATTTAAATTTTATTCATTTCCGCGCGTTTTTAAAATGGTTACAGCGGGTAATTCTTTACCTTCTACGTATTCTAAAAACGCACCACCACCGGTAGAAATATAGGAAATTTTATCGGCCAGATTAAATTTGTCGATGGCCGCTAATGTATCGCCGCCGCCTGCAATCGAGAACGCATCGGAATCCGCAATAGCGCGGGCTACCACTTCGGTGCCTTTGGCAAAAGCGTCAAATTCAAATACGCCGCAGGGGCCGTTCCAAATGACTGTTTTGGCGTTTTTGATAATTTCAGCCACTTTGGCGGCGGTTACGGGGCCGTAGTCGATGATTTCTTCGTCGGAGGTTATTTCGTTGGTTTTTTTCACTTCCGTTTTAGAGCTGTGTGACCATTGTTTAAAACCGTCTTTCGTGGTGCGAACATCTTCAGCAAAAATAACTTGCGTGGTTTTGCACAGGCGTTGCGCTTCGGGGATTAAATCTTTTTCGTATAAAGAATTACCTACTTCGTTACCGGCTGCGGCTACAAAAGTGTTAGAAATTCCACCGCCCACAACTAAAATATCGGCAATTTTAGAAAGTGCATCCAATACAGTTAATTTGGTAGACACTTTAGAGCCGCCCACGATTGCCACCAAAGGCCGTTCGGGTTTGGCGAGGGATTTTTCCAGTGCGTTTAATTCCGCTTCCAACAATGGGCCTGCGCAAGCAATGGGCGCAAATTTGGCCACACCGTGGGTGGACGCTTGTGCGCGGTGGGCGGTGCCGAAGGCGTCCATAACAAAAATATCACATAGGCCGGCATAGGCTTTGGCTAAAGCATCTTCGTCTTTTTTCTCGCCTTTGTTAAAACGCACGTTTTCTAATAAAACTACTTGGCCGTCAGCCACTTCAACGCCCTGGCTGAAATCGCTGATCAAATTAACGGTTTGGCCTAATAATTTTGTTAAATGCTCAGCAACCGGTTTTAGGCTCAATGCTGCGTCAAACTCACCTTCAGCGGGTTGGCCTAGGTGGGACATTAAAATTACTTTAGCGCCTGCTTCAACCGCCATTTTAATGCCGGGGAGTGATGCGCGGATGCGGGCATCGGAGGTGATGATGCCGTCTTGAATGGGTACGTTTAAATCTTCACGAATTAAAACGCGCTTACTTTTTAATTCTAATTGCGACATGTGTTTTACAGACATAGTTTTCACCTAATAAATGGTTTGCATCTAAATAAACAACAGGGCATCTCCGGAAATTCAATTTTCGTGTTGATCGCAAGGCATTTGGAGGTAGAGCGACGCATGATGCCCAAGCCGAATGAGGCGTTTATGCGGTATAAATGACCGAATGAGCACGAAAATAATGCCGCGAGCACACGAAAAGTGAATTTCCGGAGGTACCCAATAAAAAAAGCCGGGTTGCCCCGGCCTGTTTGGCCTTAGGCCAAGAGTTCTTTTACAGTGCCAACGACGTTATCCACCGTAAAACCAAAATAATCCAACAATACGTTGCCCGGTGCGGATTCACCAAAACCACTCATGGCCACCATGCGGCCATCTAAGCCTACATATTTGTACCAATAATCTTCATGGGCGGCCTCAATGGCAACACGAGCAGTCACGGAAAGCGGCAGTACGGCTTCTTTGTATGCAGCATCTTGTTGGTCAAATACATAAGTAGAAGGCATGGAGACCACGCGGGCTTTGATGCCTTCAGCAGTGAGGGCTTCATAAGCTTTAACCGCCAGGCCAACTTCTGAGCCGGTGGCGATCAAAATGGCATCCGGTTGGCCTTCGCTATCGCGCAGGATATAAGCACCTTTGGCTATGGCGGCCACTTGTTCGTTGCTGCGGGTGACGGGATCTAGGTTTTGGCGGCTAAAAATTAACGCGCTGGGGCCGTCGCGGCGCTCGATGGCGGCTTTCCAGGCTACGGCGGTTTCGGCGCCGTCGGCGGGGCGCCAGGTCATGAGGTTGGGCGTCATACGCAGGTTAGCCACTTGCTCGATGGGCTGGTGCGTGGGGCCGTCTTCGCCCTGGCCGATGGAGTCGTGGGTGTAAACAAAAATATTTTGAATACCCATGAGTGCGGACATGCGCACGGCGTTGCGGGCGTATTCCATAAACATTAAGAAGGTGGCGCCGTAGGGGATAAAACCGCCGTGCAGGGCCACGCCGTTCATGATGCCGCTCATGCCGAATTCGCGCACGCCGTAATAAATGTAGTTACCGCTGGCATCTTCAGCCGATACACCTTTGGAGCCAGACCAGAGTGTAAGGTTGGAGCCTGCCAAATCGGCGGAGCCGCCGAGGATTTCCGGCAGCATAGCGGCGTAGGCGCCGATGGCGTTTTGTGAGGCTTTGCGGCTGGCGATTTTCTCGCCTTTGTCTTGGCAGCTTTGGATAAACGCTTGGGCTTTTTCAGCAAAATCGGCGGGTAATTCACCTTTCAGAACACGGCGGTCGTATTCGGCGAATAACTCTGGGTGCGCGGTTTTGTAGGCTGAAAGGGTTTTAACCCAGGCGGCCTCGGCTGCTGCGCCTTTTTCTTTGGCGTCCCAGTTGGCGTAAATATCGGCTGGAATTTCAAACGGGCCGTGGGGCCATTGTAGGAATTCACGGGCGGCGGCGATTTCTGCATCGCCTAAGGGTGAGCCGTGGCAATCGTGGCTGCCGGATTTATTCGGCGAGCCAAAACCGATGACGGTTTTGCAGCAAATAAGTGTGGGTTTGTCGCCCTGTGTTTTAGCCAGCTGAATGGCGGCTTTGATTGCATCAGGGTTGTGCCCATCCACCGCCGGGATTACGTGCCAGCCGTAGGCTTCAAAACGCTGTGGAGTGTTATCGGTAAACCAGCCCTCTACATGGCCGTCGATGGAAATACCGTTGTCGTCGTAAAAAGCAATTAATTTACCCAGGCCCAAGGTGCCCGCCAGGGAGCACACTTCGTGGGAAATACCTTCCATTAAGCAACCGTCACCTAAAAAGCAGTAGGTGAAGTGATCAACCAAGTTAAAACCGGGGCGGTTAAATTGCGCGCCGAGGACTTTTTCCGCTAGGGCAAAACCCACAGCATTACTGATGCCCTGCCCTAAGGGGCCGGTGGTGGTTTCAACACCTGGGGTGTAGCTGTATTCGGGGTGGCCTGGGGTTTTGGAGTGGAGCTGGCGGAATTGTTGGAGGTCTTCGATGGAGAGGTCGTAGCCGCTTAGATGCAACAGGGAGTAAATGAGCATGGAGCCGTGGCCGTTGGAGAGTACAAAGCGGTCGCGGTCTGGCCATTCTGGGTGTGTGGGGTTGTGCTTTAAAAAATCATTCCATAAAACTTCAGCGATATCCGCCATACCCATAGGGGCGCCGGGGTGGCCTGAATTGGCTTTTTGCACGGCATCCATACTGAGAACACGAATGGCATTAGCGAGTTGGTAGCGAGTGGGCATGAGAGGCTCCAAAAGTACAGCGGTGGATTGGCTACGGCCTAAGCCGGGTAGAAGCAAAGCGGGGCATTATCCTGAGATTTGACGGATAAACCAAGTGTGAAGATTTAACCTGGGAAGTTCAGGCCTATTTTTTATCCTAAAAACCTCAGTCGTGTTTTTCACAACACCAGGCGCAAAAAGAAAAGCCGCAAATAGTCTTTGCGGCTTTTGGGTCAGAACAATCGGTACGGTTACTCCACTTCAATTAATTTCACAGTGCCATCTTCCATCACCTCAGCCATGTGGCCTTTGGGTTCGTTGAGGAACTGTGCGGCCACAAAGGTAACGGCAGAAACACCCGCCAGTACAACAAAAAATAAGTTGGGTGCCAAAAAGGTGAGCAGGGTTAAGAAAATCACGCTGCCGACATTACCGTAGGCGCCCACCATGCCGGCAATTTGGCCGGTCATACGGCGCTGCACCAAGGGCACTACGGAATAAACCGCACCGCAAGCCGCTTGTACAGATAGCGAACACACTAAAGTTGCCGCAACCGCCCAACCAATCCACCAATCAGCGCTGATTTGCGACAGCAATACATAACCAATTGCCTGCCCCACCAATGTAATGCTCAATATTTTTTTACGGCCAAACATATCGGAAAACAATCCACCTGCTGGGCGTGCCAAGAGATTTGCCACGGTAAAGCAACCGGCCATCAAACCAGCTTGTACCGCCGTGATGCCAAACATATTCATAAAATATAACGGCAACATAGAGACCACAGCAATTTCAGAGCCGAAGCTGGCCAGGTAGGCCAAATCTAATACGGCCACTTGTTTAAATTTATAGCGCTGAATAGCAGGCACTTCGCGTTTAAAAATGTCTTTATTCACTTTAAAAATTTGGCTGTATTGATAAACACCTAAAAATGTCACCGCGCCATAAGCCCACAATGTGGCGGTATCACTTAGCAATTTGGTGCCTGAGGGCGAAAGACGCCAGGCCAATAAATACAGGCAGCCAATTAAAGGCGCGGTCATAATTGCATAAAACCAAAAATCAAAACGCGAGGTAATTTCCAGGCCGCCTAATTTTTTAGGGCGGAAATAATGCGAGCCTTTAGGTGTGTTGCGCGCTAAAGCATAAAACACCACTGAATAAACCAAAGCGATAAATCCTGTGGTAGCCACCGCCCAGCGCCAGCCGTTTTCTCCGCCATAAAATGCGGCTAATACAGGCAATACGCCCGAAGCCACGGCCGCGCCAAAATTCCCCCAACCACCGTAAATACCCTCGGCAAAACCCACTTCTTTAGCGGGGAACCACTCGGACACCAAGCGAATTCCGATCACAAATCCCGCACCAACAAAGCCGACCAAAAAGCGCATCAGCGCCAGCATTTCGTAAGTGTCAGCCAAGGCATAACCAAAACAAAAACACGCCGAAATGGCGAGCAACAAACTATAGGCAAGGCGTGGCCCAAATTTATCCACCAATACACCGATGAGAATACGCGCAGGAATGGTGAGCGCCACATTCAGAATTAATAAGGTTTTTATTTGGCTGTCGGTTAACGCAAATGCCTGTTTAATAAACGGCATTAATGGCGCCTGGCTAAACCACATAATAAAAGTGATAAAAAAAGCAAACCAAGTTAGGTGCAGGGTTTTTATTTTTCCATCGCTGAAGGAAAAAAGATTAATAGGAAGCATAACGTAAGCCTAATAATGGAGGTTCAGCCGTTCTAGCAAACCTTGGGCCACAGATTGTATCTATTTGTTTTTGTTGGTTATTTTAAAACAAAGAACAATATTGGCTCATAATAATTTCAATAAGCACCATTAAATGACCTATCGCACCGCACCTTAGGCAATATTTTTGTGCCTTAAAAATAATTTGAGCACCAATATGCGTCATAAAAAAGCCATGCCGTCAAAAAAATTGGGGAT
The DNA here is from genome assembly GCA_041179125.1 of Pseudomonadota bacterium. Classification (GTDB taxonomy): domain Bacteria; phylum Pseudomonadota; class Gammaproteobacteria; order Pseudomonadales; family Cellvibrionaceae; genus CAMCXE01. Next base: position 11,945 of record JBEGTZ010000095.1, on the reverse strand, counting down.
AGGCTTCTGCAAAAGATCCACAATGGCGCAGACGCACACAGGGCAAGAAGAGGCACGCAAGGCAAGACACCCAGAAACCTCAAGTGAGGTTTTTAGGTTCAAGAGGCGGTTTTTAGGTTAATGGGCGCCTCCGAAAATTCAATTTTCGTGACAATCGCAAGGCATTTGGACGACCCCAACGGTGGGGAAGGTAGAAGTTCATCGGGAATGAAATCGAGAGCGACGACGCACGCCTAAAGGGGTTTAGGCGGTATAAGTGACCGAATGAGCACGAAAATAAGGAAGCAAGGGCGCGAAAAGTGGATTTCCGGAGGCGCCCTAATGCAATGGAACGGTGGAATCTGACGCGGACGGAATACTGCTAAATTGCACTAGCCATTGTTCAAACTCAGCCACCGGGAGCGGTTTGCTAATGAGAAAGCCCTGTACCTGCTCACACTGCAAGCGTTTTAGCTCCTGCAAGGTGGCCTCGTCTTCAACGCCTTCGGCCACTACGCTCAAACCAAAGTTGTGGGCTAAATCCAGGGTGGAGCGCACAATCATGGCGTCTTGATCGTCGCTTAATAAGTCTCGAATAAATGAGCGGTCGATTTTTAGGGTTTGAATCGGCAGGCGTTTTAGGTAAGCAAGGGATGAATAACCGGTGCCGAAATCATCAATGGCAAAGCGCACACCGAGGTTATGGATGCGGTTAATTACCATCAAGGTACGCTCTGGGTCTGAGATGAGTGTGCTTTCTGTGATTTCAATTTCAAGCCGCTCCGGCGGCAGGCCGTATGTTAATAAGGCTTGCTCAATGCACTGAGGAAAGGTGTTTTCCATCAGGTTGCGTGAGGAAAGGTTGATGGAGACGATTAGGTTTAAGCCTGCCAATTCCCATTCCTGCGCCTGCGCCATGGCGGTTTCAAGCACCCAAATACCTAAGGGCTGGATTAAATCACCCGATTCAGCCAGCGGGATAAATTCGTTGGGCGGGATAAGCCCTAAAGTGGGGTGCTGCCAGCGCACCAGCGCCTCACACCCAATACAGATACCCGTTGCTATATCTACTCGGGGTTGGTAGTGCAGCACCAAATCGTTGTTGCGGATTGCAGCCCCAAGCTCTGCGAGTAAGGTCAAGCGCCGGGGACTGTGTAGATCAAACTGCGGTTCGTAAAAAAGTGCGCCGGAGGATTGCTGCTTGGCTTTGTACATAGCTACATCGGCACACCGCAGTAGGCCGTGGCTGCTATCGCCGTGGTCGGGGAAGAGGGCCACGCCAATACTGCCGCCCAATTCCAAGGTAATGCCTTCAATTTGAATCGGTTGGCGCAACCCTGTTTTAATCGTTTGAGCCAAACGCATGGTGGCGTCTTTATCTTGAATACGCGTTACCAGCACCGCAAATTCATCGCCGCCCAAGCGATAAAGATAAGCGCCGTAGCTAATCAAAAGCGCCTGTAAACGTTGGGCCACCTGTTTGAGCAGTTGATCCCCCACTGCGTGGCCGAGGGTGTCGTTTACTTCTTTAAAGCGGTCTAAATCCAACAGCATCAAGGCGAGTTTCTGGCCGCGTTCCTGTGCGTTGCGAATGGCGGCACGGGCCACGTCATGCAGGCGCGAGCGATTGGGCAAGCCGGTTAATAGGTCGTGGTTGGCGTTGCGTTCGATTTCTCGTTTTGAATGTAACAACTCCGCATTGGCGCGGATGCGCTCGGTGATGTCCGAGGCGATACACAGGTAGCCGGTCACTTCGCTGAGGTTATTGCGCAGGGCCGTGACCGAAAGCAACACCGGGAAGCCGCTGCCGTCTTTGCGCACGTAGGTCCACTCGCGCTCATCCACCGCGCCATCAATCACTTTGGCAATAAGCGTTTCAAACCCCAATGAAACAGGGCGCGACAATTCTTCGGTGGCTTCTTGGGCGCGGCGGCGCAGTTCATTTTCAGCATGGAAACGGGCGGGTGTACTTTTGCCGATAATTTCCCGTGCGCTGTAACCCAGCATCCGCTCGGCGGCGCGGTTAAAGGTGTGGATTATTCCCTTGTCATCTGTGCCGATAATGCTGTAGTTGGCACCGTCAAAAATAGCCTGTTGCAGCGTGTTTAATTCGCGAATTTGACGCTCGGCCCGCTGCCGATGAGTGATGTCATGCAGGCAGATAATATGGTGAAGCCTGCCGCGTAAAAACAAAGGGGTAATGCCCACTTCGGTATCAAATTCCACACCATCCAAACGCTTGTGGCGCCAAACGAGCTGCTGCGAATGGCCGTGCCGAGCCGGGCCAAATACTGTGTGTTCTACCTCTGTGGACTTGCGCCCATCGGGCTGTTCATCCGCCCAAAAATGGCGCAGCGGAACGGAGAATAAATCCTCACGCCGGGCGCGGAACATCTGGAGTGTGGCCTGGTTGCAATCCACAATGCGGCTACCGCGCAACACGGCCAAAGCCTCCCCAGCCGCTTCAAAAATTTTGCGGTAACGCTCTTCAGTTTCGCGCAGTTTATGGAAAACAAAAAATTGGGTGAGCAAATCGGCCACCGAGCAGGCAAACGCCTGTTCTTCGGCACACCATTCACGCACAACGCCTTGATGCTCCCAGCAAATAACCCCCGTCACCTCACCCTCTGAACGCACGGTGGCGTCCATCAGTGAGGTAATAGACAGCTGTTTACAATAATCTGCAAAGCTCACCAAACGGTTGTCGCAGGTAACATCGGGCACCGCAACAACACGGTTTTGATCCAGACAGACAAAATAAGGGAGGTGATCTGAGCGTTTAATACACACGCCGGAAAGCGATTCGACATTCTTGCCATTTTCATAAAGCGCCTGACAATGCAACGCCAATCCCGCTTCGTCCAAATACCAAACACTACACCGGTTAACCGCCAACGCCTGGCTGCACCTTTGTGTAATAAGCCTCAAGCCATCGGCAAAGTCATCGCCCCATAGGCGTTGATCCTTTAACAAGGCGATATAAACACCATGTAGATCGGCAACCGGGTCTGAGGAGACTTGGGTCAATGGGGGCGTCATGCTGGCGGTATTCTTTTTTTAGGGTTGATTGATCTGCTGGTGCAGATAATTAAACAGCCTTATAAACGTGCTTGATTGCATGTATTTAGGCTTAAAAACACAATTTTTATACGCTAAGCGAAACATTCAAATAAGGCTCAAAACGCTCGCTTTACAGGAGTATAGAAGAAGAAACACATTTTTCTCAGGCTTGTGTACATTTCGCGTTATTTAGCCCGGCACGTCCAATTGCGCACCCAAGCTAACCTTTTATATTTTTACTAGACGGATCAATAAGTTGGCAATTCAACTGAGGTTTTTAGGTTTAAGCCCCATAAAGGAACGCACCCTGCCGCTGTCGGCCCTGGGTAAGTTTGGTTACAATGCGCGCCTTTTCTCAAAACCCCTACCCACACGAGTCCTAACTCACCGAGGTCATTATGTTCAACCCCAATGAAACCCTGGCGCAATTTGACCCTGAAATATGGGCCTCCATCCAAAACGAAGGCCAAAGACAAGAAGAGCATATTGAGCTCATCGCCTCAGAAAACTACACCAGCCCGCTAGTCATGGCTGCGCAAGGCACCAAACTCACCAACAAATACGCCGAAGGCTACCCCAGCAAACGCTACTACGGCGGCTGTGAATATGTAGACACCGCAGAAGCCTTAGCCATTGAGCGCGCCAAATCATTATTCGGCGCCGACTACGCCAACGTACAACCCCACTCCGGCTCGCAAGCCAACGCCGCCGTGTATTTAGCCCTGCTAAACCCCGGTGACACCATCCTCGGCATGAGCCTCGCCCACGGCGGCCACCTCACCCACGGCGCTAAAGTGAGTGCCTCGGGCAAGCTTTATAACTCCGTGCAATACGGCTTAAACCCCGCCACAGGCTTAGTGGATTACGAAGAAGTGGCGCGCCTAGCCCGCGAGCACAAACCCAAAATAGTGGTTGCTGGGTTTTCCGCCTATTCACAAGTGATGGACTGGCATAAATTCCGCGCAATTGCCGATGAAGTAGGCGCGTATTTATTAGTGGATATGGCCCACGTCGCCGGTTTAGTGGCCGCAGGCCTGTACCCATCCCCAGTGCAAATAGCCGATGTCACCACCTCCACCACCCACAAAACCCTGCGCGGCCCACGCGGCGGTTTAATTTTGGCGAAGAAAAACGAAGAAATAGAAAAAAAACTCAACTCTGCCGTATTCCCAGGCTTCCAAGGCGGCCCGTTAATGCACGTTATTGCTGCCAAAGCAGTGAGCTTTAAAGAAGCCATGAGCCCCGAATTTAAAACCTATCAACAACAAGTGGTATTAAACGCCAAAGCGATGGCAAAAACATTTATTGAACGCGGTTTAAAAATTGTTTCCGGCGGCACTGAAAACCATTTAATGCTGGTGGATTTAATCGACAAACCCTACACCGGCAAAGACGCCGACGAAGCCCTCGGCAACGCCAATATCACCGTCAACAAAAACGCCGTACCCAACGACCCACGCTCACCCTTCATCACCAGCGGCCTACGCGTAGGCACACCCGCCGTAACCACCCGTGGGTTTAAAGAAGCCGAATGTATTCAACTGGCGCATTGGATGGTGGATATTTTAGACAGCCTAGAAAACGGCAGCAGCGCGGCGACTATTAATAGCGTGAAAGCTAAAGTACTTGATTTGTGTAAAAGCTATCCGGTTTATGCGGCTTAAAATATTTTTAGGCAAAACCCCGTGAACCCAGTAGAACAAGCTGAACACTATAATGAAATTGCTGAATTCTGGAGCAACGCTAATTTCAAAGGCGAAAACGGAATCGCGCAGCATCAACGCGCACTGCAATTTGCTAAAAAATCAGGTTGCGCGATAGATATTGGCTGCGGTAGTAATAGCCGCATTCTTGATCTATTGCAGCAACAGGGTTTTGACGTGGAGGGTTTAGATTTTTCTATTGAAATGTTAAACATTGCAAGAATAGCTAAACCGCATATTACATTTCATCATGCGAATATCTACGATTGGGAATTTCATAAAAAATATGCATTTATTTCAGCCTGGGATAGCATCTGGCATGTTCCACTAAATCAGCAAGAAGCCGTCATTCAAAAATTATGCGCTGCTCTAGCTGAAGATGGCGTGCTTATTTTTTCAAGTGGTGCAGTGGATGAAGCCGGTGATTCGGTTAGCTTATTCCTTGGCAAAAAGCTCTACCATGCAGCGCTAGGTGTATCCAAATTGTTGAATATTTTAAACACTTGCGATTGTGTTTGTAGGCATTTAGAAAATGATGATTGGCCTGGGAAACATTTGTATATCATCGCTCAAAAGAAAAGCCTCATGCCCCACAAAGATAAACAGCCCATGTTAGTTTCGCGTTAGCAGGACATTAGGCTGCAAATTTTGAAAAAAATCCTCCCGCTTACACTTCTAGGATTATTCTTCGCATCCGGGTGCGCGACTTGGGAGGAATATCGCTTCGATCATTCACTTAAGCGGATGCGAAGCGAAGCATTAGCAAAGATAGACATCAACGCATGCAAAGCAAAGGGTGGAACAATCCGTGGAGTATGCATGTTCGGTACCCCCACTTGTGTCATTACTTTCTCAGATGCTGGAAAGAAGTGTTCAGATAGCTCCCAATGTAAGGGGCTTTGCTGGATCGAAGGTTCTTCTCTGATCGCAGGAACGAGTGCAGCGGGGATTTGTACTGAAAATGCGCAAGAATGTAAGTGTGGCGTTGAGGTTATAGACGGAAGGGTTGCAGCAGGAATATGCGAAGATTGAACTTAGTGCTACTACACAAATAAATATTGCTGATACCTACTGCGCAGCATATTTAATCATTAGGCATCATATGCACTATCACGACTACCATTTAAGTAAATACGAAGTTTCAGATAGAGGTGAAACCATCATCCTTCATCTGCTCTACGAATACGCTGGCGAAGAGACGGATGAATCGCACATTAAATTCTCAAATGTAGCGCTCTACAATTTTGTGCATACTTCCGGCACAATAATCACAGATATAGAGGAAATTCCAGTTGCTGATTTCATCCAGAAGATTAGCAAAGATGTCATCGAGTGGAACCGCATGTATAGCGTAAATTTCTGGAAAGATAGCCTTGAGAATTATATTCATACGTTGCAGACCGAGGGCTATAAAGCATGGAGTATAGAATCAGCAATTGGTTTTTATGGGTTTATTATCGCAAAATCGGTGAGCGATATCTAACCAGCCTACAAAGCTGTGCTGACGATTCTACCATTCCAGGAAATACAGGTAACTGCTTGAGCTTAATTTCAATACCGGACGGGCATTTACCAACGAATACTGCGCGGGTTATTAACCCTTCCTGTAAGACTGAAAATATTTCTAAGGTTCAACAAATAGATGGCACTGCTTAATAAAATTAGCATTTTAATATCGCTATTGATCTTGGCCGGTTGCGCCAGCACAGAGTCAAATATTAATAGCGGTTTATGGCATTACGAAGCTGGACTCTATGGTGAAGCCATTCCTAGACTAGTCAGGCCAATCACTTCATTTGAGAAACGATTCCCGCATGATGAGCGAGTAAGCCGCTCTTATTTAGCTTTAGGAGTTATGGCGGAAAATTCAAAGGCTTATGATAAAGCCGAAGAATACCTAATAAAGTCTGTCGAAAGCGCAAAAACCTCGAGGCCACTTCAGGAAAATACTTTAAGAAACGCTGAATCAATGCTAGGAAATTTTTATTTAAACAGAAAAAAATATTCAGAAGCATTAACCCATCTGAATACAGCTGAAAGCATTAGCAGTAAATTTAAAGAAAAATCCATATTAAACTCAATTGATTTGGACAACATATCAACAGCACTTCAAGGAGCAGGAAAACTTAAAGAGTCCATTGAATTTAGTGAAAGAGCATTAAAAGTTGCCGAAAAAACCCCAGAAGATAATTCCTATAACTTAACCAAAGGTATAATTTTGTTTAATTTAGCAAAAAGCAACGAAGAGAATGGAAATAATACCAAGGCTAAAGAGCTATACGACAAAGCCATTGAGTTACTCACTATTTCTTCCAAAGAAAACACCTCCGAACAATGGAGGTTAGACGCAGCACTAAAGGCTGCCAGAAAATTATAGCCAGTTATTAACCCACCCCACCAAAACCAAAAAACCCCAGCAAATACCCAACTGAGGTTTTTAAAAGAACAACAAACCCTTATTAGTGATGCGAAGTTTTAATCGTGGTTTGCACTTTGGCAGGCAGCGATTCGTCCATGAAGGTTATTTTACCGGTTTCCACATCCAGCATTGCACCGACTATTTTAATTAAGCCCTTTTTTTCCATGTCTTTTAAAATGGCGCTGTTGGTGCGGATGGCTTTGAGTGTATGCGCCACGTTCATTTGGGCCGCAGCGTCCACAAATTCGTGATTTTTTGATGTTCGATCTTTGCCGCCTACGCTGGGTGTGGCTTTAACGGCTGGGTTAATTTTGCCGACTAGTTGCGTCAGGTTGCCCATTTTGGCGCCGTCACATGCGCCTTTTATTGCGCCGCAATGGGTGTGGCCCAAAACTACAATCGCTTTGGAGCCTGCTACTTTGGCGGCATATTCTAAGCTGCCTAGAATATCCGGGTTCACAATGTTGCCTGCCACTCGGGCTACAAATAAATCCCCTAGGCCTTGGTCAAATATCAAGGCGGGGTCGGCGCGGGAGTCTATGCAGCTGACGATGCTGGCCAAGGGAAATTGCCCGCCTGTGCCACTGGCTTGTTCTTGCGCTAATAAATCACGTTTAAGCATGGTGCCGGTTAAAAAACGGTTATTGCCTTCCATTAACACATTCACCGCAGCGGTGGGTGTAATTTGCGCCTGCCGCTCTTTGGTTAACGCGGTGCTAATAATCGGCTCACTTTTTACCGCAGGTTCGGCGTTAACCACCGGCTGGTTGGCGCAGGCGCTCAGCAGCATCGACGCGGTAAGCATGAGGGCTAGGTTTAATTTATTGTGCGTTGAATTGAACAGGTTCACGGTGAATTCCTTCGTTAAAAAACACAGTATAGGTAGGGAATGCGCGCCTTGCAGCGCGATGCGTCACGCCCCTACGTGGTTTACATCAATACTGGCTATATTCCGGCTGTAACCACAGGCAATTACCGCCAGAGGCTTTATCCACTTGTGCCAGTTTTTTTGCATGTTCTTCCAGTTCGAAGGCATTGGCTTTTATCACTTTACCCGGCGCACTGCGCTGTACGCGGATGATGGTTTCGGCGTGGGAACCATCGGCGTTGCGGTCGTCTCCGCCGAGGGAGAGTGTTATTTGCCCACCGGTCATGGCCAAATACACATCGGACAGAATTTCCGCATCCAACAAGGCGCCGTGTAGCTCGCGGTGGGAATTGTCTATTTCATAGCGTTTACACAGGGCATCCAGGTTGTTTTTTTGCCCAGGGTGCCGGTGACGGGCCATTGCGAGGGTATCAATGATGGAGCAATAGTCCTCCATTTTGCCCAGGCCGCGCTCTAATAAATTCAGTTCATGGTTGAGAAAGCCCACGTCAAACGGGGCGTTGTGAATGATGACTTCAGCGCCTTTGATAAACGCTAAAAAGCCATCCGCCAGCTGGGTAAAAAGCGGTTTATCGGCTAAAAATTCTGCGCTGATGCCATGCACCGCTTGGGCGCCTTCGTCGATGTCGCGCTGGGGGTTTATGTAGTGGTGGAAGTGCCGCCCGGTGAGTTTGCGGTTTACTAATTCCACGCAGCCGATTTCAATAATGCGATGGCCTTGTTGAGGTTCAAGGCCGGTGGTTTCGGTATCTAAAATAATTTGCCGGCTCATGGGGTTAACTCGTTGATGGCTTCGTTGGCCAGTTGGTCGGCCATTTCGTTTTCGCGGTGCCCGGCGTGGCCTTTCACCCAGCACCAGCGCATTTGGTGTACGGCACTGGCGGCATCTAAAGCCTGCCATAGGTCTTGGTTTTTGACGGGTTTTTTATCCGCTGTGCGCCAACCATTGCGCTTCCAACCGGCCATCCATTCGGTAATGCCTTTGCGCACGTATTGGGAATCCGTGGTGAGGGTGATTTCGCACGGCTCGCGTACTGACTGCAATGCGCAGATGGCCGCCATTAACTCCATGCGGTTATTGGTGGTGTTGGCTTCCGCGCCTTTGATGGTTTTTTCTTGGCCGTTGTAGCGCAATAAAGCGCCCCAACCACCGGGGCCGGGGTTTCCTTTACAGGCCCCGTCGGTAAAAATTTCTATCTGTTTCAAAATGAGCCTTTGGGGTTTTTATCTATTGGGTTGAAGGGTTGTTTATTCACGGCTATCAGCATCCGGTAGTTTTTTCACCAAACTCAAGCGGGCTGCGGCCCGAGCGGCTACCGCAGGCTTGCTCAAGCCAGTAAATGGCACCTGCCATTGTGGGCGCAGGGGCGTCATACACAACACATCTTTGCGCGCGACCAAACAATAAAAGTTGCCCATAGGCAGCGGCAATTTACTCAACGCCTGCGCAAACCGCTGTGTTTTAGCCAGGTAGCTGGATTGGTTGACCGGCCAATTTACGAAGCTCGTGGCCTGTTTAACCAGGGAGCATTCCAAAAACGTCAACCAATCCCCTACCCTGGCAGGCCCTAAGGTTTCGTAGCGCCAGATGGGCGCTTTGGAAAACACACGGGCAAAGGGTTTCACTAAGCCGTGCAGGCTAAACGGGTTAAAGCCAATAATAACGATGTGCCCGCGCGGGATGGTCACGCGGCAGGCTTCTTTGAGCACCTGGTGCGGGTTGGGGGAAAACTCAAGGGCGTGGTGCAGAACGGTCACGTCCACGCTTTCATCCGCTAGGGGCAGTTGATCGTATTCGCAGTGCAACCCCACACCCGCTTGAGGGGTAGCCGATGAAGCGGCGTTAATACAATGTAAGATGCGGGCACCGTCAAACAGCGCAGTGGGCGGGTTGATGCTCAACTGCAACAGGTGATACCCGAATAGGTTACTCAGTAACGGTTGGAGGGTTTTTAATTCCTCCTCCAGCAGCATGGCGCCTACAGCGGTGGTGTACCAGGTTTCAAGATCGGCCTGGGTTGTGCTTAAAGGTGCAAGACGGCGGCGCTGGCGCCAACGGTGTAGCCACGAAGCGATCATCGCAGTACCTCTCTAATAGAATCAATCATCACAGAACCTATCATCACAGAACCCAGAGCGTATGCCGACTTCAGATTTTGCCATCCTGCCTGCGCCCATTCTTACCGATAATTATCCTAGAAACCTCAGCTGAACGCGTAACGAGAGCGACTAAGCCGCCGAATTTAAAGGGGGTTTTTACGAAATTTGGTGACAGCAGTAGTGCCGCTACACTGAGTCAAATTTTGTAAAAAGCCCCTTTAAATTCAAGTGTTAGGCGTTCGCAGTAGCGTTCAGTTGAGGTTTCTAGGATTGCGTTTGGATACTGAAGCAAAACCAGGACGCTTGAATTATAGCCCCAGGCGATGCCGAACCCGTCGCGCAATTTTGCCACAGCCATCGGTTGCAGCCTAAGGCATTTTACTCACCCATCAACACCGGGATCACTGGGCGGGTGTGGCGGCGTTAAAACAGGCCTTTGCGTTGAGCGTTTACGGCCCAAATAGAATGCCGCCTGTTCTCAATTTAGAATTTATGGATGTGCTTGTTTTTGTGCTTTTTTTTGGAGGAGAGACGTTCCTGAAGGCGGCTTACTATGTCTCGCTTCTCGTGTATAACACCAATAATAATGGCCTTGGCTGCATCCTCTTTTACAAAAAACACATAGTGATAGCGATATTTAGTGACGCGTAATTGGGCATAGCGGACAGAAAATTGCCGCGAGATCAAAGTGCCATTCCCAATTGCCGCGAATGTATTGCTCAGTCCGGCTCGGTATTGATCAAAAATATCCGTACCCCAAGTATCGAGCGTGTATCGAGCCACTTCGCGCAGGTCGTTTTCGGCATCGCAAGTGAGATGGTACGAAGTCATATTTCGCGGTCTTCGCCGCGCACTTCATTAAAAATGTCATCAACGGACTTGGTTGACAAAAAGCCTGCTGTGGCGGCTTCGATGCGGGGCTTAAGAAACGTCTCCAGCTGCCGCAACGCCTCCTGCTCATCGTTGCCAGGCAGAGTACGGCCCAGCACATAATCTTTGATGGATTTGCCCTGCATTGCAGCCGCGGCTTTTAGTAGTTGGTGTTGTTCCGGGGATAACTCAATAGACAGGCGCATAGCTGTAAACCTCTACATGTGTTCGAGACTTACAGTACTTTGCACACAACAAAGTGTCAATTATGTACAAATGTTGTTTGCAGTTGCAGAGAGGTTTAGGCGTTTACGGCCTGGATTTGCTGGGGTGATGGGGTGGTTGTCTGGGTAAGTTCGGCGTAACCCGCGCAGCGCACCAGCAGCCAAGCACAAACCCCATAAAAACCGCACAACAAAATTCCATGTGCTTACAAAAATTATCTTGAACGACAACACCGTCAGCGCGGGTTATTAATCCGCCCTACAAGGCTGCTTCCGGCAGCTCAATTTGCCCACTGGCCTATGCATCATTCCACCGACACATCGTTCAGAGGCTCGCCACCACACCAATTTTCTGGATAAATTGCACGCTGCACATACAGATGAAAGGTTGAATAGGGCCAGTCTTTTACCTGGGTTACCAAACCGTGCTTGAGAGGATTGCGGTGAACATAATGGATGTGGTGTTCCAAATCCCGCTCATCGCGTAGTAAATGCTCCCAAAACCGCCGCTGCCAAATACCGCGCTCGCCATTTTTATTTCGTGAAGTAGAAAGGCGTTCCGTTTTGGGCAGGCTTTTGCTAAATAGTAATTTTATTAATCGCCAGCGCAGCGCAAAATTGGCATCACCTTCGGGTAAGGTCCAAATACAATGCAGGTGATCCGGCAGCACCACCCAAGCGACAATTTCAAACGGGTGCGT
>JBEGTZ010000094.1:0-5532 GCA_041179125.1 Pseudomonadota bacterium | reverse complement strand
TCCCACAGGAATTTTGAAACAGGAAGATGGCGCAGGAACCCCTGTTAGAATACTGGTGGAGTTTTTGTGTTTTGTGAAAAAGCCATCAAAAAACCAAAATGATGCCGTGATTGACAGTGAAGAAAACAGCGCTTCAGTTGCTACTGACGCGCTTAACGCACAATTAGCTCCGCTATTCCGCCTAACCGCCGTAGCCGAGGGCGATGCCAAGCGCTCTCACGTTGTAGTACAAACCACTTTCCGCTTAGAAAAATAACAAGGTATCCAAAATGAAATACCTAATTAACACCTTTATTTGCCTACTCACCGCACTCGGTGGTGCCGCCACAGCTGCGCCCACCTCATCGGATTCCAGCCAGTCTCCTCCTGGGCTTTTATCAAATAATGCTCCTCCGGTGGTTATGCTTACCATGCCGAAGGATCACCAATTATTTTTTAAAGTGTATAGCGACTATGAAGATCTTGATGGAGACACAATAGAAGAAACCACATTTAAAGCGACGGTTGAATATATAGGTTATTTTGATAATAAACTCTGCTATCAATATAACGCGTCAAAGGGTTGGTTTGAGCCAAAATCAAAAGCTTACAAGGATGAAAGTACAAAAGTAGAAATTGATGACAAAGTTTATTATGCCTACTACTGCAATGATGACACGACAACTTATTGGAGCGGTAATTTTTTAAATTGGGCCAGCATGACCCGTATAGATATTTTGCGGCAAACATTTTATGGCGGGAAACGTGTAACCCCGCAACCCACCGACATTGATGGCGTATTACTAGAACGCAGCCACATTCCAGGTGATGCACACAGTTTTGCTAAATATTACGACGGTTCTGACCTGCGCAAATTAACACCCTATGCTCAAACCGAAAATTTAACTTGCCCAGCAGCAACTAAAGACGTAAAAAAATGTAACTTGGTACAAAAAGGTATTACGCTGTGTAATACCTCCTACAACAGCACCACTGCGGAAGGTAACGCTTCAGAAGGCACTGGCGGGCTAAAAAATGATAATTTATTATCACAAAACACCACCAACCGCCCACTGATTCGCGTAGCACGCGGGAATTTTTCTCTATGGGCGGCGGGAGAGCGGATGCAGTGTAAATATTGGGACAGTCTAGAACTCAACGGTGGCACAGTTGATATAACTAAAGACTTACTTGATCCAGCCAATAGTGCAAAGTTAATAGGCGATCCTATTTCCTCTGCATTAAACAAATTAATGTCAGATATATTCCCCACGGTGGCCAGCCAACCTAATTATTATTTTTTCCACGACAGTCCATCGGTGAATACTAGGCCAAAATCAGATGGGAAAAGTTATGTAGCCAAATATGAACCCGACTACAATGGAAAAGCATACACTCAAAAAATTGTAGACTTACAAGCGTTTGTTATTGCGTGTTCCCCTCTTCAGCACGTTGACTCATCCCCAACATGCACTAAATATGGCACTAAATCAAAACCTACAGGTATTTTACAAGATTCCAGCCAGGTATTATCTCAAGTCCAATGGGGACTAATTACCGGCAGTTTTGAAAGTAATATAACTGGCGGCGCCCTGCGCAGGCATGTGGCGCCCATAAGCAATGAAATTGATGCTGACGGTGAATTTAATTATTCGAAGAGCGGTGCAACTGCTGACGCTGGACTAATAGCATTTTTGGACAGTTTACGTATTGTGAATTGGAACTATTACGCAAGCGGCGTTACTGCGATCCAACTTAGCTCATACGCAGGTTGGGGCACTTACGGAAAATGTGGCGACCCCTCCACAAGTTATGGACGAGTGGCCCAGTTTAATAATGGTGAGTGCGTTAGCTGGGGAAATCCATTATCTGAAATTCTACTGGATGCGTACAATTATCTCTCAGGGACTTCAACTCGCCCCACACCCAATGACGGTAAGTTTTTTTCCAATAGCGTGGCCAAAAAAGCGATGACTCCACTAAGTTGGGCTGCCAACCCACTCGCCACAAAACCTACAAAAACTAGCGCAATAAAATCATGTTCCAGTCTAAACGTTTTGGCAATTAACGGCAGCACAACCTCACACGATATAAATGATATTTCAGAGTTAGCAAAATTCACCTTGGCCGACATTAAAGCTGCTACAACTGCCATTGGTACAGATGAAAATTTAGGCAATGCAAATTATTTCCACGCGGTTCCCGCTCCAGGAACAACTAGTGCAGAAGCTGGAGACCCCAATTCAAAAGTATGCAAAGCTGCTAAAATTACTAATTTAGCCGATGAATCAGGTATTTGTCCCGAAGCACCGACATTACAAGGTGGTTATTTAATGGCGGGTATGGCCCATAAGGCCTACACCACACGGAATATAAACCCTAATAATTTTGAATCCAGCATTCGCACCTTGGGTGTAACTTTAGCGATGGGGGAAGCAAAAATTCAAATACCTAACACTTCCACTATCATACTGCCCGCATGCCGCAATAAAACTAAAATAGGCGCAGCGCTTATGGGGAGCTGCGCTCTAGTTGACTTTAAAATTCTGGATAATAAAAAATATGATGATCTTACTAAAACTTGGTCTGGAAAATATTTAATTGTATGGGAAGACTCCCAGCAAGGGTCAGATTTCGACCAAGACGCAACTCAGTTAATTACTTATATCTATGACGGGGCAACAAAGCTTACCGTTACTACAAAAGCTTTAAGCGAATCCACAGGTGACACGTTAGAGCTAGGCTACACAATTGCCGGCATTGTAGAAACCGGCACGATAAAAGAAGGTTATCAAGGATTGGTTAGTATTCACGGCTCTGATACCAGCGATGAAACCATATATACAACAACTTCATCCTCAAACCAAGTGCTTGAGCCACCATTGTTTTACGCAGCCAAATGGGGTGGATTCGATGATTTAAATAATGATAATAAACCTCTTGGAAAACCAGAATGGGATAAATATATAAACTCATCAAGAACTCTTGGAGAAGATCATATACCGGATAATTACCTGAAAGTTGTAAACCCAGAAAAAATTGCAGAAGACATTAGAGATACGTTGCGAATAACCAGCCCATCGACATTTAACTATGCGGCTATAGGTTCTGTTAATTCAGATGATGACGGATCGGGTTTTAGTATTTCAACATTATTCCGCCCAGAGCTAGCGGTGGATCTCAGCAATAATGTGAAACCCGTTAGCTGGCTTGGCTCCCTTACTGCGTATAAGCGCAATGCAGCAGGTGAGTTGCTTGACAGCTCAGACAAACCGCTTAAGTTTGAGATCACGCTTGATAAAGGGATTCCAGTAACGAAGGTGAACAATAAACCGATTAGCGAACTCAATTTTGCCAGCCCAGCTTGGAGCGCTGAAAATAACCTGGCTAAAGTGACAAACTATTCCACGCAAGTCGATTATTCCACTCCCCGCAGTGGGGGTCGTTATATTTTTACTGCGCTGGATACAGAACCCAGCACAAAAATAGATAAAAGTGGATTTATTACATATAAGAACTCAAGTGCTACACATGTGGCATTTGATGCTTCGCTAGCGGCGGATAGCACGAGAGCGCTTTGGCTAGCAACACCCGCTGGCAGCGAAGCCAATTTGGTTAATTACATTCGTGGGAACGAAGTTAGTGGCTACCGTAGCCGCCGCTTAAATTTTATCCCTAATTATCCTGTCACCGAAAAACCCGACGAAACCGCCGAAGAAAAAGAAATAAATAAAGAACCCTGGTTGTTAGGCGATATTATTAATTCATCACCTTTAATTGTAGGTAGCCCCAAAGCAGGTTATGACCGCCAGTATGGTGATGATACGTACAACGCGTTCCGTAACAAATACAAATACCGCCGAAATGTAGTGTACGTGGGCGCAAACGATGGCATGTTACACGCCTTTAATGTTGGCAAAGACGTTAAGGAGAGTGGTGATTTACCTTCATCAATAAACCCTGGCGACGAGCTATGGGCTTATGCGCCATTTAATTTATTACCTAATTTAAAATTTCTGGCCGAACCTAATTATGCACATAACTATTTTGTGGATGGACGGGTTAAATTTTATGACGTAAATATTTTTCCTAAGGACGATGTCCACACTGATGGCTGGGGAACAATATTAGTTGTTACCATGCGTACAGGTGGAAAGACTTATCCAATTGATGTAAATAACGATGGCACAGATATACGTAATTTACGTTCAGCTGTTATTGTTTTGGATGTTACCAACCCAGAAAAACCACCCAAATTACTGGCAGAAATCCCGCTCCCGGATGGCAGCTACACCACTACCAACCCTGATATTGTTAAATTCCGTACATTTAATTCAAAAGGCGAGGTAGATAAAAATGAATGGTATTTGGCGCTTGCCACAGGCGTAACCAATACCACTCTTTTCACTAGCACCCAAAAACCAAAAATGTATTTGTTTAATTTATCGCCCAACGTAATGGACTGGGTGGATAAAAATGGTACTCAACTCAGCAATGAAAACGGTTGGGTGGGCGGTATTAATTCCCGCGAATGGAATGGCGATTATATGGATGATTATATTTATTTTGGCACGGTAGAAGGCACCCCCGCAGCGCCTGCTGGGCAGCTTTACCGCGCTAAAGTTCACTTGAATGGGACACTAGAGACGCCAACAAAGGTTATAGACCTGAAGGGGGCTAAACGCGCTTTCGCCGCCACCCCCTATACTGTTGTAGATAAGAAAAATAATTATTGGGTTTTTGCGGGTACTGGGCGTTACTTTACCGATGCCGACAACCTAGATTCGTCAGTTGACCCGCTGAACCAAAATTCCTATTACGCCGTTAAAGAGCAATATGAGATTAATGAATCAGGAGAAGTCGCAATCACCACCACTAAAGCTACCGACACATTAAAAAATCTCACCGGGTATACCGCACAAGAGGGTGGTAATTTAAATAAAGATTTTGTTGACGGCTCTACCACCATCAAAACCCGTAAAGAGCTTGAAAACACAATATCCGCAGGCAATGGCTGGTATTTTGATTTTGAATCTGAGAACTCTCGCAACTACACATCAACCATACTGATTAATAACACATTGGTATTTAATACCTATGAACCGGGCAATGCCTGCGACCCTTATGGAAATTCAGCCCAATATCGTTTGGACTTTTTCTCAGGTCTGCCGGGGGCTATTAAACATGGAACTGGAATTAAAGAATTACCTAAATTCCATGATCTTGGTAAGGGTGCAGCCTCGGATCCAACGCCTGGAAATAAAATAACCACTGGCACGTCCTTAGGAGATATTAAAACAAGTGAAGCCCCGGCCGCCGAAGCCCCCAGCTCTCGCCAATCCTGGCGCGAATTACCTTTTAGTCCATAGGTTTAGTTATGCGTAAATATGTAGGTTTTACTCTTATTGAGGTAATGGTAACCGTGGCGATTGTTGCCATATTGGCGGCTATTGCTATCCCGTCTTACAGCCAGTACGTTCAAAAAACACGTAGAACGGATGGGCAGGAGAAGTTGTTGGATATGGCGGCGCAGCAAGAGCGGTGGTTTTTTAG
>JBEGTZ010000093.1:0-29641 GCA_041179125.1 Pseudomonadota bacterium | reverse complement strand
CCTTCAAATTTCCGTGTTCTTGTGCATCCATTTTTCCGAAATATTGATTTTTTTTAGAATCTAAAAGTCGTTAAAAATATCCAAACCCCACACTAAATAAGCGTTTCCGCTTGTCCTTATTTTTACTCGGCATCCTCTAATAACATCCGCAGCGCCAATTGAGGTTGTTGGTATTATTGGGGATAATCGAGCATGCAATTTTTTACGGTATGTGAATTTATATGGCAAAAATTACAGTTGGGCTTGGTGAGCGTTCCTACGATATTGAAGTGACAGCCGGGGCGTTGACGGTTACGTCGATGTTTGAGCGGTTTATTGGTAAAGGGGGGGTATTGGTTGTTACTAATGAAACGGTTGCACCTTTGTATTTGCAGGCGGTTAAAGACCGATTAACCTGGGTGGGGAAATGTGAAGTATTGATACTGCCGGACGGTGAAAAATTTAAAACATTAAATACGTTAAATTTAATTTTTGATGCGTTATTGGCCGGAGGCTTCTCCCGTGATGCGACCTTAATAGCGCTGGGCGGTGGGGTCATTGGCGATATGGTGGGGTTCGCTGCCGCCTCCTATCAGAGGGGTATTCCTTTTATACAAATACCGACCACTTTATTATCTCAAGTGGACTCCTCCGTTGGCGGTAAAACGGGCGTTAACCATCCGCTGGGCAAAAATATGATTGGTGCATTTTATCAGCCCAAAACGGTAATTATTGATACCGCCGTATTGGCTACATTGCCGGATCGTGAATTTTCGGCAGGAATGGCGGAAATTATAAAATACGGTTTTATTTATGATGCGGCATTTCTTGGGTGGTTAGAGAAAAATATCGCAGGCTTAATGCATCGAGATTGGGCGCTGGTTGAAACCGCCATTGTGCGTTCGTGTGAAATTAAAGCCGCTGTTGTTGAGGCGGACGAACGGGAAAACGATCGCCGAGCTATTTTAAATTTTGGTCATACCTACGGCCATGCGATTGAATCCAACTTAGGTTATGGCCAATGGCTGCATGGCGAGGCGGTTGGTGCGGGAATGGTGATGGCAAGCGAGTTGTCACTTAATATCGGTTGGATTACTGCGCGCGATCACCAGCGTGTGGTGGCGTTGGTGGCGCAATGTGGTTTGCCTATTTTGCCGCCACCTAATATGTATGCCGATGCATTTATGCGTTATATGGCGCTGGATAAAAAAGTTGCGGCTGGCAAGTTAAAACTGGTGCTGTTGCGCGCTTTGGGTGATGCTGTGGCTACATCTGAATTTCCGCCAGAGGCATTGGCGGCACAGCTGGCGAAATTGCAAGATGCTGCGCGATCTTAGAATGTGTTGATTATTTTTTAAAATAATGGCCCGCGCAGTGCAAAAATGCGTAATTTGCGGAAATCATCTTTAGATACGGCATCGGCGAATATCGGCAGGTTTTTTTTACTGCCCTCTTGGTTTTGAAAATAAAATACATTCACACCAGGCAGAACCCACACGCTAGGAGTGAGCACGCCGATCTCCTCATGCTCCTCGTGGGGTGGCCGTTGTGTATCAAATGATTGCGCTGCAAGTGATTGTATTTCGGCTGAATGTATTGTGAGTGACCGAACCGCAACAGTGGTGCCGTCGAAACTTATCTGCCGTACAGCGCTATAGTGCCAATAGCGTGTGAGTTGATAACACAGGCTTATAGCAATGCCGCTCAGGCCAATGAGGTGATAACCCATCGCAAGGGGCAGGCAGAGGCTTGTGATGCTGGCCAGTGTATGTAGCGCTATTATCCCGTGTAAATAGTTCCGGGAGGGGTGCAGAGTTACTGCGAGTTTAAGGTTTTTTTTGCGCATATTCGCGGATCATCCTGACCATCAACAGCAGGTGTTCAGCCTCTGGCTCGCCCCGATTGAGCAGCCATGTAAATAGATCCTGATCTTCACAGAGGAGTAAATCTGCAAAATCGTTTTTAAGTTCAGCGTTTAGCGTTGGATAAACCTTCTCGACAAAAGGCTGTAAGATCAAGTCCAACTCCAACATGCCCCGGCGGGCGGCCCATTTTAATCGGTTGTGGTCCATGGTGTGCTCGGTTTGGCAAAAGGCATAACAGTATAAGGGGTTAAACCATTAATCGGTGTAACAGGCCAACAAAATAGTAAAGTGGGTTGAGACCGACAGAGATAAATTATGATGCAAACAAACCAAAGTGAAAATGAATTACACACAGACAAAATATACAATTTGTCGGATTACCATTTTATTGAAGTCTCAGGGCCAGATGCTGCGAGCTTTGTGCAGTCGCAGGTGACGTGTGATATCCGCAGGCTGGAGCAACACAATTGGCTTTTGGGGGCGCAGTGTAATCCGAAGGGCCGAATGGTTTTGTCGTTTGTTGCGTTTCAGGGTTTGAATGGAATTATTCTGCGGGTACACAAAAGTCTTACGCAGGCTTTTGATGGGTTAAAAAAATACGCTGTTTTTACTAAGGTAAAATTGGCGTTACAGGAAATTCCCGTGCGTGCAGTAATAAGCAAAAACATAGTGGAGCGGTTTTTATTGGAATTAAATTTAATTGAGCCGTTGTCCGTGGGTAAGTGTTTGGTGTTGGAAGAAGCTATTGTGTTGGCGCGTGCCGATGATTGGCTTGAAATATACGGCGTTCACTCAGGTATTAATGCATGGGTAAATGGCGCAATAGCTACAGGCGCGTTGGAATTGGCGAATGATTTTGATGCCGAATTAATCCGCAGGGGTATTGCTGAGGTGCGGAGTGAAACCTTTGAAGAATATATTCCGCAAATGTTTAATTTTGATCATGTTGATGCCATCAGCTTTAAAAAAGGATGTTACACCGGGCAGGAAATTGTGGCGCGTATGCAATATCTTGGTAAATTAAAAAAACATCTGTATCGAGGTGAAATAACGGGTATCACACTGCCGGTGGGTACACCGTTGTATGGCGCCGAATATAACGAAGCCCAGGGCGAGGTGGTGCTCAGTTGTGGCGATGAGTTTTTAGCCGTGGTGAACGACCAGGCGGTAGCTAATCACCCGTTATTTAGTTCGCTGGATGAGCGGCGCAAAATTCAGTGGCTGGCGCTTCCCTATGCTATAACTATGTGATTGGGGGCCGATTGGCTCACGGCTTAGGAGTGCTTATGGCTAATCTTGTAGAGAAAATTTCCGACATTATTTTGCTGGCTATTGATGAGGACAAACTGGTTTTGCCCACAATGCCCGAGATGGCCCTGCGGGTGCGGGAAGCCGCCGATGATCCTAATGCCAGCATCAAGCAATTGGCGGGAATTATTGGCCAGGATGCGGCTTTGGCGGCACGTATTATTAAAGTGGCTAACAGCGCGATATACCGTGGCACCAAAGTTATTGAAGATTTAAACATGGCGCTGTCGCGTTTGGGTATGAGCACCACCTGCGCTTTGGCTACAGGGCTTGCTATGGAGCAAATGTTTCAAGCGACCAGTGATATGGTGGATCGTAGATTGCGTTTGGTGTGGAATCAATCAGCAGAAATCGCCGGTATTTGTACGGTGTTATGTAAATTTAAAACCAAGCTCAAGCCGGATGAAGCGGCTTTGGCGGGGTTGGTGCATCAAATTGGTGTATTGCCTATTCTCTCCTATGCAGAGGAGCATCCGGCTCTTTTGCGCGATAGTTTCACGTTGGAATCCGTAATTAGTCAGGCGCATCCGCGTATTGGCGCACGTATTTTAACGGCTTGGGGGTTTTCATCGGCGCTGAAAAATGTTCCGTTACAGTATTTGGATTTCACTCGCCAGGTGGAAAAAGCCGATTACGCTGATTTGGTCACGGTTGGCTTTTTGCAAAGCTTGGAAGCGAAAAAAATGCATTATGAAAATTTAGATTATTCAACCGTGACGGCGTTTGATCGTTTGGATATGGATTGGGATATTGATAATGCGGATGCGGAAGATCTTACCGAGGCGATGAATAATGCTATGTCGATGCTTAAGTAAAATTGCCCCCCCAACAATTGAAATTCCAATTAAGCATTTTTAAATTCAAATCAGCGAATATTCTCTCGTCCATTTGGCACTCATTTGAGGTTTCTAGGTTTAATCCAGTATCCTAGCGGCTTTTTGGGGTGTTACAGCTATGGGCCATATCCATATTCTCGGTATTTGCGGCACTTTTATGGGCAGCCTGGCTGTGCTGGCGAAACAATTGGGTTATCGGGTTACGGGGGCGGATCAGCAGGTTTATCCGCCGATGAGTACACAATTGGCCGCTGCGGGTATAGAACTCATTGAAGGGTACGACCCGGCTCAACTGGATTTAAACCCTGATTTAATCGTGGTGGGGAACGTAATTAGCCGTGGAAACCCAGTCATGGAGGCGGTGTTAAATCGTTTAATTCCCTACACCTCCGGCCCCGCTTGGCTTGCCGAGCATGTATTAAAAAACCGATGGGTGTTAGCCGTGGCGGGTACCCACGGCAAAACCACTACAGCCAGTTTATTAACCTGGATTTTAGATTATTCCCATTACGCGCCCGGTTATTTAATTGGGGGCGTGCCGAATAATTTTCCGGCATCGGCAAGTCTTGGTGCATCGAGTTTTTTTGTGATTGAGGCGGATGAATACGACTGCGCTTTTTTTGATAAACGTTCAAAATTTTTACATTATCACCCGCGCACCGTCATATTAAATAATCTTGAATATGACCATGCCGATATATTTCCAGATCTTGCTGCCATACAAAAACAATTTCATCACCTTGTGCGTATTGTTCCTGAAGAAGGGTTAATTATTTATCCCGCTAAAGATCAAAATTTGCGACAGGTTTTAGCGCAAGGTGTGTGGACGCCGGAGCAAACGCTGGGTGCGGATGGGGATTGGCAGGCGCGTTTATTGGCGCCGGATGGCAGCCATTTTAGTGTGTGGTTGCAGGGTGAATGGGTTGGCGAGGTGCAGTGGACATTGTTGGGCGCCCATAACGTTCACAATGCGTTGGCGGCTTTAGCGGCTGCTCGGCATGTGGGTGTTGAGCCGCATAATGCGTGTGCGGCGTTAAAAGAATTTTCCGGTGTGAAACGCCGCATGGAATTAATTGGTGAAGTTAAAGGGCGCAAAATTTACGATGATTTTGCGCATCATCCCACGGCGATTGCCACCACGCTTGAAGGTTTGCGCGCACGGGTGGGGCAGGCGCGCATTATTGCTGTAATAGAACCGCGTTCAAACACCATGAAGCAAGGTGTCCATGCGCAAACGTTAGGGCAAAGTTGTCAGGCTGCGGATGAGGTTATTTGGTTGGAGCCACCAGGGTTAAATTGGTCGCTACGTGATGTGGCAAAAAATGCAGGTAATAAACAGCGCGCTTTTTGTTCTGTGGAAGAAATTATTGTTTATTTAGTGAATAATTCTAAACCGATGGACCATATTCTTGTGATGAGTAATGGTGGGTTTTCTGGTTTGCACGGTAAATTAATTGGGGCGCTAAATTATGCGTAAAACAATTACGCTGGCGATAACCGGTGCCTCGGGTGCGCAGTATGGTTTGTGTTTATTGCAGCAATTAATTGCTGCTAATTGCCGGGTTTATTTGTTGGTGTCGCAGGCTGCGCAGATTGTTATTCGCACGGAAACCAATTTGGCGTTGCCCCTTGATGAAAATACACATGAGTTATTTTGGCAAACTTGGAGTGCTGCGCAGCCGGATCAATTACGCTTATTTGCCAAAGAAGATTGGTTTTCGCCCGTAGCTTCAGGTTCTTCCAGCCCGGCCAGCATGGTAATTTGCCCGGCGAGTGGCGGGTGTTTATCCGCTATTGCACATGGCGCGAGCAATAATTTAATTGAGCGCGCAGCAGATGTTGCTTTAAAAGAGCGGCGGCAATTAATTGTGGTGCCACGGGAGACACCTTATTCACAAATTCATTTGGAAAACATGTTAAAACTTACGCAGATGGGCGCAATTGTTTTGCCCGCCAGCCCCGGTTTTTATCAAAAACCACAATCTATAAATGATTTGGTGGATTTTATCGTGGCGCGGATTTTGGCTCAGTTGGGTATTGAGCAAACATTATTGCCCGCTTGGGGTGAGGCGGCGGATTAATGGGGTTTTAGGTTAAATCCATCATCCATTCGAACCCATTTATTCCCCGCCTTAGCAAGATACTTCAGCGCCTTTGCCTAATCCTTCGTAAGCTTTCACCACCAGTTGATCCTGCGGTGTTTGGGCTTTGAGTTTATGCGCTAAGTGTGTGCTGATGTTTTCCACGGTGGTGTCTGCGTCCATTAAATAAACGCAAGACTTGGGCAGCCGCAGGTGGAAGGCGCCCTGTTGGGCTTGGTAGGCAAATTCCCAGTGGTTGTCGTCGCTATCAATGAGATCCTCGCGGGTGCCCAGGTAGATATCCCTCCATTCTTGTGCGATGTATTCCATGCTGGACGGGCATAACTGCCCGTTGCGCCAAACTTTTATGCCTGAGCGATGGCCGTGGGCAATACGCTGGCAGTTGCCTTGGTGTTTTTTCAGGCCGTGGCTGTAGTGGTAGCTGGGGCCGTTAATGTGTTCCTGCGTGAAGTGAAGTTCGATGGCGGTGACAGAGGGGCCGAAGTCCCCCGCCAGTTGTTGCATACACCAGTGCGCTACGGTTTCTGGGGTGATGCGCGGGGTGGGGATGATGCAAAAAGCCGACTGCGGCCCTTGAGTGCTGAGGCTTAGGTTGTTGCCAAAATCGAAATCCAGCTGGCAGGCTTGTACGCTTTGCTGTAGTTGAAGTGTGGGGGCTTGGCTGGGTACCAGCAATGTGTGGTCGAGGGTGTCATCCAGCCATTGGCGCAGGTGTTTTTTTACGCGGCCAAAGTCGCAAATCATGCCTTGTTCATCTAACGCGCCCGCCAGGCTTACGCTGGCAAGCCAGGTTTCGCCGAGTAGGCCGCGCTCTGGGCAGAGGTAACTGAAGTCGATATTGGTTAATTGATCAACAAATAGGCGCATGGTATGGGCGAGGTTTCAAAAGAAAAGAGGCGGGATTATAGGGTTAAACTGAGCTTTTATGTGCCCGCTGATTATCTTGAACCGGTAAAAGCGGCGGTTTTTGCCGCTGGAGCGGGCTGTTTCGGCAATTACCAGCTGTGCGCCTGGCAGACATTGGGGCAGGGGCAGTTTATGCCGCTGCCCGGCGCTCGGCCCCATACCGGCGTTGTGGGCGAATTAACCTGCGTGCCTGAGTACCGGGTTGAAATGCTGTGTTTCCAGTCTCAGGCCGCAGCCGTGGAAGCGGCGCTGCTCGGTGCGCACCCTTACGAATCACCCGCCTATGAGTTCGCCCTGTTGTGGTACCCAGGCGATGAGCTACACCGCTTTGGTGAAGGGTAAAACTGCTGCTTGGCGTATGTTGCGTGTTTGTGTGGTGGGTGTACTCATGCCTTGTAGGGCGTTGTTGAGTTGGGATACTGCATCAAACATCATTTGAGACAGCTCGATACAAGCACCCATCGGTGAGCTGTGTAACGTGCGTTTACAGTCGATTTGAAACTGTAACCCGCGCAATCTGCGTTGAATGGATTCTGGTGCGGTGGCAATTAAACGCTCAACTTCGCGCAGGCGCAGGGCTTCTAGTTGCGCGGGGTTCTCTTTTGCGAGCGTGAGCAGTTGATCTACAGCGGGCCAATCGGATTGCATGGGGATACCTCGTTTCAAGCAAGCCTAAGTGTTTTTCTATTGTTTGATTAAAAAACATACTAACAATATTTTATTCGCTATGTGAATGGCATTAGCTATATCAATTATTTATATACACGTATTGCGCGGTGTTAAGCAGGGCGAGCTGGATAGAATTCTGCTTAAAATGTGACACTGTCGCCTATTAAGAGGAAGCAAAGATGCTCAACGATGCTAAAAGCCGTCAGCGTTTGGCGGCTGTGGTTCTGCTGGTGCGCGGGGCCGAAACGTCCAACCCTGAGCTTTTATTGGTTAAGCGCGCAAGCCATCTGAATAGCCATGCGGGAGAGGTGGGCTTGCCCGGTGGTATGGCGGAGCCAAGCGACCGCGATTTATGGCATACCGCCCTGCGCGAGGCGGAGGAGGAAGTGGGCTTGGCGGCTCATTCTGTTCGCTTGCAGCAGCCTTTGGCACATGCCTATACGCGCAGGGGCGTTGAGGTGGCGCCTTTTGTGGCGCACTGGTACGAGGAGCACTCGTTAACTCTGTGCGACGGGGAAATTGAAAGTTTTTTTTGGTTGCCATTAGCTTTTTTAAAGCGCGATGAGCGGGTGCGCACCGACATATTTAGCCGTTCTATTGGCGGCTCCAGTAGTCACTCAGTTAACCATCAGGCCAATGTTCTGGAACATTGGGCGCCGGTTTACCGCTATGCGGAGCAGATCATTTGGGGATTTACGGCGCGTTTGCTGGTGGATTACATGAACACCTGTCACAACTCGGCCATTGGCCGCAGCCACCGTGCGCCGGAGGCGAGGATTAAATGAAGCGTTAGGCGCGCTGCAAAATAAGCTCTAACACCAACTTGCTGCCAAAATAGGCCAGCAGTAAAAAAGCAAAACCGGCAAACGTCCACCGCATAGCCGCTGCCCCCCGCCAACCACGGGCGTGTCGCCCCCACAACAGCAGTGCATAAGTGGCCCAGGCCAAAAGGGAAAACACAGTTTTTTGCGCTAAGTGCTGAGCCAGTAAATTCTCCACGAATAAGCCGCCGGAGATAATCGCCACCGTTAACACCAGCTCCCCAGCCCACAGCAATTCGAACAGTAGCGCTTCCATCGTTTGCAGTGGGGGCAGCAGGCGTAGCCAGCCGCCGGGGTGTTTGCTGCGTAGTTTTTGGTTCTGATAGGCCAACATCAAAGCCTGAAACAGAGCGGCAAGCATCAGGCTATAAGCAATAAGCGACAACAATACATGGGCCAATAAACCCGGCCCCAGCGCAATGGGCGTGGCCGAGCTGTCCGCCACCAGCAGGCTGGTTAAGCTAGCTAGCAGGCTTAAGGGCAGGGTGAACAGCAGTAAGCTGTGGAGCGGTTTTTTTAAGCTGCTCAAAAAAATCAACACATTGGCGGCCCAAAAAAACAGCGGTGCGACTTTAAAAAAGCCAAACTGATAACCGTTGGCAACGTGAATCTGCGCGAAAATAGCCCAGGCATTAAGGCTCAGCGCTAAGCAAATTAAGGTTGTGATCAGTGGGGAGGCCAGGCTTTGGCGCAGTTGCAGCCTGCGAATTAAGAGTATCCAAGCAGCGCTGTAGCAAAGAATGGAAAGACTGCTGGGTATCATGCGGAGGCCGTGTGTGAGTTGAGGGCGGGCGGAGGTAAAGGTTAGTGTGCCTGCTGCCTATTTGGCAAGGCAGAAGCCGGGGGTTTTTAGGTTTAACCCCAACTTGTTAGTCAAACCTACATATCTTCAGAGGGAGGGGCGCCTGGCGCTCGCTGCACCAGTAAAAATAGATACCTTGCCGAAAAAAATTATGGATAAAGTGCCGACAAAAATCCTCTCGCTGTTCGAGTGAGTCTTGAACATCGGCGAGTGGTTTTATTATCCCAAGCCCGTATAATCGCCCCCCTTTTCGTTTACTTCTAAATAGTGAAGCTACTATGTTCGAGAGTTTGTCCGACCGGCTGACGCGATCCCTGCGCAAAATAACCGGCAAAGCCCGCCTCACCCACGACAATATCCAAGACACCCTGCGTGAAGTGCGCAAAGCCTTGTTAGAAGCTGACGTGGCGCTGCCGGTGGTGAAAGATTTCATCAACGAAGTGCGCAAACGCGCCATCGGTCAGGAGGTCGCACGGGCGCTCAATCCCGGTCAGCAGTTCCTCAAAATTGTTGAGCAGGAACTCACCCAGATGATGGGCGAGGCCAACGAAAAACTGAACTTGGCCATGCAGCCCCCCGCCGTTGTGCTTATGGCGGGCTTACAGGGCGCAGGTAAAACCACCTCGGTGGCCAAACTTGCGCGTTTTCTCAAAGATAAAGAAAAGAAAAAAGTCTTGGTGGTGAGTGCGGACATCTACCGCCCAGCGGCCATCAAACAGCTGGAAACCCTAGCGGCGGAAGTCTCCGCCGAGTTTTTCCCCTCCAGCAGCGAACAAAACCCCATCGACATCGCCCGCAACGCCATCGCCCACGCGCGCAAAATTTTTGCTGACGTAGTGATCGTGGATACCGCAGGCCGTCTGCACATAGACGAAGCCTTGATGGAGGAAATCAAAAGCCTACACGCAGCCATCAACCCGATCGAAACCCTCTTCGTCGTGGATGCCATGATCGGCCAGGATGCGGTCAACACCGCCAAAGCCTTCAACGACGCACTGCCCTTAACGGGCGTGATCCTCACCAAGGCAGACGGCGACGCACGCGGCGGTGCTGCCCTGTCGGTGCGTCACGTCACCGGCAAACCCATTAAATTTTTAGGCGTAGGCGAAAAAGTTGACGCCTTAGAACCGTTCTACCCTGACCGTCTGGCATCGCGCATTCTTGGCATGGGTGATGTGTTATCGCTTATCGAAGATGTTGAGCAAAAACTCGACAAAGCCAAGGCCGAAAAACTGATTCAAAAAGTTAAAAAAGGCAAAAGCTTCGACTTAGAAGACCTGCGCGATCAACTACAGCAAATGCAAAACCTCGGCGGCATGGGGGCGATTCTTGGCAAGTTGCCCGGTATGGGCGATATCACCGCAGCGGCGGAAAAGGCCGACGTAGGCAAACAATTTAAGCAGATGGAAGCTATCATCAGCTCCATGACGCCTGGCGAGCGGAGGGATCCTGAGCTGATCAACAACTCCCGCAAGCGTCGCATCGCTATGGGTTCTGGCACCGACATTCAAGACATTAACCGCCTGCTCAAACAGCACAAGCAGATGGCTAAAATGATGAAAAAATTCAAAGGCGGCGGCATGTCAAAAATGCTGCGCGGCGTGGGCGGCATGATGGGCGGTGGCGCCCCAACAGGCTTTGGGCGCTAACCGCACAAATTTTGCTTGGGCCGTTCCCGTCTGCTAAATATAGCAAGTAGGGGTGTACAGGTTGCGGTGTTTCCTATAGACTTCGCCGCCTTTCGCAGCCCTCCCCGTATGATCGGGGTGGGCTGTACTATTGTTGACTGATTTTTGAATATCCACTGGAACATACTCATGGTAAGCATTCGTTTAGCCCGTGGCGGCTCTAAAAAGCGCCCTTTCTACCACGTAACTGTGACGCACGGCGAGAAAGCCCTGGGCGGAAGTTTTATTGAACGACTGGGCTTTTTTAACCCGGTTGCACGCGGCAAAGAAGAGCGTTTACGCATTGACCTAGAGCGTTTGCAATACTGGGTTAAAAATGGCGCTCAGTGTTCTGATCGCGTTGCCAAATTAGCTAAAGACGCCTCAGTAGCAGCTTAAGTACTTTGCCGGTGCCTGAAAGCCCCGCCAGCGTGCCTGCTGGCACCATAGTGGTGGGTCAGATTGTTGGCGTGTTTGGTGTTAAAGGTTGGTTAAAGATCAAATCTTTTACCGACCCTGCCGACAATGTATTGCGTTATCGGCCCTGGTTTTTAAGCTTGCCCGAAGGGTTGCGCGAATTTGCTGTAGAAGAGTACGCGCTGCGCCCCCAGGGGATCGCCGTAAAACTAAAAGGCATCAGCGACCGCGATCAGGCGCTGGCTCTAGGTAAGGCGAGTATCCAGGTTGAGCGCGAGCAATTGCCCGCACTCGACGCGGGTGAATACTACTGGAGCCAGCTGATCGGTTTGCGGGTGGTCAGCCGGTTTGCTGGAGTGGAAAAAAACCTAGGTGTAGTGAAAGGGCTTTTGGAAACCGGCAGCAACGATGTTTTACAGGTTCAAGGTGATGAGGCCTCTATAGATCAAACGGAACGTTTGATCCCTTATTTGCCTGGACAGTTTGTTGTGGATGTCAATCTTGCGCTCGGGATCATTCGAGTGGATTGGGATCCTGATTTTTAAGATTTTTAATAAAAATGGGGTCGGCTCGTGAACATTGCAGTGCTGACCTTGTTTCCCGAGATGTTCACGGCGTTTGCAAGCCTGGGCGTCACGGGCCGGGCGGTAAAGCAGGGCTTGATTCACCTGCATTGCGTATCGCCACGGGATTTTGCCTTCGATCGCCACCAAACGGTAGATGATCGCCCCTTTGGCGGCGGCCCCGGCATGGTGATGATGGTTGAGCCTTTGCGTTTAGCCTTAGAACAAGCGAAAGCCCACTTGGCTACACGGTGCGCATCGCCCAGTAAAGTTATTTATTTAAGCCCCCAGGGCAAGCGTTTTGATCAAAACGCTGCCCAGAGGTTAAGCCAAGAAGTTGCGCTCATTTTTATAGCAGGCCGCTATGAAGGTGTTGATGAGCGGTTTATCGAAGGCTTTGTTGACGAAGAATGGTCCATTGGGGATTACGTATTAAGTGGTGGTGAATTACCCGCTATGGTGATGGTGGACGCAATGGCGCGTCTGCTGCCCGGAGTGTTGGGTGCGTCGGAGTCTGCGGTACAGGATTCGTTTGTCGCAGGCCTGCTGGATTGCCCAGCCTATACCCGGCCAGAAGAATATAAGGGTGATCGGGTGCCTGAAGTTTTGGTATCCGGTGATCATAAAAAAATTGCAAATTGGCGTTTGCAGCAGTCTTTAGGGCGTACCTGGGAGCGCAGGCCAGATTTGTTAGAAAAGCTGGAGTTGAGTCCCGCTCAGTTGAAACTGCTTGCGCAGTACCAAGCTGAGCGCAAGTCCGATACTTAAAATTGCATGTTAATTCTTAGCTGTGAAGCTAAATTGTGGGGAGCAGGTTATGAGTTCTAAAAACAAAATCATCCAGGCGCTGGAAAACGAGCAGCTTAAAAAGGATCTGCCGGAGTTTTCTCCCGGTGATACCGTTGTGGTACAAGTGCGCGTAATTGAAGGTGAGCGCGAGCGCTTACAGGCTTATGAAGGTGTGGTGATTGCGAAGAAAAATCGCGGTTTAAACTCTTCGTTCACCGTGCGCAAAATCTCTCACGGTGTAGGTGTTGAGCGTACGTTCCAAACGCACAGCTTACAAATTTCCGCCATCGAGCTTAAGCGCCGTGGTGATGTACGCCAGGCCAAGCTGTATTATCTGCGTGATCTGACCGGTAGGGCCGCACGTATTAAAGAAAAACTGATCAGCAAATAAGTGGTATCAGTAGAAAAAAGGCCCTCTAGGGGCCTTTTTTCGTTGTAGTGCATAACAGTGTTGCGTGGTTTTTGTGTGCCAAGCTGTGCGCTGTTTGGAATATGCCTGAACCAAACCTATTTTGATCTGTCAGCTAGTGCTACTCTCGCCCGGTTCATCCGGCTGTAGTGCGCGCACACGGTTTATGCCCAGCTAACCCCTTTATTATTCCTATTATTATCCGAGACATTTTATGAAGCTGATTTCCCCTCTTTTAACCGGTGCGTTATGTTTCGCTTTGGCCGCAGGTGCAATGGCCACTGAAAAATCTAAACAAGTGGAGCTGCCCGTGGGCCTTACGGGTGCCAACAAAACCGCCACCCCAGGTAATGACGGTAGTTTGGAGGAGATAAAACAACGCATTAACAAAACATTAAAAGGTGCCAAGCCCGATTTATCGGTTTCTGACGTACAAAAATCCTCAATTCCTGGCGTTTATAAGGTCTCTTTGGGGCAGGGGCCGGCCATCTATACCAATGCAGACGGCACCAATTTTATTGTGGGCGATTTCTACCGTGTCAACGGTGCTGAGGTGGTGAACGTCTCCGATGAGGAGCGTAATGGCCTGCGTGCGAAGTCGATGGCGGGCATCAAAAAAGACGACATGATTATCTTTTCCCCCCAGGGTAAACCCAAAGCATCTATTTATGTGTTCACTGACATCGACTGTGGTTATTGCCAAATGCTGCATCAGAACGTTGGCAAGATGAACGAACTGGGCATTGAAGTGCGCTACTTAGGTTATCCCCGTGCCGGATTGAACACGCCCTCCTTTAATAAGTTGGCCTCTGCCTGGTGTGCAGCCGATAAAAAAACTGCATTAACCAAGCTTAAAAACCGGGAAGAAATACCCAACAACGTTTGCCCCAACAACCCAATCGCGGCCCAATTTCAAATGGGCCAGGAATTAGGTGTGTCGGGAACCCCCGCGTTAATATTTGAAAACGGCCAAATAGTCCCGGGATTTGTAGAGCCTGATCGTTTGGCGCAGATGCTCAACATCAAGGGCTAGCAGCTACATTTAAGGCGCGGTGCAATAACTCTTGTGCTGCGGCAAAACAAAAAAGGCCCTTTGGGGCCTTTTTTGTTTTTAACCTGCTGTGGATTAACCCAATTCTAGAAACCTCCGTTGAATTTGAAACGATTTGCCTAAAACTCGACCCGCTAATGTGTTGACTACCGCTTTCACTAAGTTTCGAAAAAATCGTTTCTGGCTCTTCGTATCAGTCGCTTGTGCAGAGCAGCCAACAGTGGTTTTTAGGTTTAACTGTTCGTTGACAGGGGTAATCTGGCTTTGTAAGGTGGCGGTCTTTTTGCCCGGTGCGGCTCAAATTACAGAGGTTTAGCGTGAAAACCGTAAGAATTGGTATTTGTGGATTAGGAACCGTAGGCTCCGGCACGTTTAATGTGATCAGGCGCAATGAACAGGAAATCAACGCCCGTGCAGGCTGTGAAATTCGTATTGTTCAGGTGGGCTGCCGCAAAGATAACGCCGCGTGTGACACCCAAGGCGTAGCCGTTACACGCGATATTTTTGAAGTCGCTAAAAACCCCGATGTGGATATTTTGGTCGAGCTGATCGGCGGCACCACAACCGCCAAAACCCTGATTGAAACCGCTATCGCTCACGGCAAACACGTTATCACCGCCAACAAGGCCTTAATCGCCCAGCACGGTAATGAGCTGTTCGCAATGGCGCGGGCCAAGGGCGTGAGTATCGCCTTTGAAGCGGCGGTGGCTGGCGGCATCCCTATTATTCGTATTCTTAAAGAGGGCTTATCGGCCAATCGCATTGAATGGCTGGCCGGTATTATCAACGGTACCGGCAATTTTATTCTCACCGAAATGAAAGACAAAGGCCGCTCCTTTGAAAGCGTATTAGCAGAGGCCCAGCAGTTGGGGTACGCCGAAGCGGATCCCACTTATGATGTAGAAGGCATAGATGCCGCCCATAAGTTGGCCATTTTAGGTTCTTTAGCCTTTGGAATGCCGCTGCAATTTAATCGTGTTTATACCGAGGGCATTAGTAAAATTGCACCGGTGGATGTTTCCTACGCTAGTGAATTGGGATACCGCATCAAACATTTAGGCATTGCACGTAAACATGCGGATAACCGCGTGGAATTGCGCGTTCACCCTACATTTATCCCGGAAAAACGCTTAATTGCCAGTGTGGATGGTGTGTCCAACGCGGTGGTGGTGAAGGGGGATGCTGTTGGTTCCACGCTTTATTGCGGCCCCGGCGCAGGTGCGGAACCCACCGGTTCGGCGGTTATTTCCGATATCATTGAGTTGAGCCGCACCCTGCTTGCGCCACCGGAATACCGCGCGCCTTATTTGGGGTTCCAGGATGATCAGCTCACCAGTTTTACTATTTTAGATATAGAAGAAATAGAAACGTCTTATTACATGCGCATGTCCGCCGCCGATCAGCCGGGGGTTTTATCTAAAATTACACAAATATTATCCGACGCAGGTATTAGCATCGAAGCTTTAATTCAAAAGCAACCCAAAGATGACGATACCCAAGTGCCGGTGATTTTATTAACCAACAAAGTGTTGGAAAAAAACCTCAACCGCGCCATCAGTTTAATTGAAGCCTTGGATACTGTGGATGGCCCAGTGGTGCGCATCCGTGTGGAATCGTTGTAATTTATTTTTGCCGCTAAAACGAGAATTAATTTTGTGAAATATATTAGCACCCGTGGCCAAGCGCCCAAATTATCCTTTGAAGACGTGGTATTAACTGGTTTGGCCAGTGATGGCGGTTTATACGTGCCGGAATCGATCCCACAATTTACCCAAGCGGAAATAGCCAGTTTCCGTGGCCTGAGTTACCAAGAATTAGCCTTTAAAATTATCGCTCCTTTTGTGGACGGTGAAATTAACGAGGCGGATTTAAAAACAATTATTAAAAAATCCTACGTGCATTTTCGCCATGATGCCATTGCGCCTTTGGTGCAAATTGGCCACAACGAATGGATTTTAGAACTATTCCAAGGCCCCACTTTAGCGTTTAAAGATTTTGCGTTGCAATTTCTCGGCAATTTATTGGATTTTATTCTCGCTAAACGCAAACAAAAAGTAGTGGTGTTAGGTGCAACCTCGGGGGATACCGGTTCTGCCGCCATTGAAGGCTGCCGATATTGTGAGAATGTGGATATTTTTATTATGCACCCGCATAACCGTGTATCCGATGTGCAACGGCGGCAAATGACCACCGTGCTGGCACCGAATGTTCACAATATTGCCTTGCAAGGTAATTTTGATGATTGTCAAAATATGGTGAAGGCAAGTTTTACTGACCAAAGTTTTTTGCCGGAAGGGCGTCAGTTGGTGGCGGTTAACTCCATTAACTGGGCCAGAATTATGGCGCAAATCGTTTATTATTTTTACGCGGCATTAGCCTTGGGTGCGCCGGACCGTACAGTGAGTTTTAGCGTGCCCACCGGTAATTTCGGGGATATTTTTGCAGGGTTCTTGGCTAAACGTATGGGCTTGCCCATAGACCAATTAATTATCGCCACCAACGGCAACGATATTTTGCACCGCTGTATTAGCGCCAATGACCATAGCAAAAAACCCTTAATTCATTCCTTATCGCCCAGTATGGATATTATGGTATCCAGCAATTTTGAGCGTATGTTGTTTGAGTTATATAATCGCGACGGTGCAGCCATACAAAAATTAATGGAAGACTTTAAACAGGGCAGTATGAGCCTTAGCCAAGATGTTCTAAAAAGCGCGCAGAATTTGTTTTCCAGTTACAAATTGGACGATGAAGAAATGCTTGCGGTGGTGGCGGATGTATTTAAATCCACTGAATATTTGCTTGACCCACACACTGCAATTGGTGTGCAAGCAGCGCGCAAAACCCGCCGTGATTTAGCCGTGCCTATGGTGTGTTTAGCCACTGCGCACCCGGCAAAATTCCCTGAGGCGATTGAAAAATCCGGTGTGGATGTGGTGCCAAAACTGCCGCATTACATGCAGGATTTATTTGGCCGCGAAGAGCGTTGCACGGTTTTGCCTGATGATATTAATGCGGTGCAGGGGTTTATTCAGCAGCAGCTTGTGTAGTGGTGTTGTTGCCAGCACTACCATTTTTAGTCTAAAAAACCCCGGCAGGGGTTTTTTGATTTTTGGGCTAGGTTTTTAGATTTAAGGAAAATTTATGTTGTAGGGGCTGGGTATATCGCCCTGGGTGAATGAACCGTTGGAGCGGTGCCAAAAAACGGCGGCGCCATCTTTTGTAACGGCTAATAAAACATCTAAATGTGCAATATTGTGCAGGTAAGGATATTCCCCCCACACCCCGTTTTGGTAGGAACTTACATGGCCATTCTCTTCCAGCAAGAAAAACGCCTCATCTGCAATTTGAATATCGACGAAACCTGAGCGTTGAAAGGGTGATTTGCTCATGGTTTCTGTGTGTAAAATCAAGTGTGGCGTTGCTTGAGCTGTACTTTTTTCGGCGGATTGCACGCGCATAAATGCGGGCGTGCCATCACTTGATAAATACCCAATTACATTGGCGTGGTTGTAATAATAACCGTCGGAAAACTGAGCAACATTTTTAATGGAAAAAGGTACTTTGCGGTCATCGTAATAAGAAAATATTCCTTGTAATAAGCCAGTGTCAGAAAGTTTAGGGCTATAACTGCCATTAAAAATGGTGGTGTACTCACCTTTTTCGGCACCCAGTGTGTAGTATTTATCAACGTTTATTCCCGGTTGCCATTGTACTTCTGCTTCCCATAAACCGTTATGGTCTACAGCATTGATATTCTCTATATTGTTTGCACTGTAAAAATATTTTTCAGTGTAATAGGTATAAGGAAGAATGGGTGATTTGGGTGTGTCACTGTAGGGTAGCGTTGGGTTGCCATCGTTATCAAATACCACAAGATCCAATGTTTTGTCCGTGTATAAAATAAGAAGCCGGCTGTAATCCGGGCTCAGCATATTTTTTATTTCATTAAGCGGGCGGGTAATTTTATAGTGGAACCCGCCAGCACCGATTGTCCGTATTACCGAGTTATCCTCCCTTACCAGGAGTGAGCCTTGATCAAAAGTTTTGATGGCCTTGACCCATAATTGCGGCGGTACAATATAAATTATTTTTTCTACTGAGGTTGATACACCAATTTTATTGTTTTGTTTTTTTGCCAAAAAACGTAGTTGGGTAATTTCCGATACATTAGGTGAGGTAAAGGTTACATCGTGATTTGAGGTGTGGGTGAGTTGAACCGGTGGGCCTTCAAGTTGTTCCCAAGTGAAATCTGCTACGCCCCCGATATTATTTTCCAGAGCGTTATCTGCTTTAAGATTAATCGTAAATTCGACCCCTGATGGAATGGTTTGGGTAAATCCTGCATCTATAGTATTCCAGTATATCTCAACAGCCTTATTGCTCTGGCGGGCAGTGGTCTTAATGTTCTGTAGGGGGCCATTGTGTTCGCGTTCTCTAAACTCTATGGTTGCTTTGGCCGGATTTGGGTGCGCTCCATTTAAATCTATGAAATAGCTCCCTGTAGATTTGGGCGAGGCGGATGTTAAGTTAATGGTTGTTAATA
This sequence comes from Pseudomonadota bacterium, assembly GCA_041179125.1. Taxonomy (GTDB): domain Bacteria; phylum Pseudomonadota; class Gammaproteobacteria; order Pseudomonadales; family Cellvibrionaceae; genus CAMCXE01. Next base: position 10,911 of record JBEGTZ010000093.1, on the reverse strand, counting down.
TTCTTTCAGCCCCATTTATCCGTAAATATAAGTCGCCACTTACTTGAGCGTTTTCCTCGCCTGTTAATGTTACTGTGATTTCTGCCTGTTCACCTGCGATCAAATATTGTGGTGTTTCAATTGTGATCAAATATTTGGGTGTTTCATCTTGCGGCGCAGCTTTGCATGCAGTTAGCGCTATTAAGTAGATGTCGGCAATTAGGAATTTAAGTGAGATTTCATAACAAACGGTCTCCGGTTTTTGTGAATAAAGTGCATTCCATCTTATGATGTCTTTATTGTGCTCAGTACCATTACACTCTATAAAAATAGGATGAAAGGGTTTTTTTTGCTGAGAAAGCTTGGATCTTATGCAACCTGTAACGGGTTGTCTGTACGTAAATTTACGTAGATACGCCACATCCCGTTTAAAAATTTTGTATTTTGAGATGTGAATCACTCAGAATATTGGGCACATTCGGAAATTCGATTTTCGCAATGATTACAAGCATTAATTTTTTGAGGTGTCATTTTGACTTTTACTTTAGCGCCTATTGGTATTATTCGCAGTTGTTTTAGCCAAAAATTTGGCATCCCGCGCCAGCCGGGTTTGGCGCCGGATGCGGTGGGTTATTTAACGCTGCTTGCGCCTTTTAATAATCAGGAGGCGGTGGTGGGGTTGGAGGGGGTGAGCCATTTGTGGGTGCAATTTATTTTTCATGAGGGGTATAGCGGTTGGAAACCCCGCGTAAAAATGCCGCGTTTGGGGGGCAATAAAACGTTGGGTGTATTTGCCACGCGCTCGCCGAACCGCCCGAATAATATAGGGTTGTCTGTGGTGCGTTTATTGAAGGTTGAGGTGGAGCCTGAGGTGGTGCTGACATTGGGCGGCGTGGATATTTTAGATGGCACGCCGGTGTTGGATATTAAGCCCTATTTACCCTATGCCGATGCATTAGATCATGCGCGAAATGATTGGGCGAGTGAGGCGCCTGGGGTGTGTGCGGTGCGGTTTTCTGTTTTGGCGAGCGCACAGTGTGTTGAATTTATAGAGGCTTATCCGCGTTTGCGGCCCTTGATTGAGCAGGTGTTGGCGCAGGATCCTCGGCCTTCGTATCAGGAATTTGATGGTGCGCGGGTGTATGTGTTGCGTTTATGGGATGTGGATGTGCGTTGGCGCTTTGGGCTTGCGGGTGCGGCCTGGGAGGTTGAGGTTTTATCGGTTGAGCGGTGTAGCTGAGATGCTTAAGTTTAACGAGTATACTGCTTGCCCCACTTGTATCCCCATTTGGGTTTAACCTAAAAACCTCAGTTGGATCACCCAAGTCTGCGCAACCCCTCAGGCATCGCCTAGCAAAAGTTAAAAATTCGAACAACCAATAAGGTTGTCCTTCATTTTTAACTTTCACTATTCGAACGAATGGCTTACACCGCTTTTGGGCGCTCAACTGAGGTTTCTAGGTTTAATGATTAATTAATAAATGAGTCGAGGAGAACACCATGTTTAAGAGTTTAGCTGCTGATATGTTGGGCCTAAGTGATATTGGGAAGATTTTGGATAAACAAGATTTTGATAAAGCGGATATTGACGATTATATTTTTCAGGAGGATAACGAACGTATTTTTGTGGTGATTAAATCTAAATCGGATGAGTATTGTTTTACCAATAATGCGGTGATGCATTTGGATGGTAATTTGGCTATCAGCAAAAAGCGTACGTTGCATCGCTACCTGTATAAACACAACCCCATCAGCCATGTGCGCATTGAAACAGCGGGTACGGTGGATTTGGATGTTGAGCTGAAGTTTAAAATTGGCGACAAAGATATTTCAATTGATATTGATAAAAAGCAAATTGAGCGCGTAAAAGATATTTATAAGTCGCTGTTTGCTATCTCGGAAAAATTTAGAGAAATACAAAAGCTTATGGATACATTGCACAGCACCTATGATGCTGTGAATAAAATGTTTGTGTTGCGGGAGTTGCCGGAGCAGGTGGTGCTGAGTTTGCCCGACATTATTAATCAAACCGCGCTACAGCTGGAGACGCAATTTAATGAGCGCCGACGTGAAATACAAAATTATGATTTTGGTGATGTGTTTGCGCGTTATATAGATTGGTAGCATTTTTGAGTGAGGGGAAATTTATTTCCCCTGCTTAATTAATCGTGCGGCCAATAATACACGCGCTCCGCCAAGGGGGGGCGCACTCGGTCTTCTGGTGTGCCGGGGTAATTGCCGATATAAATAAACCCTGCAATATTGTGGTGTGTTTCCAGCCCCAATAACGATTTAACTTTGCTGTGGTAGCTGTACCATTCGGTTAACCAGCAGGCTTTAAAACCCAGTGCATGGGCGGCGATTAAAATATTTTGGCAGGCGGCTCCTGCGGACAGTATTTGTTCCCACTCGGGAATTTTAACGTGTGGGCCTGCGGTGGAAATAACCGCAATAATGGTGGGTGCGCGCAAAAATAATTGTTCTTGCGCGGTTTTTAAATCCACTGTGCAGTTTGGGAAGTCGGCTTGATAAATCTCCCCCAATGCGCGGCCAAATTGCACGCGCGCTTCGCCGTTAAATACCACAAAACGCCAAGGCCCTAATTTACCGTGGTCGGGAACCCGGTGTGCGGCGCGTAAAATCATGTCAATGTGCTCCGCACTTGGCCCTGCGCCTTGCATTTCTTTAGGGGATACGGAGCGGCGTTGAAGGAGAAGGTCGAGTGTGTGCATGGTGAGCCTGTTAAAAAAGAGGGTAGGGTGGAGTGTAGCCTGCTCGGCAAGTTTCTGAAAATAGTCTGTTGAGTGCGGGCTGTCTGGTTAAAAATAGTCCGGTTAAAAATACCGGCTAACCCTGGCCATCGGCGGCAGACAACCCTACTCATCCCCCGTTAAGCCCAGTAGAATGCCCGCCTTTAATTAGAATCTCCGCCAAGAAGCCCGCCATGTTGCCAGCCTTAACGTCCTCCGGCCCCGATCCTTTGGTGGAGAAATTCCTCCACACGCTGCACGCCATTGGTTTTCAAGGCGATATACACAGTGATTTTGCCAGCCGCACGGTGCTTTCTACAGATAATTCCATTTACCAAGTTCTGCCGCAGGCGGTGGTTTATCCTAAAAATCAGCAGGATTTGGTGTATGTTTTGGAGCTGGCGGCCAGCCCTAGTTTTAAGGCGGTAGTCCTTTCGCCGCGTGGGGGCGGCACGGGTACCAATGGGCAATCCCTCACGCCTGGCGTGGTGGTGGACGTGTCCAAACACATGAACACCATTTTAGAAATAGACCCCGTAACGCGTACAGCGCGCGTGCAGGCGGGGGTGGTGAAAGACCAGCTCAATGCGGCCCTTAAGCCTCACGGTTTATTTTTTGCGCCGGAGTTGTCCACCAGCAACCGCGCCACCCTTGGCGGTATGATCAACACCGATGCCTCCGGCCAGGGTTCGGTGCTGTACGGCAAAACCCGCGACCACGTTTTAAGCCTCACCACGGTATTGTTGGGGGGCGATGTGTGGCAGTCCGAAGCGATAAACGAAGCCACACTGAACTCCATTTGTGAGCGCACAGACCGTATCGGTCAGATTCACCAGTTGCTAAAAGACATCCACAACAATCAGGGCGAATTGATTCGCGCCAAATTCCCCAGGCTTAACCGCTGCCTGACCGGTTACGACTTGGCGCATATTTTCGATCAAGAAGCAGATAAAGAGGCAGGCCAAGAAGGCCGTTTTAACCTCAATAACATTTTGTGCGGCTCAGAAGGCACCCTAGGTTTTATCAGCGAAGCCACCCTCAACTGCTTGCCCATCCCCAAACACACCGCCTTGGTGGTGGTGACTTATGCAGACTTCAATGCTGCCCTGCGCCACGCCAAAGCCTTGATGAGCGCGGCCCCAGCGAGTATTGAAACCGTGGATTCCACCGTGTTGAACCTGGCCATGCAGGACAACAGTTGGCCGGAAATCGCAGGGTTTTTCCCCACCAGCGATAGACCTGTGCAGGGCATCAATTTGGTGGAATTTATCGGCGAGGCGTTGAGTGAGTTAGACGCAGGCTTAGACGCCTTCGCGCAAAACTTAAAACAGGACACCGCCTGCTTGGGTTTTAGCCTGGTGAAGGGCGCAGCCAGCGTGAATAAAATCTGGGCCATGCGCAAAAAGGCCGTCGGCCTACTGGGCAACGCCGCAGGCGAAGCCCGCCCAGTGCCGTTTGTAGAAGATACCGCCGTACCGCCGGAGCACCTGGCGGATTACATCGCTGAATTCCGTGCCCTGCTGGACAGCCGCAACCTGCGCTACGGCATGTTCGGCCACGTTGATGCCGGGGTTTTGCACGTTCGCCCGGCGCTGGATTTAAAAGACCCTGAACAGGCAAAACAGATACGCGCCATCAGTGACGAAGTGGCCGCGCTCACTTACAAATACGGCGGCCTGCTGTGGGGCGAACACGGCAAAGGTGTGCGCAGTGAATACGCACCGCAGTTTTTTGGTGAACTCTACCCGCAATTACAGCGCATTAAAGCCGCCTTCGACCCGCACAACCAGCTCAACCCCGGAAAAATCGCCACACCCAGCGCGCACATTCCGCTGTTAAAAATCGACGAAGTCCCCCTGCGCGGCGAGTTCGACCGGCAAATTCCCGTGCAAATCTGGCAGGGTTTTAGCGAGGCGGTGTACTGCAACGGCAATGGCGCCTGCTACAACTGGGCCGCCAACGACCCCATGTGCCCCAGCTGGAAAGTCAGCCGCGACCGCGTGCAATCCCCCAAAGGCCGCGCCTCGCTGATCCGCGAATGGCTGCGCCAACTGGCCGAACAGGGGATGGATCCGGCGAATCTCATGGCTAAGCCCCGCCACTGGCTGCGTGAATTCACCGAATGGCCGCAGCGATGGCGCAATGGTAAAAACAGCGCGGGGGATTTTTCCCATCAAGTGAAAGCCAGTATGAACACCTGCCTGGCGTGTAAATCCTGCGTGGGCCAGTGCCCCATCAAAGTGGATGTGCCGGAATTTCGCAGCAAATTTTTAGCCTTGTATCACCTGCGTTACCCCCGTCCGCTCAAGGATTATTTGGTGGCGAGCCTAGAGTTTGTCCTGCCCTGGGTGGCGCGAGCGCCCAAACTCTACAACGGCCTTATGGGCCTGCGCCCGGTGAAACACCTGCTAAGCCGCTACATCGGCTTTGAAGACAGCCCCAAACTTAGCGGTATCAACCTCGTGCAAACCCTTGCCCAAGCGGGTATTCCCCTGGCGACTGCTGCGGTATTGGCAGGTTTAACGAGTGAGCAAAAACAGCGCGGCCTGGTGTTGGTGCAAGACGCCTTCACCAGTTTTTTTGATACCCAAGTAGTCATCGACAGCGCATTAGTGCTGCAAAAACTCGGCTTTTACCCGCTTTTAGCTCCCTACCAAGCCAACGGCAAACCCTTGCACGTCCACGGCTTTTTGCGCGCCTTTAAAAAAGTTGCCGAAACACAAACCCAAGCCTTAACACGGCTGGCGCAAACCGGATTACCCCTGGTGGGCATAGATCCCGCCATGACCCTGTGTTTTCGCGCTGAATACAGCAAATACTTAGGCGGCAAAACGCCTGAGGTTTTATTGCTACAAGAATTTTTACAGGCGCGGCGTGATAGCTTCCCCGCGCAAGCAGCTTCATCTGCGCAGCGCTACACACTCTTTCCCCACTGCACTGAAAAAACCAACCAACCAGGTTCCGTGGGCGCCTGGCAGCAGGTGTTTACGGCACTGGGCTTGCAACTGGATGTTGCCGCAACTGGCTGCTGCGGAATGTCCGGCACCTTCGGGCATGAAAGCGCCAATTTGGCGGCTTCTAAGGCGTTGTTTGCCATGAGCTGGGCTGAACCCTTGTTGCTGCATGGTGCGCACGCACTCGTTACCGGCTACTCCTGCCGCAGCCAAAGCTTGCGTGAAATGGGGGTTAAACCGTTGCATCCGGTGCAGGTGTTGTTGGGGTATTTATGATTCCCCGCATTATTCACTACGTATGGCTTGGCCCTAACCCACTGCCGGCCTTAGCGCAGCGCTGTTTAGAAAGCTGGCAAGCACACTTACCTGGCTACCGCATTATGATTTGGGGTAATGATCAGGCGAAAGAAATTAATAATTTATATTTGCAGCAGGCCATCCATTTAAAAAAATGGGCATTTGCATCGGATGTTATTCGCCTGCATGCGCTTAAATTGTTCGGTGGAATTTATCTGGACACCGATGTAGAAGTAAAACAATCTTTAGATGAATCTTTGGAATTGAATTTTTTTACTGGCCACGAAGTGTATAACCAGTATTGCAGCCCGATCACCACAGCAGTCATGGGCGCAGCACCAGGAGTGCCATTGATCGACGAGCTGCTTTCACTGTATGACCAAGCTGTGTTTTATCGGCCAGGTTATGTGGATCAAACGGCAAACACACACCGTCTGAGTGATTACTTAAAACAAAAATATGCGCTGCCCGCCGTGCTTAAGCCTGAGAATTGTTTAACGTTGGAAAATGGCCATTTAGTATTTCCCTGCCACTATTTTTGCACCCCATGCTTGGATAAACCCAGTTACACGGTGCATCATTTTTCTGGCTCTTGGGTGGATGATTATAATCGTAAACTGAAATATGCCTGGGGCCGCCACCTGCATTGGATTAGATTCACGCCCGAAAAAATAAACCACGGGGGGCAGTTGCCACTATTCCCTTCTGAAAAATTGCTGTTTAAATTCTGTTTAAAAAATAAAATTTACGCGCTAATCAAAACCACTCTATAAAACACGCTGTGAAAAATGGACGCACCCTATGGCCACCCAGGCACCTCTTCTATGAATGTAAATTCCAGCAACACCCCTTGGTTGAGTATTCTAATTCCGGTTTACAACGTGCAGGACTACCTTAAAGAGTGTTTGCATTCTGTGTTGGCGCAAGTGGATGAAGGTGTGGAAATTATCACGCTTAATGATGTCTCCACGGATCAATCCTTAGATGTTTTAAATGAAATCCAGCGCGCCAGTGCGCACCCGATTACCATTATGCAGCACACTAAAAATCAAGGGTTGAGCGCTTCGCGCAACAGTATGTTGGATGTGGCGCAGGGGGAGTATATTTGGTTTTTAGATTCCGACGACATGATTTGTGACCATGCTATTGCCAAACTAAAACACACGATTAATACACATAAACCTGATTTGGTTTTGTGTGATTTTTATATGCTGCGCAGTGAAATAAAACTAAAACATAAACAAAGGGGGGAGATGCACCGCAAATCTTTTGGCGGCCCCGCCCATCAACTGTGCAGTGATGGCGATGCGTTATTTCATTATCTTTATAAAACCGCACAGCTGCATATTTGGTCAAAAATAGCCAAGCGTACACTTTGGGGTGCGGATTTGCGTTTTCCTGTGGGGCAGTTGATGGAGGACCAAACCGTTACGCCGCGATTATTTTTGCGTGCTCAAACCTATTATTATTACAACGAAGTGTGGGTGGCCTACCGTCAACGCCCGGGCAGTATTTTATCTACCCCCAGTATTCAGCGTTTAAAAGATTCCTCTATTTCGGCTGAAAACGTATTGCAAGAATGGCTGGATAAATACCCCAATCTGTCGGAAAAAAGTAAATTTACCTTCGCCTACTCGCGGGCCAAAATGCTGATAGGTAATTCAAGAGAATTACGAAAACAAAATAAAACTGAAGAGCTTGCGTGGCATCAGCAGCAATTTTTTAAAACTACGCAGAGTACAAAAGGATGGATAATAAAAAATTATATAAAACGTGGCTGGTTTTATCGGTTGGCGCGGCTTATTAATCATTTGAATTAGATCGAGAGGGCCACCCGTTTATTCTATTAATGTGTTGTATCCGGCCAGCATGTTGCTTAGCGTGAAATGCTTCAGTGCGTAGTGTTGCGATTTTTGCGCACTTTCGGCTGCAATTTTGGGGTTGTTGAATAAAAAACTTATTTGGTTGGCCAGGTGGTCTGCATCACCGGGTTTAACTGCGGTGCCTAACCCCAAGGCTAATAATTCCTGCACGCCCACAACTTGGCTTGCCACCACTGCACATCCAGCGGCCATTGCCTCCACCAAAGCTAATGGCATACCTTCATAGTGGGTGATCAGCGCTGCAATTTTGTGTTGTGCTAATAATTGCGGCACTTGGTTGGAGTGCCCTAAAAAATGCACTTGCTCGGCCACGCCTAGTTGAGCGCAGAGTTTTATCATGCGCTGTTTTATAGATGTTTTGCCGCCGCCTAACAGTGCCAATTCCACCACTTCACCACGGTCTTTTAAGTGTGCAATGGCTTTAATTAAAGTGGCGTGGTCTTTTTGTCGTGCAAAGCGTGCGCACATAATCACCGCATTTTTGCGTGCAGAAAATTCAGGTAGCGGCAGTTGTTTATAAATTTCCATATCAATTCCGTTATTTACAAATGTGCATTTTTCGCGGGGAAACCCTAGGCGGATGAGTTCATTGCATACCCCTTCAGAGACGCCAACAATCCAGCGTGTACGCTTGGCCAATTGTTTTGCTAGCCACAACCGAAAAAACGTATAACGTTCTTTCGAATTGTGCTCCACATGAATGATGACGGGCACCCCGGCCAGCACCGCCGCTAGCCGCCCCCATAAATGCTCGCTAAAACCGTGCGCAATTAATACGCGCGGGTTTAAGCGTTTTAAAATTAATATTAAGCTGAAAATCGTGGCCAGGTGGCTCCAGCCGGGCACTAATAAATAGGGTATTTGCTGGGCGCTTAATTCCTGTAATTGGCTGGCTTGGGTTTGGCGTTTTTTGCGCAGCACTAATAGGTGCTGCTTGCCACCGCTGTGATTATTTGCGGCGGCTACTAATTGCCGCGCCACCATTGTGGCACCGGAAAACCCGCCAGTTACAAAATGTACTACGTCTACTTTATCTGCTGCCTGTAGCATACATAACTAAACTCAATATCAATGAGCCGCTATATTAGCTTACGGATGGGCATCTTCGGAAATTCACTTTCGCACCGCCTCTGTGTAATTTTTGTACTCAGCCATAAACACCCTTCCAAGGGATTGCCCCCCTCGGCATTGGCCTGCCTGCATCGCTCACGATTTCATTCCTGATGAAATATAGCATCCCCCCATCTGCGCTGTTGTGCGTGCAAAATTGCTTCGCGATCATCACGAAAATTGAATCTACGGAAGCGTCCTAAAATTGCAAGGGAATAATGCCGTAACAATTTTTAACAAAATAAAATCCTTTTTGTGATATTTTATTAACGCGCTATATAGCGCCTAACGCTATCAAAAACAAAGAGGATTTTGTATGTTAAGTAATCGAATGGCCGCACTTGTTTTCGCGGTAAGCAGCAGTTTATTGTGCAGTACAGGTAACGCAGCCACGCTGGGTGATACAGTAAAAGGGATCGCAATGGAACCGGTTGATATACCAAGCCCGGAGCTTGTATCCGATCTTAGTATTAGGCCGATTGGTGCGAATATCAGCTGCGCTTTGTCATACCGCAGCACGACCGCGTCCAGTTATACAATTAGTTATCGCGTGAAAAATACAGGAATAAAAGCGGTTAAAGCCTGGCAGGTGCAATTGCCTTTCGCGCAACCTCCCGAAATTACCAGCGTAGATAACGCCAAAGTATCCGGCAGCCCACGGGTTACTGCCAGCAATGTCGCCACTAATGGCGCATTAAAACCTGGTCAATTTACCGAATTCACGTTGAATGGGTATCACACCGGTTATTTTGTGGCACCCACCTGTAATGCCTACAACAATTCATCCAGTTCGTCCTCCTCAAGTAGTTCATCCTCTAGTTCTTCGAGCAGTTCTTCTTCAGGTAAAACTTCCTCCAGCAGCTCATCCTCTAGTTCATCAAGCAGCTCTTCTTCAGGAAAATCCTCTTCAAGTAGCTCATCATCAAGCAGTTCAACCAGTGGCGGAATTAATGTCGATCGTTCTTTGATGGTACACGATCAGGCTACATTGGCTTCTGCGGATTTTTCTCTTTCTCGCGTTATGGATCAGTTGGCTGCGCAATTAAGTGCTGCCAATCCTGCGGATGCTATTACCGGTGGCGTATTATTCGCCCGTATGTGGGATGCACAAAATCCCGTGGGTACGCAGCCTCCAACTGGTGTTGCGCAATGTAATGGGCAAGTTAATGGTTGGCCTATTGATTGCCGTTCTGTCGAAGGTGCGCAGGCCGTAAGCCCGCTTAATTTTATGACGCAATATATTCCCATTGCACTGGTGAACCGTTTTGATCTTCGCGATAACGCGACATTTACCGACTGTGGTGAATATCGAATTATTTTTGCAAACCCGATCAGTGCGCGAAATTTTATTATTTTTGAAGCGCAATTGCCTAACCCTACGCCAGGAGTTGCCAGTGGCTGTATGCCCATTCAAAGCCTGTGGGTCAATTTAAGCAGTAATAATTCAGCACTATCACGCGCGGCAATTTTGGCGGATTTTTATTTTAATGGTTTGCCCAGTGCTAGTGTTGGGCCTGTGGTTGATAGCCGTAATTATGCGCCCAACTCCGGGCAAATTCGCACCAATCAATTTATGGACAGCCCTTGGTTGCTCAAAGAATATAAAATAGGTATCCAAAATGGAAAAAATACTATTCAGGTTGTTAGTGTTAAAAGCAACCCTGTAGGCAACCTATTTGCAATTACCAACAGCGACCCAAGGGCTGCCAGTTTTCAAGCTGATTTTGTGCAAAACCTGCCCAGTTTGTTGGATCCTAATTTGGCGACGTTTTTTATTAGTGTGGCCAATGATGCGCACAATAATGGACAAAGCCATTCGCAAAATCGCCCTGAAAATGATTTCATTACCCATTTTGCGGCGAGTCGCGGCAGTGTGTTTGAATCTAATATTGCGGCAAAAATTAGCCAATCGGGCAGCCCCCTCAGTGTGAGCCAGGT
>JBEGTZ010000092.1:0-9401 GCA_041179125.1 Pseudomonadota bacterium | reverse complement strand
GCATGCACAAATGCTGATAAAAGCGGTGGATGGAGGTGGCATTCGGGTTCATCAAGTAATACCAGGGTTTTTTCTTCGACCTTGTCGACAAGCATGGTGATTGTCAATAATACGATTATGTGTCCAGAACTCATTCCTTTAAGTAAATGAGCTGTTTCACTTTTAAATTGATCGCGTCGAGTTTGTTCCTGATCGTACCTGGATTCTATGTCTATATAGATCTGTTCCGAATTAATTAACTCCATAGAGTAAAAGTTTTCATCGGACTCAAGTTTTGTTAATGCTTTCATCCAGCGGTCAGTTTTTTGTTTGTTCTCGAAACAATTAAATAGAGAGTTTAAGCAATCCGATTGCATCGTTGCAGAATCTTTAAGTGTGTTGGACTTGGAACTTTTGAGGCCAACGTAGTAGTAGCAAGTTCCTTTTGCAGGGTCTGGTTGGTCTTGAGGTGGTTTAAATTCGTCAAATGCGCTATAGGAAATAGATACTAATCGACTAAAGTAAGATTTATCTATTTCTGTGTTGGCTCCACGATATGTGTCTATGAATTTGTATTGCGAAGATTGTGGAGAGGTAATCGCTTCAATCATGTTGTTAAGGATTGTGGTTTTTCCAGTCCCGTTGCGTCCGATAATTGCGTGAATATTGGTGTTGGGTTTTGAGTCTACTTTAACCCCGAATTCTAGATTTAATTCGACAAACCGATCTGAGTGTGGTCGGTGGAAATTAAATTTGTATGGTGTGAGTTCTGTTGATCCGCGTAGGGCTCTCGTAAATTGACCTTTTATTTTTGTGAGGGTTATTTCCCTGAGTAAAGATGTGCTAAATACGTGCTCATTTGTGAGGAGCGATATGCGGTCGGGTAGAATAACTAAATCCTGAATATTTTTAAGGAGATCTATACCCCATTCGCCCAGTTTATAAATGTTTTTGTAAAAATCCGTGTCTTGCCCTAGAGAGAAATAGCAGTTATCCAATGATTCGAATTCTCCAGGTAGCGTATTGTAAGTGGGACTCGATTCGTCTTGCCCTAACAAGCCTATTTTAACGTTGCCGATAGGATGGCGTTCCCCGGTAGGGCTAAATGCCAGTGCTCGAAATTGAGTAACGAAAGAGTAGTCATTCCAGTTGTCGATCTTCAAATATACAGTGTCTTTTCCGGAGCTTGGAAAAGAGCTTGTATTAATTACTTTGAATCGCATAGGTTACACCAGAATTAAGGTTGGATATGGTTTGAGTAATATGCATGTAAATCTGTTGCTGCTAAAAGAAGCGCATTATAAGGTATGGTGAATCCGATCCGGTGTAATTATCCCGCGCTAAAACAAAAACCCCCACAAAGCCAAGCCCTGCAGGGGTTTTAAAACGAACCTAAAAAACTAATTAACCTAAAGTAACTACCACATTACCAGTAGAACCCGCAGCCAACAAAGGCAACACATTACCCTGTACCGCTTGCCCATCCACAGTAATAGAAGCAATACCCTTGCTAACACCATTAGGGTTTTTCACTTCGATATTGTAGGTGGCGCCGCGGTATTTACGTGTTACGTTAAAACCTTTCCAGCCTTTAGGAATACAAGGGTTTACACCCAGGCCGTTGTAGTCTGGCTTCACACCTAAAATATATTGTGTGATAGCCGCAAAGTTCCAGGCGGCGGTACCGGTGAGCCAAGAGTTTTTCGCTTCGCCAGGTTTGTAGGCATCTTTACCCGCGATCATTTGCGCGTATACATAAGGCTCTACGCGGTGCAGGTCGCTGATTTCTTCTAAGAAGGCTGGGGCGATTTTGCTGTAGTACTCGAATGCGCGGTCGCCGTTGCCGATGAGGGTTTCGGTGATCATGATCCAGGGGTTGTTGTGGCAGAAGATACCGGCGTTTTCTTTGTAACCGGCGGGGTAGGTGGAGATTTCGCCGTATTCAATGTAGTACTTGGTAAACGCAGGTTGGTTTAGCACGATACCGTAAGGGGTATCCAGCCACTCTTTTACCGAGTCCATGGATTTTTGCACCATGCCGTCTTCTAAACCGATACCGGCCATGCCGCAGAAGCCTTGGCTCTCGATAAAGATTTTGCCTTCTTCACACTCTTTGCTGCCGATTTTTTTACCGTAGTAATCGTAAGCGCGCAGATACCACTCGCCGTCCCAACCGTGGGCTTTAACTGCTTCGATCATGGCGTCGATATGGCCTTGAGCCTCGGCGGCTTCACCGGTTTTGCCGATTTGGTTACACAGCTTCACAAACTCTTTGCCGTACAACACAAACAATCCCGCGATCATCAAAGACTCTGCCGTGCGGCCTACTTTGTTGCCAGTGGTTTGGAAGGATTCGTTGGGTTCTTCAGAGAAGCAGTTGAGGTTTAAACAGTCGTTCCAGTCGGCGCGGCCAATCAACGGCAGCATGTGGGGGCCGAGGTTGTTGACGGTGTGGTAGAAGGAGCGCTTAACGTGCTCGAAGTGCGTGGTGGCTTTGCTGTCGTCGTTGTCGTAGGGCACCATTTGATCAAGGATCGAGTAGTCGCCGGTTTCTTTGATGTAGTCTGTGGTGGAGAGGATCAGCCACAACGGGTCATCGTTAAAGTTACCGCCGATAGCATTGTTGCCGCGTTTGGTGAGTGGTTGGTATTGGTGGTAGGCGGAGCCGTCTTCAAACTGGGTAGAGGCGATGTCGATAATACGTTGACGGGCGCGCTCGGGGGCTTGGTGTACGAAGCCGATGAGATCCTGGTTGGAATCACGGAATCCCATACCGCGACCGATGCCGGATTCGAAGAATGACGCGGAGCGGCTCATGTTAAAGGTGACCATACACTGGTATTGGTTCCAGGTGTTCACCATGCGGTCCAGGCGTTCGTCGCCGGAGTTAACCGAGTAGGTGGATAACAAGTTAGCCCAGAATTCTTTGAGTTTTTCTAACTCGGCGTTGACCTTTTCTACTGTGTCAAAACGGGCGATGACTTCTTTGGCGGGGGCTTTGTTGATAACACCTTTGCTTTCCCATTTTTGATCTTTAGGTACTTCGATATAACCCAGTACATACACAAATTCGCGGCTTTCACCTGGGGCTAATTCCACTTCAATGTAGTGGGAGGCAATCGGCGACCAACCGTGGGCTTCGGAATTGCGCGGCTTGCCTTCGAATACGGTGTCTGGGCGGTCGAAGTTATTGTACAAACCCATAAAGGTTTCGCGGTCGGTATCAAAACCTTGAATAGGGGCATTTACCGAGAAAAACGCGTAGTGGTTGCGGCGCTCTTTAAATTCGGTTTTGTGGTAAATAACGGAATCTTGAATTTCCACTTCGCCGGTGGAGAAGTTGCGCTGGAAGTTGGTCATGTCATCTTCAGCGTTCCACAAACACCATTCCGCAAATGAGAACAGCTTGAGTTTTTTCACGCCGCTGGTGGTGTTGGTGAGTTTGATTTTTTGCACTTCCGCCCAGGTGCCCAGGGGAATAAAAAATAGGGCTTCGGCTTCAACGCCATTACGCTTGCCGGTGATGCGGGTGTAGCTCAAACCGTGGCGGCAGCTGTAGCTTTCAAGTTCGGCTTTAACTGGCTTCCAGCCTGGGTTCCATACATCGCCGTCGTCGTTGATGTAGAAATATTTACCGCCGTTATCCACGGGCACGTTGTTATAGCGGTAGCGGGTTAAACGGCGAAATTTGGCGTCTTTATAGAAGGTGTAACCGCCTGCGGTGTTGGAGACCAGGCCGAAGAAATCTTCGTTGCCCAGGTAGTTAATCCAGGGGTAGGGGGTTTTGGGGTTGGTGATTACGTATTCACGCGCATTGTCATCAAAGTGACCAAATTTCATGGGGCGGCTCCGCTTGGGATGGAAGATTAAGACTAAAAAAAACGGTCAGCCTCGAAAGGCTGACCGCCCAGATAAAAAAGCGCGCTAGTGTAACTGGCTTAAGAAACCTTTGCAGCCGCCTCTTTGGAAATTTCTTCTTCTGGTGTATTGATAATGTGGCGGTACCAGGTGCGGTAGAGAATGCCAATACAGGCGATGGTTAAACCTGCGGTAATCAGCGCATTGGCGGGCATTTTAATCACGATGTAAATGGGTAAAGCCACCAAAGCGGTTTGTAATACAATTCCGATGAGAATATTAAACATGTCCCGCTTAAAGCGTGGGTTGGGTGTGAAGCTTGGGTTTTGCGCCTGCACTTTGGCCTGCACCGGCCCCCAAAAACCCCAAGGCCGCACTTGGCGGTAAAAACGCATCAAGGTTTCATCTTCCACCGGCGCGGTGTTTAAACACACCAGCACACAGCAAATTCCTGAAATTAATAGAATTACCGGGAAGCAATACATGGGGAAAATATCATTGGCAATGGCCGGGAAAAATCCGTGAAATGAAGGCGCAATAATCGCGCAGATAATCCCCGATAACATGCCAGCAAAATAGCCATAGCCGTTTAAACGCCACCAGTACCACTTCAATACATTGGCGAGTGTATAACCGCCCCAAAGCCCGCCCACTAACCACTGTAAAACCTGGTTAATACTGGAAATATAAAAACCCAATGCGGTGCTAAAAACCACTACCCCCACGCAAACAGCATAACTGGCCCAAATAAGGGTTTTACTGCTGGCGTTTGGGTTGATGTATTTCAAGTAAATATCGTTTACCAAATATGCCGGTGCGGTATTTACAGTGGAGGCAAAGGTACCCATAAATGCGGCTAATAAACCGGCCAGCAATAGGCCTAAAATACCGGCGGGGGCAAATTGCAGCATGGCGGAAGGTAAAATACGTTCAAAATCTATGGTGCCATTTACCGTGGTCAGGTTTAATTCATGGTAGAAAACCAGGGCTAACACGGCGAAGCCTGCAATCATTAAATAACGCACTGGCATTAATACCACCGATACGAAGCCGCTCATTAAGGCCGCTTCTTTGGGTGATTTAGTGGCGAGAATTTTTTGCATATCGTAATTAGGTGCAGGACCTGCGGCACTAATTAACAGGCCTTTAAATAACATCATGCCGAAAAATAAACTAAATAAACTGTAGCCATCGGAGGTGATTTTTTCGTTCACTTCTTTAATGGTGCCGCTCCAATCCAGGCCTAATTCCCAACCGAAAAACGGTGAATTCCAGCCTGCGGGGGTAACGGCTTGTAGGGCTTCTGGCGAGACTTTCATCATGGCCAATGCAGCAATTACCACGGCGGCCACTGCCATAATGGTGAACTGTAATAAATCTGCCCACACGATACTTAACATGCCGCCCATCATCACGTAAAACGTGGCGATGGCGGTAAATACAATGCCGTAAAAATGCGGTACGTGGGCTGGGTCTAATTCAAACGGCACGTAGGGCGCGATACTGCTCCAGGGGATAAAAATTTCCATAAATTTACCCACACCCACAAAGCCATAAGCTAAAAACCCTAGCACCGCAACAATGGCAAAAAACACCACCACAGCGTGGGATAATTTAGCGCCGGTGCCGTCGCCAAAACGTGTGGTAATCCATTCGGCGCCGGTTAATGCGTTACTGCGGCGCAGCCAAACCGACATAAATACCATCAAAAATACCTGGTTAAATACCGGCCATAACCAGGGAATCCAAATACTTTTTAGCCCGTATACAAAAAATAACGTCACCAGCCACATGGTGCCGGAAATATCAAACATACCGGATGCGTTGGAGAGACTCAGCATGTACCAAGGCAGGGTTTTACCGCCGAGGAAATAACTGTCGAGGCTTTTGGCGGCGCGGGCTTTAAGCGCTATGCCAATGGCCATAGTGCTTAATAAATACAGGCCGATGATCGTAAGATCCAGGGCGTTTAGTTGCATAAAGTCCTCTTCATTTATTCTTGTTATGGGTATTGTTGTTATTGGTAGAAGGCGGGCAGTGTAATGGTTTGCAGGGGTTCTGTAACCGTTTTCATTTGGGGTTTTGGGCTGGCTAGTGAGTAAAAAAGTACTAAAAATCGCGCAATAGTGTTCAGCTGGTAACACGCACATTGTGTGCGCTGGGCGGTTTGTACGTCGCGGCTTTGTGGTTTGGCCCAGGCGAAATATTTTAGCTGCGTCGCAGCATGTTTGTGCTAGTATCCTCTTAAGGGGGCATCTATTTTGTAGTGCCCCAGTGCGGTTTGGCTTAAGGGGATTTTTATGTTGTATTACGCCTACGAACTCAATCACGCGGCTTTAGCTCCCTTGCGGGAAGCGGCAGGTTTCGGTAAAAAAATATTGGAATCGCCGTTAAATCCATTTTCGCAGACGGTGGGCGGGCGCACAGTTTCAGCCGCCTTTGATCTGTTTGAAACCATGACACGCCGTTACGGCAAGCCGTTATGGCGGCTAAGCGAGACCACAGTCAATGGATTTCCTGTTGGTATAAAAGACCGAGCTATTTGGCAGCGGCCATTTTGCCAGCTCATCCACTTCGAACGCGACAAACACGCCTTATTACAAGCGCGAGGGAAGGTACAGGCTGATCCCCGTGTTCTGATCATCGCGCCCTTATCGGGACATTATTCAACACTATTACGCCGCACGGTTGAGGCATTTTTGCCCGATCATGAAGTGTATGTGTCCGATTGGAACGATGCGCGTGAAGTGCCGTTAATTTATGGCAAATTCGATTTAAACGATTACATAGATTACGTAACGGACATGCTCCATGTGGTGGGGCCTGGCGCGCATGTTGTTGGTATTTGCCAGCCAGGGCCGCCCGTGTTAGCCGCTATCTCACTAATGGCTGAACAGCAGGACCCTGATCTGCCCGCCACCATGACATTTATGGGGTCGCCCATTGACCCGAGAGAATCGCCCACAGTGCCGAATAAAATCGCAATGGAGCGCTCCTACGATTGGTTCAAAGATAACGCTATTTATACGGTGCCATTTCCAAACCCTGGCGTTATGCGGCGTGTTTACCCTGGTTTTTTACAGCTGGGCGGTTTTATTTCAATGAATCAAGAACGCCATGTTACGGCGCATAAGGATTATTTTAGCCATTTGGTGGAAGGGGATTGCGATAGTGTGCATAAACACCGTGAGTTTTATGATGAATATTTAGCGGTGTTGGATTTAACCTCTGAGTTTTATTTGCAAACGATTCGCGATGTATTCCAAGAATTTAAATTGCCTAAACATGAGCTGATGCATCGTGGGCGTTTGGTGAAACCCGAGTCAATTAAAACCGTGGCATTGATGACGGTTGAAGGTGAAAACGATGATATTTCAGGTATCGGACAAACCCAAGCGGCCCACGAGCTGTGTAGCAATATTCCTGGGTCTATGAAAATAGACTATATCCAACCGGGGGTTGGGCATTACGGAGTATTTAGCGGGACCCGTTACCGCACAGAAATTCAACCGCGTATGCGTGAGTTTTTCTTGTCTTATTTTGATCGGGAGAAAGAAACACAATTTCAACTTGCCAATGCACACCTGATACACAGCGCCTAAAAATGGAATTTAACTGAAGGCTTGATACGCATCAAAGCGTTTTTTGCCTTGGTGTCTAAGCTATTCGTTAGTCCTAACGCAGAAAAATTAATTGTGTTTTTACGCTAATAGCTTCTGACCCGGTTGGAGTGATGGTATGTATTTAGATGATGTTGTTGTTGCTGGAATTATAATTTTGGTTTTGACCTGTGTGTTTTTAGGCGGTGTTGCTTGGTATGTGCGCAAACACATTATTGAAGATGCGCGATCGCAGAATCAAAATTCTTAGTTTTTGGGGTGTATATAGAGTTCGCGGATTCAATTTTCGTAATGATTGCCAGGCATTTCAAGGTCTGCACGATGCCCAAGCGAATGCGGAAGTTGCAGCGGGAATACGCAAAAATGCTGAAGGAAGAAGTTTTGCGGTGTAAATAACCGCTTGAGCACGAAAATAACGAAAGCCAAAGCCCTGCTCTG
This sequence comes from Pseudomonadota bacterium, assembly GCA_041179125.1. Classification (GTDB taxonomy): domain Bacteria; phylum Pseudomonadota; class Gammaproteobacteria; order Pseudomonadales; family Cellvibrionaceae; genus CAMCXE01. Next base: position 1,506 of record JBEGTZ010000092.1, on the reverse strand, counting down.
AAGCGCGCAACTCCCATACCTATTAATCCCTATCTCTGCTTGTTTTTAGCGTGCCCTTCTTTTGTTATCGGCGACGGGTATTTCTGCGGTACTACTATTAACCTAAAACATCTGTAGGTGTATTTAGGTTAATAGTTTGTGCATCAGCACTTTTGAATCTATTTTTTAATCCCAATCAGTTTGGCTCAGTGAGCGGCGCTTGCTTTTTGCAGTTTTAGGCGCGTCAGCGGGTGCCTTTTTTTCCTTGGGGGCTGAAGGTGCATCGCTGGCTTTGCGGCGAGGTTTGCGTTCTTCTTTGGTGTCAAACTTAGCATTGTCGAATTTCGGTTTGTCAGCTTTGGGTTTATCAAATTTACCGCCATCAAATGATTTTTTACCCGGCCCGGCATCCACTGAAATTTCTAAACGCTGGGCTTTGACGCGTACTTTTTTCAGGTGCGCTAATAATTCTTTGGGTAAATCACTGGGTAATTCTACGGTGCTGAATAGCTCAAATAAACGTATATGGCCGATTTGCTCACGGTTTAGTTGTACTTCGTTGGCGATGGCGCCGACTATATCTTTTGGCATGGCGCCGTGTTCACGGCCCACTTCGATGCGGTAGGTGGTCATGTTGGCATCGGAGCTGTATTCACGGCGCTCCCCACGCTCTGGGCGCTCTTTACGCTCTCGCGGTGCCCGTTCGCCACGCTCCGCGCGCTCACCGCGTTTGGCAGGTTCAGCATCTTGGTCGTAACTTTCTTTGCGTTCTATTAAAAGTGGATTACCTTTTTGCGCGAGGAATGCGAGGGCTTTTGCGGCATCCTCGGGCAAAATTTGTTGTTCTTTGCACAGCTCCGCCACCAGAGTTGAAAAGAAATCCAAGTTTTCCGCATTTAAAACCTCAACAATAGATTGTTTAAAAGAGTTAATGCGGTGGTGTGTAATTTGTTCTTTGCTCGGCAGCTGCATCATGGTGATGGGCTGCCGAGTGGCGCGTTCAATGGATTGCAACATGCGTTGTTCGCGGGGGGCGACGAATAAAATGGCTTTACCATTGCGCCCTGCACGGCCTGTGCGCCCTATGCGGTGAACATACGATTCGGTGTCGTAGGGAATGTCGTAGTTGATGACGTGGCTAATTCTGGGTACGTCGATACCGCGCGCGGCCACATCGGTGGCGACTACTATGTCCAACTTGCCATTTTTCAAACGCTCAACCGTGCGCTCGCGCAGGGCTTGGTTCATGTCGCCGTTCAGTGCGGAGGTTGCGTGTCCGCGTGCTTCGAGTTTTTCGGCTAATTCAACGGTTGCGGTTTTTGTGCGTACAAAAATAATAACGCCGTCGTATTCTTCAATTTCGAGTATGCGTGTTAAGGCGTCGAGTTTGTTAACGCCTTTTACGATCCAGCCCTGTTGATCAATATTGGTAACTGTGGTGGTTTTGCTTTCGATTTGAATGGTGACAGGATTATTTAAATAGGTTTGCGCCACTTTTTGAATTTGTTTGGGCATGGTGGCGGAGAA
>JBEGTZ010000091.1:0-4458 GCA_041179125.1 Pseudomonadota bacterium | reverse complement strand
CGGAGCATGTCGCCCGTTGATATTTGCGGAATGGCAAACATTTCCATGATGTGTTTAGCTTGAGTCCCTTTTCCGGCGCCTGGGGCACCTAAAAGAATAATCCGCATGTATGAGTTCTCCTCAGATAAGGCTAGAGCCTGGGCAAAGGGGTTAAGATACACGCAGCACTAAGAATTCACAAGGCAGCTTGCCGGAAATGGCGCGTATCTGAAACCGAAAGCACTTATTGCGCAAAATGAAATGTATTCTAAGTGCGCTCAAAAAACCTTTATCGCTATGCTTGAATGATAAAAGCCGTTTAATTGCACTGAAGTTTTATACGCCAGGTTAATTTTAAATCGCGCAAAACTACATGGTATGCGTTGGACGGTCTGATTCTAGGCTGCCCGCCAGGTAGGTTTCTATTTTTTTTGATGCGGCTTCGCTGTCCAAATTAAATTGCACGCCAACGCCCGCAGCGCGATTACCTTGGGCACCTTTTGGAGTAATCCATACAACTTTGCCCGCCACTGGGATTTTTTCCGGTTCATCCATAAGATTGAGCAACATGAATACTTCATCACCCAACGCGTAGGATTTATTCGTGGGGATGAATAACCCACCATTTTTAATAAAGGGCATATACGCAGCGTAAAGCACTGCTTTATCGCGAATAGTTAATGAAAGTATCCCGTTGCGGGCGCCCCCACCCAATGCTTGCATGTGTACCTCGTATTATCCGGTGTTTTATCGCTCAGTTTCTAATCTAACGTCTTATGTGCATAAGCCTGCTCATGCAATTAGACACTAGGTGCGGGATGTATTCCCGTGTCGCACTTCTAAGATTAGGCCAGTTTGTACAGACTACCCAGTTCAATTAATAATTCTTCCACCACTAGCTGCGCATTTAGATTAATTCCAGCGAGGAAGAGGCGTTTTTTCTGCTGTAGGCTCTCGTATAGCCGCAGTAGATCTTTTTTTTCCAACAGTTCCAATGCCGCCAAAGGCAATGGCTGGTGTTTTATAGGGCGCAGTAGCGCTGCATGAACCCAAATCATACATTGGTCCAAAACCAAGCCCAGGCCTAATTGGGTTACGGGTTTTGCGGTCTGGGTGAGGGATTGTCGCGCATTAAGATAATGCTCAAGATGCCCCGCCAGCGTCTCACAATGTTCAAAATAACCCGATTGCTGCCAGGCCATCACCTGCAAGGGCGCCCCCCCTGCCTGGGTTAATTTAGTGGCCGCATCAACACAGCCTTGTTGCTCCAGCCAGGTTAAACCTTCCGCCCTGCTTGGGGCCGCCAATACAAAACGTGTGCAGCGGCTTTTGATGGTGGCAATTAATCGTGAAGGGTTAACGCTCACCAAAATAAAAAATGTCTGCCCGATGGGTTCTTCTAAGTTTTTAAGCAGTGCATTAGCTGCATTATTGTTCATGGCATCGGCAGGGTCGATCACTACTACTTTGCGCCCACTTTGCTGTGCTGTGTTGGAGATAAATTCATTCAGCGCCCGTATTTGTGCAATTTTAATGACTTTTGAATCTTCCTCCGGTGCCAGAATAAATAGATCCGGGTGATTATTGTTGGCGAGCAATAAACAACCGGCGCATTGGCCGCAGTGATTTTGCTCTATAGGGGCTTCGCACAGCAACAAACGGGCGAATACGCGTGTAAATTCTGATGCGCCGATGCCGTCCGCTGCGGTAAATAATAGCCCCGATGGCAACCGCCCAAGACTTAACATTTGGTTTAATTGCTGCCAGGCTGCGCGCAGCCAGGGGAATACTTCTGCCGGGAATGAATGAGCCATAACAATTTTGCCGTTTAGTCCGCTGCTTTAGTTAGTATTTTTCCACAACCTTAATTAGTATTTTTCCATAACCTTAATTAGTATTTTTCCATAAAGAGTAACGCTGCATGGTGATACTTGAGATTTTTTGGGAGAATAGCGTTACTCCTTGTGGAGAAATACTACTTTTAGGCTAATTTCAGTGATTGATGTTATTTACCAAGATGAGCACTTAATTGCCGTTAATAAACCTTCTGGCGTGCTCAGTGTGCCGGGGCTTGTGAGTGACGATAATTTACTGGATCGAGCATTAAAATATTTTCCCAACAGCCGCACGGTTCACCGTTTGGATATGAATACGTCCGGTTTATTGTTGTTTGCGCAATCTTATCCTGCGCAAAAAGGGCTTAATCAACTGTTTGCACGGGGCGCCATCAAAAAGCGTTATAAGGCGCTGGTTGCAGGCATTGTACAGGCTGATGCTGGAGAAATGGTGTTACCCCTCATCGCCGATTGGCCCAACCGCCCGAAACAAAAAATTGATTGGCAGGTGGGTAAAGCCTCCCACACGTTTTTCCGCACGCTTAAGCGTTGTGCGCAGAGCGATTCCACGCTGCTGGATTTATTTCCCATCACCGGGCGCTCACATCAATTGCGTGTGCATTGCCTGGGTATTGGGCACCCTATTTTGGGCGACCAGCTTTATCATTTAAATAATTCCCACCTTCAAAAACCGCGTTTAATGTTGCACGCGGAGCAGATTTCCTTGGTGCATCCAATTACTGCACTGCCTTTAAGTATTCATTGTCCGGTGGATTTTCTTGGTTGAATTTGCGACCTCAATAAAGCTGACTACGAACACAGCGCACTAAAATCACACCGAAAAATAGCCGCGTCAGTTTTTACTCTCGTTACATTTATGGGCGAAAAAATGGCTCAATGCTTGTGCAATTTGCTGTTGAACTTGTTCCAACGGTTGCCCTGCGTCTATCACCACAAACCGCTTGGCGTCGTGTTTTATGCGTTCTTGATAACCCGCACGTACCCGCTCAAAAAAAGCGCCCGGCTCTTGTTCAAAACGATCTAATTCGCCGCGTTTGCGCGCTCGGGCAAGGCCGGTTTCAACATCTAAATCTAAAAAAATCGTTAAATCCGGTACGATGTTGTGCAATATCCGCTGGTGTAAATCACTGATGGTGGCCAAGGGCAAGCCACGTCCAAAACCTTGGTAGGCATAGGTGGCGTCGATAAAACGGTCGGAAATAACCGTGCGTCCTGCGGCTAAAGCTGGGCGTATTTTTTCCGCCAGGTGTTGCGCCCGCGCTGCAAAAATAAGGAGCAATTCGGTATCTGGGGCCATTTTTTCAGGGCGCGGGGTTAATAATAATTCACGAATGGCTTCGGCCAATTCGGTGCCGCCCGGTTCACGCGTTAATATAAAATCAATCGCGTGCTCGGCGCACCAGGACGCTATAAACGTTAAATTGGTGGATTTCCCCACCCCTTCTACACCTTCAAGGCTAATAAAATATCCGCTCATGGTGTGTTTTTATTTTGAGGTGATGAACGATAGTGTTCAGTGCGGTTAGTGCGCTGATAATGTTCTACGGCTTTATTGTGTTCATTTAAATGAGCGGAAAAAACATGGCTGCCATCCCCTTTGGCCACAAAATATAATTCGTCGCCCTCTGCTGGGTGTAATGCGGCGTAAATGGCTTTTTCACCTGGGTTGGCAATTGGCCCGGGCGGCAGGCCTTCATTTAAATAGGTATTGTAAGGCCCCGGTGTTTGCAGGTCTTTTTGCGTTAAGTTGCCGCTATAAGCTTCACCTAAGCCATAAATAACGCTGGGGTCTGTTTGTAGGCGCATTTTTGCTTTCAAACGACGCACAAAAACGCCTGCTATTTTTTCCCGCTCACGGGCATCTCCGGTTTCTTTTTCAATAATAGAAGCCATCACCAAGGCTTCTCCGGCGCTCATATAGGGTAAGTTTTCGGCTCTTGAGCGCCAGGCGCGCTCGATGGTTTGCTGCATTTTTTTATGGGCCTGTACGAGAATAGTTTTATCTGAATCGCCCGCCAAATATGAATAGGTATCAGGGAAAAACCAGCCGTCTAATGTTTCATAGCTAAATTGCAGCAGCTTTTTGTGTTCTTCAATGGGTTTATTGCTTAGCTCGTGGCGCAGTTTTGGCTGTTGTTTTAGGATTTCGAGAAATTCGTTATAGGTAATTCCCTCAGGAAAAGTCACCGTATATTTAATAACTTCGCCGCGCTGGAGTTGGTGCAAAATACCTAAAGGTGTCACTCGGGCAGGTAATTGGTATTCACCGGCTTGTATGGGTTTATTTTCTACCCAATGTGCGTAGGCACGCCAAATAAGCGGCCATTGTAAGTGCCCGGCCGCAGCTAACCGGTTGGCAATTTGAGCGGTGGATTCGCCTCGGTTAATTTCAAAAATGGGCGCGGGCGCTGAAGAAACTTCTGTTACTTGTGTTGTTTGTGTTGCTTGTGTTGTTTTTGCTGATAGCGGCACCGGGGTTTGCATCCATTGCACAGCGAAAAATACACCGCCCAAGGCACATAACCCTGTGCTCAATAGCAAAATAAAAAAGCGTTTTATAAGCTTGTTGCTCATGTTTTTTGTTGCCAGGTTAAGAGGGTGAATGAAGCGGCCCTTGTAATAG
>JBEGTZ010000090.1:0-4926 GCA_041179125.1 Pseudomonadota bacterium | reverse complement strand
AGCGTACCCATGACAGCCTTTGCCGAGGAATTTCAAACCTTCTAAGGTTTGCCTCGGAACACGTAGTTGTAATAGATGCTTACGGCTGGACAACTGAAGCAATTAATCAGATGCAACATTTTATTAAAGAAATTTCGTGTGATCGGCTCAATTCCAAACTTCCAACGGTAACGCTATTCTTCAAAGAAAGTGGGAAAAGCGCTAGCTCCAACCATGTTAAACAACAAATCCTCCTGGATGCGAATTTTCGGAAATTAGATATTAAAATTGAGGTTATCGTGTTGGAAGAAATCCTAGGAAGTGATGTTTTTCATAATCGATGCATTTTGACAGAGCACGGGGGTGTTTTGATCGGCCACGGAATTGGAGTGTCTGGCGTCAGCGCCCACACTGATGAAATTGTTTTAATGAATTCAACTCTTTACCAGAAGAAATGGAAACAATTTATGGAGGGCGGATTTTTTAAATTTATATCCCAGGCCTAGCACTAGCAACCTGGGCATACTGATTTAATAAGGTGAACTGCAAGCTGGGAGCGCGCAGCAACTTCAGACATTTCTCACTCGGCAATACACAGTTACTGATACAAGACGTCGGAAGTTGTTACGCACTTCCAGCCTACGATAACTATTACGGAAATAGAAATGCCCATTGACCAAACTCCACAACAATTAATCAGCCTGCTCCGTGAACTGTGCCGCTTAACCAAAGAAACCGAATGGGTTGAGTTTAAGCGCGATAATGACGATGCCCCCATGATTGGCGAATACATTTCCGCTTTGGCTAATTCTGCTGCGCTTTTGGGTAAGCAGTCGGGTTATATCGTCTGGGGAATAGCTGATGAAACCCTAGAGGTTGTGGGCACGTCGTTTAAACCATCCAAAACAAAACACAATCAACAAGAGCTTGAAAGCTGGTTGTTGCAAAAAACAGCTCCAAAAATTCATTTCCGCTTTTATGAATTTGAAAACGTCGCTGGCTTGCCTGTAGTTATTTTAGAAATACAAGCCGCCACTCATACACCTGTGCAGTTTGATGGCACTGAATATATTCGGGTTGGTTCCTACAAAAAGAAGTTGCGCGATTTTGCAGAAAAAGAACGTGAGCTGTGGCGTGTGTTTGATAAAACGCCTTTTGAGCGGCAGGCAGCCACAGAGAACAGCACATCAGACGAAGTCTTTGCCCTATTGGATTACCCAGCCTATTTTGAATTAACTAAACAGCCACTACCCGAAGGGCGTGCCGGTATTTTAGCTGCGCTGGAGGCCGATCAACTTATACGCAAAGCCGATAATGGTTTATGGAATATCACCAATCTAGGCGCAATTTTATTCGCTAAAAAATTACAGAACTTTCAGCATTTGAATCGTAAAGCCGTTCGCTTGATTTTGTATCGTGGTAACAGCCGTGTAGAAACTGTACGTGAATTGGAGGGGAATAAGGGTTATGCCGTAGGGTTTGAGCGCTTAATTGATTACATTAAAACCCTGTTACCGGCCAATGAAGAAATTGGCAAAGCGTTTCGCAAAGAAGTACCCATGTATCCTGAGTTGGCAATACGCGAGTTGGTCGCCAATGCGCTAATTCATCAGGATTTTTCCATCACGGGCACGGGGCCGATGATCGAGCTTTTTGATCAGCGCATGGAAATCACCAACCCTGGAATCCCCTTGGTGGATACCCAGCGTTTTTTAGATTCCCCGCCACAAAGCCGCAATGAATCTTTGGCGTCATTTATGCGCCGTATCAATATTTGTGAAGAGCGCGGTACTGGGGTAGATAAGGTGGTATCCCAAACCGAGTTTTATCAGCTTCCTGCGCCCATATTTGAAGTAACAGAACGGCATACGCGAGCTGTGCTCTTCGGTCATAAGGAGTATGGCCGCATGGACAAAGAGGACCGTGTGCGCGCTTGTTACTTGCATTGCTGCCTACGCTATGTGAACCGCGAGCACATGAACAATACGACCCTGCGAGAGCGATTTGGCATCGAGGTTAAAAACAAGGCCATGGCTAGCGTGGTAATCAAAGACACAGTTAAAGCCGGTTTAATTCGCCCTTACGACCCTGAGGTAGGCTCTAAGGCCATGCGCTACGTTCCTCAGTGGGCTTAATTTGGTTGATGGTTGGTTGATTGCGCGGGCGGAGTAATCAGGGAGTGCCGCGTAAGTATTTGAATTTTAAGGACTCAATGTGTGTTGCTTGGTTGATTAGCAAGCCGTGACACGCACCGTGATTGTATGACTGGGGTTGAGACGTAGGTAACTTAGAATCGCATTCTCGACCCGCTTGCGACTACCAGAGCTTAGTTTGGCCATAGTCACAGTGGCCTTTGGGCGCTCGATGAGCTGGCCGAAACCGAAGTTAAAGCCGTTGTATGAGGCCAAGAACATCCAAATGGGATTACACGGTAAACCGCTTAAAAGAAATTGGAAACTGCAATAAACCTAGAGGAGTTAAGTATGCCAACTCATAACACCTGGATAATCACCACCCAAAGCCGGCCCTTGCCCGGCTGCGAAATCGATATGGACGGCTGTGAGTTTTATTTTGCCGATGTGTTTTTACCTGTCGCAACCGGCGGCGGTGCAACAGCCCTGATCGAAGCTATCAATAAGGTTAAAGAGGCCTTATTACTCGACAAACTGGAATTGGCGGATGTGCTTTTATGTGCGCACTTTAAACCCGAGGAATGGGTGGACCAATCTGATTCGGCGGAATCCCTCCATGAGCTTGCCAACAAAGCCAGTGAAACCAATAGCCTAGTTTTTAGCGGTTTTCGCTCGGAAGAGATTCAACAGCTGTACCACTACACCCATACCCTGCGAGAAATAGTGCAATAACGGATAATTGTGAGGAGTTAACATGATCAACGAACACTATGGCGCCACCACCCTAGGCGAGAGCCAGCACCGCTTTAAAACCGATGTAAATTTAATATTTGGCAACCAACAACGCGAGCGCCGCTTTGTTTTAAGAACCACCTTGCACACGCTGGCAATATGGAAAACCCGCAATGCCGGTGTTTCCACCTCACCGTTTAAAATAAAAAACCTACAGGTAGAAAAAGAAGCCGCCCTGGTGGATGGCGAGGTGTGGGTTTTTAATGTGAATGGTAGCAACCCACAAGATTTGGTAAGCGCGGTGAAAGTGGCGAGTTATTATTACAGTGTTGCCCCGGCGGTAATCCTTAGTGATATTTATGCCAAAAACCTCAACGCAGAGCGCGAAAGCACCATGGGCGACCAAGCTCTGCTGCGGGCTAATAAAGAGATTTACTCGGGCGTATGCCAGGCCATTATCCAGGCAGCAAAACAATTAGGTGTCACCAGCGAGCTTAATTTTTACGTCTTTAGCAAAAACAATAATCCTAAAATGCCCAAAGAAGATTTGCATGACGCGCTTAAAGAAGGTGGCGCAGCAGAGGTAAAAACGGATGAGAAGAGTTATAGAGTTTTAATCGGATCCAATGACGATACAAGATCACTGCAACAAATGACCAATTTCCATTTGGCGGTTTTGCGCGGTTGATTTTAATTTGGTGCCAAATAATTTACAGCATTGCTAGTCCATGGCGACACGCCACACAAAAAGCCACCGGGGGCTTAAATGCAGATCAGTGAAACCGCGCAAAAAACTATTTGTTCACCTGTGTCGTGAACAGTCGTTACCACCCACATTACACCGCCTATGTTTACAAAATAGAGAAAGCGCTGATTCTATATTTACATTTAAATTTAAATATTTATAAAGTTTTCTAAGATGACAGGTCGATCAGAAACAAAAAAGCCCCTCAAATGTTCACACACTTGAGGGGCAGAATTTTTATATTTAATCAATAAAAATCAGTTGGTTAGATAATCACCGCCGCCTAACTTGCAAAAATTTCAATATGTCATTCAAAACGGGATGTCGTCATCAAAGGAATCCATCGCAGGCGGTGGCGCTTGATGAGCCGGTGCTTGGGCGCTGGGCGCTGGGCGGCTGGGTTGTTGGGTTTGTGGCGGTTGTTGGCGGTAGTTGTCGTTAGGCGGATAACTCGGAGCTGGGCCTCTGGCGGGGGCTTGAGCTGTTTGACCGCCATAGGCTGGCGCTGAAGCGTAATTGCCCGCAGGCGCAGCGGCGGGCCCTTCCGCGTAGCCGCCTTGGTTATAGCCGCCATAAGCCTCATCCGCCGCGTGATGTTGCGGCCCAGAAGTGCCGCGACCATCCAGTAATTGCATCTCAGAGGCGACAATTTCAGTGGTGTAGCGCTCAACGCCCTGGGGGTCTGCCCATTTGCGCGTTTGCAAACGCCCTTCGACGTAAATTTTACTGCCTTTTTTTACGTATTCCCCGACGATTTCTGCCAGCCGCGCCCAAAACACCACGCGGTGCCATTCGGTGCGCTCTTGCATTTGGCCGGTTTGTTTGTCCCGCCAGCTGTCGGAAGTGGCGATGCTAATGCTTGCGATGGCAGCGCCTCCTGCGGTGTAACGCACCTCGGGGTCTTGGCCTGCATTGCCGACTAAAATAACTTTATTAACGCCTCGTGCCACGATGAGTCTCCTCTTTGAAAATGAAAAGTGTCTTACAAATTTGTTTTAAACCTAGACGCTCAACTGAGGTTTTTAGGTTTAAGTATGCGCTGCAAGATAGTGATCCAGCTGCTGCCTGTCGAATTCTTCATCCTTAACTTTTAAGTGCAATAAGCCCTGCTCCTTCACCCACACGGCCTCGTGTACTCCGGCCACCTGTTGCTGCAACGGCTCAACTGCTGGTTCGTGAGTAAGGGCAATGCTGAGGCTGGTTAAATATACAGGTTTTTTCATGAATAACGCTAGTGCAAGCCAGGCGCAGGCCAGCACGGCGGCGTAATAAAATACCGCTACGGTGCTTTGGTGCTGCACCCAATAACCGCCCAGCGCGCCACCGGCTGAAAGACCG
>JBEGTZ010000089.1:0-10152 GCA_041179125.1 Pseudomonadota bacterium | reverse complement strand
TTTTGGCCGCAGCCGTTGGGTTCTATAAAAATGGTAGCGGTGGTGGGTGCTCAACACCCATTAGCCGGGCGAAAAGAGCCTATTACCCAGGATGAATTGAGCGTACATCGGCAAATTGTGTTACGTGATACAGGTGTTAAACGGGAGCAAAATGCGGGCTGGCTGGGTGCTGAACAGCGTTTAACCACCAGCCATTTCGCCACCAGCTGCAAGGCGGTACGGGCCGGTTTAGGGTTTGCATTTCTGCCGGAGCATTGGATTGATGATGATGTGGCACAGGGCCATTTGCAGGTGTTAACCCTTGCCCACAGTGAACCCCGTGTTATTGGGTTATCGATGGTGAAAACCGATGGGGAGATGGCGGGTAAGGCTACGGAGTACCTTGCCCAGGGTTTGATGGATATTTTTAAAAAAGGGGATCACATTAAAAAATCCCTTTAAATTCAATTATTAGTTGCTACCGCTGCCGTTCACTGGTTTAACAGGCGAAAAAAAAGCGGCCACAAGCCACTTTCGTCGATAGGTATGTTCGTTGGGTTAGGCATGTCGGCTGCGCAGTACAGCCATGCTGAGCAAACCACAGGTAATTAAAATGACAAAATATAGTGACATAAGTGAATATCCTTTGAGTCGATCGTTAGGTTAATGGTGTTTAGTGGCCAAACATACGCATCAAACATTATGAGAGGGGGCCACTTCAGCCTGCACAAAACTTGAACAGGTAACACCAGAAAGCTAACATCGTTCCAAAAATAATAAACCATTAAAAATCAAACAGATAAACAATATTGACGCGGTGCAAAATGAATTGCTGTAAAAAAACCCGGCGGGTTTTTTGCCCGTTACAGAAAAATCCCGCCAGGGTGCTGCACCCCAGCAGTATTCACACCTAAAAGCATGTAAACCCAATCGACAGATGTATTTACAGCGATCTACTCAGTTCCAAGTGACAACCGCGCCGTTATCAAACACAAACCCAGATTTAGCCACTTGAGCTTGAATAAACAAATTGGTTTTGGGGATTTGTGTCACCTCATGGATGGCGGAAGCCACCGCTTGTAGTGCTTTGGCTACCTGTTCGTTGCGGTAAAAGCCGGGTACAACCAGGTTTATCAGCAGCGGGTGGGAGTTAAGCGGTTGAAATTCAGCCGCTTGTCCACCCGTGGAATAGTGGCCAGGGGGTAAGAAATTCCAAGTGGCGGTAACAAATTTCACCTCTAAACCTAAGAACTTGGAAAAGCTCTGGCTGATACCTTCGAGCACTTTGGGCATATCAACCGGTTTTTCAGGCGGTAGTGAGGTGATGTGGATAAAGGGCATAGCGACTCCTTTGGTTAGCCGCGCAGCGGGATAGGGCGTGCAACGGAGGTTTTTGGGTGGAAGCAGGCCAGGGTAGCCGTTCTGGCTAAGTGTAAATTGCCCCAGGCTTTTTTATTACTCTTTCTTTTGTGAAATTTTTAAATGGTTGAATACCTGTATTAACAGAAGCGTAAGCATCAGCCAGAATAAAACTGAAGTGAGTATATCGGCCCAGGAGTGGTACCCCAAACTATTCATACATAAGCCGTAAAGTAACAATAACCCTCCCCAAGCCCAGTGATGGTGTTTTAACAGAGGCAGTGCAAGCGTTAGGGCAAATGCGCTGTGTGTACTGTAATCCAGCCCAAAGCGCGGCCATAGCCCATAAAAATTATCCAATGCCATAAGGCCATAGGTAACACAAAAACCCAGGCTGAGTTCTATCAGCAGTACATGCACAAAAACACGTATTGAATAGGAATGTTTGTGGTACCAGGGTAGGCCGAGGCAGGCGACGAACAGGATGGGTGTGATGGTGTCGCAAAGCAACGCAAGGCTAACAGGCATAAGGGCACCTCTGGAAATCCACTGTTCGCGTCATCACTTCGTTATTTTCATGTTCATTTAGAGAAGCCAAAAAGCCTGTATTGGCTATAGTAATAAAACAACAGGATATCTAGGTTAAACAATAAAAGGTGTAAGAATGGATCCACAGCAGTATATAAACGGCAGAATTATTGTCCGTTGGTTTTTTGTAAATGCCCTAAGTGTAATGAGTGTCGGAGCAATTGATGTTAATGCCGAAGAAAAACCAACGCAGGCTGGGTCAGCTGAACATGTGCGGTTTTACTCATCAGTTGACAGTATTACCTACGCAGAAAACATCTCCATTGATGCATGGATGAACGATCTTCACACACAAGATACCTCGCCTGGCGAGTATGCGTTCACCCGGAATTTCAGTGAATTCGGTTTTGCCATAGGGCAAATGAGTTTGGCAGGGTTTGTACGTAAAGATTATTACCTGCACTTTAGCCAAGACACCTTTGATTTAGTGTACCAAGACAAAAATAAAATCCCTTTTGACACCAATCGAAACTACGCGATTAATTTAGATGTTGCCCATGTGCAAATTAAAGGCATCTCGGTGGGCTACGATTTTGCACCTATTAAAAACGTAAAATACCGTATTGAAGCTAATTTTTTTGATGCGGAAGAAGTGTTATTTGGCAATATTCATGGTTTCCTGCGCAGCAATGCAGGAAAAATTCAGGGCGATTTAGTACTGGATTACAACTACACCGAAGATGTTGTGTTAGACCGTCCTCTTACCCCACCCGCTAAGGGGCGTGGCCGCTCTATGGATGCCGAAATATGGTGGCAAGTGAGCCAACAATGGACGACCCATGTATTAGTGGAGGACTTGTATAGCACCATTAATTGGAGTGAAACCCCCTTCACTCAAGCGAATATCACCACCGTGCGCAATTACACCGACAGCAGTGGAGCGGCGCGACGTATGCCGACTATCTCAGGCCGTGAAAGTTTTCGTCAAACAACACAACGTATCCCTCGGCATATACAAGCGGATGTCACGTACCAAATCAACGAACCCTTCAGTGTAGAGCTAGCGCAAGAGCGTTTTGATGACGTGGTTTTTAACCGTGTTATGGGTTATTACCACATCCTACCGAGTGTAGCGGTAGGCTTGGGTTACGATGCAACCCCCCGCGCGCCGCGCTTAGAAGTACACAGCCGCTACATTAATTTAATGGCCTCTGTTGATACAACCGACAGCAAAAAAGCTAAATTTGTTAATTTTAGTGCGGGTGTGCAAATCGCTTTTTAAATTATTGAGTGCGTGCGTAGTGTAGGAAGGAAGTAAAAAACAGGCTGTTTATTGCGCCTGGTTGTACTGGGTATGAGATGACCAAAAGCAAAATGCAGCTTATTAGAAGCCGCATCCCATTATGATTTTTTGCCCTGCAATAACAGGGGAGAGATGAGAAGGTAAACGCTAGATATCCAGCTTACCCTTATGGATCACATCAAAACCGTGGCGTTGAACTAAGCCGTCTTGTTGATCCTGCGGCAGGCCGTCTACCACGACGCTGTACGAATGATCCATCATGAATTTCAAATCTTCTTCAGGGATAGAATCATTGAGGATGATGGTATTCCAATGGCGTTTATTCATGTGATGGCCGGGCACTACAGCATCAAAAGTATCGCGCAGGCGTTCGGCTTCATCTGGGTCGCATTTTAAATTCAACTGCCCGGTGCCGTGCAGGTAACTCAGTGTGGCGAATACTTTGTGGCAGATTTTAAATGAGGGGGCGTCGGATCCAAAAGGATAAACTTCCATGACTTCGGGTTTGCTCAATAGAAAAAGTTTACAGGCGTCATAATTCATGGTTCATCTTCCTTAGGGCAAAAAGGCCAAGGTTAGGCGGCGCTGCGCGCCAGCAGGGTGGAAAAGGGCAACGGCACAGTACGCCAGTGCGCTAAAAAGCCGCTAAGGTTAAACCATGAGCGCCTTGGCAACAAGCCATCTGATACAGTTCCAGCGGAAAACTGGCGGACGGTCTTTAACTGACTAAGCTTATGGGAGTATTCGCGTTAGGAGTGTCTATGGGACAGCTGAGTTTAAGGCAATTATTTGGGTTGTTAACGGGATTTATCCTGGTGGCATTTTGCATTTTTAGCGGTTTCGCTTGGACTCGGATAGAGCAAGTACAAATAAATGGCCCCCTCTACAAGACTGTGGTGCAGGGAAAAGACTTGGTTGCGGACGTGTTACCGCCCCCTGCCTATATTATTGAAGCCAATTTATTGGCGCACGAATTAGTTTTTATAACTGGTAGCGAGCAAAAAACATTACTCGCGCAGATTGAGTTGCTACAAAAGAGTTTTGTGGAGCGCAACCAATACTGGCAACAACAAAATATACCCACCGAAGCTAAAACGTTGTTGTCCGCCGCTAAAACACCGGCTGAACGCTATTTCACCGCATTAAATGGCCGTTTAATCCCGGCGATTAAAGCCGGAGAAGCCGACCGCGCCGTCGATATACTCAAAGACATGCAAACCGATTATGACGCGCACAGGCATGAGATTGACGCGTTAGTTGCGCACTTGACGGTGATGAATACCCAAATAGAAAAACAAGCGCAGGAGACAGTTACTAATACCCGCCAACAATTAGGTGGAGTGTTTTTGTTTATCGCGTTGGTGTGTTTAGCTGCGGCACAGTGGGCGCGGTTTAAAGTGATAAGTGCAATCGGCGGGGAATTATCCAAAGCGCTGTATTGGGTTGGGCGCTTAAGCCAGGGTGATTTACGCGAGCGCCCTGAACAAGCACCACAGGGCAGTATTTTAGCGGCATTTGGGGTTTTAACCGACAAAATTAATAGCGTGTTACAGGGTATTGATAGCACCAACCGCGAGGTGGGGCAGTCTATTTTTCAAGTTATATCGGTGTCCAAACAAATAACACAAGTGAGCAGTGATCAGCAGCATGAGGCCGATCTGGTCAACCACACCACACAAAATTTATTGGCGGGGTTAGGGCGCGTTAAACATTTAGTGGAAGACACACAAAAACGTTCACAAAATGCAGCTAGCCGTGCAAAGCAAGGTCAAAATGCGGTGTACCAAATTCGTACACATGTTGCGCAAACGGTGGAAAAAGTACTACACAGCGAAGCCACCATGCGTGAATTGGCGGCGGCCACCAGTGAAATTCACTCCATTGTGAGCAGTATTAAAGCCATTGCGGACCAAACTAATTTATTGGCTTTAAATGCAGCCATTGAAGCGGCGCGTGCCGGCGAGCAGGGCCGGGGTTTTGCGGTCGTGGCCGATGAAGTGCGCACCCTTGCAACCCGCACGGGTGAGGCAACAGCGCAAATTACGCAATTGGTAGGAGGGCTAAATAATAAAGTGGATGCCACACTGCTAACGATGTGCCAAGTGGCTGAGGTGGTGACACAGGTGCAAACCCATGCTGATGAAAACGATGCATCCATAGCCGAAATTGCCTACGCAGCGGAGGACACACATGCGGCCAGCAACGAGATGCTGCAAGCCACAGAGGAGCAACTGACACATATTCAACGGCTTAATAATCAAATTACGGCATTATTTACAGCGCTTAAACACAATGACAGCACCTTAAGAGTGACAGCGACTATTACAACTGCTTTAGAAAAAACCGTGGCGGAATTACAAGAACAAATAAGATTTTTTAAATTTATTCCACACACCCTTGATGATGAACACCCTAAAACCAAGCGGGAGCATCCACGCTTGCGTAATAGCCTATTGGCGATGGTCGGGTTGCCGGGTGGAGCTAAAAATCAAGGTGTTATTTTGGATTTTAGTTTGGGGGGAATGAAGCTTGCGTTGCCTGCGGATATTATATTTGCAAAACACAATATCATTGAATTGGATATAAAACCCCCGGCCAATCAATTAAATGGCTACCTTAATAAATCCCCCATCAAGCTGCGGGGACGCATAGTGCGTGTTCAGAAAGAAGGTGATGATACGCATTATGGTCTTTCGTTTGAGAATTTAGCACCTAGTCAACAGGGTGAAATTGAATTGGTACAGTCGTTTTATTTGGCTGCCGCCGCGTAGGTACAAATCTAAAATGGGGCTGTTAATGTCCTCTTAAGCCAAGCATAATCACTATAAATTATCGAGGTGATTATGACGGTTAATATTTATTCCCAAATAGCACAAGAATTAAATGTGGCAACCGCACAGGTAAGCTCTGCGTGCCAATTGTTAGATGATGGCGCAACGGTGCCTTTTATTGCGCGCTACCGTAAAGAAGTGACGGGCGGTTTGGACGATAACCAATTGCGCCTGCTTGCGGAGCGGTTGGAATATTTGCGTGAATTAACCGCACGCAAAACCAGCATTTTAAAATCAATACAAGAACAAGGAAAATTAACCCCCGCCCTAGAAACCGCTATTCATGCGGCGCCCACAAAAACATTATTAGAAGATTTATATTTACCCTTTAAGCCTAAGCGCCGCACCAAAGCACAAATAGCAAAAGAGGCAGGCCTTGAACCTTTAGCCTTGAGCTTATTAAACAACCCCAACCAAGACCCACAAACTCTTGCCAAAGCCTATATTCGCGAAGATGTGAATATTGTGGATGAAAAAGACGCATTGGAAGGCGCCAAACAGATTCTAATAGAATTATTTAGCGAAACAGCACCACTGCTGGAAAAACTGCGTCAATTACAAATGGAGCAGGCTTGGGTGGAAGTGCGGGTAGCCAAGGGTAAAGAAACGCAGGCGAGTAAATTCCAAGATTATTTTGATTACCGAGAAGCCTGGAAAAAAATCCCCAGCCACCGAGCCTTGGCTATTTTCCGGGGTGAAAAAGAAAATTTTTTAGTGGTATCACTTAAACATCCAGAAGAAACAATAGCCCATCCGGGCATCGGTATTATTGCCGCGCAATTTTCTATTTGTGACCGAAAGCGGGCTGCTGATGCTTGGTTGTTATCGGTCGCCACAGCGGCTTGGCAACAAAAATTGAACAAACATATTGAAACGGATTTAATGGGCCAATTGCGTGAACACGCGGAGCGGGAAGCTATTCAAGTTTTTGCGCGCAATATAAAAGATTTATTATTAGCAGCCCCTGCCGGGCAAAAAACAACGATAGGTTTAGACCCAGGGCTGCGCACCGGTGTAAAGGTTGTAGTGTTGGATGCTACCGGGCAAGTGTTGGATTATGGCGCTATATTCCCCCACCCGCCGCATTCCAAAATAACTGAAGCGGCAAGCACGTTATTAAAATTAATAAAAAAACATCAGGTGCAATTAATTGCCATTGGCAATGGAACGGCCAGCCGCGAAACTGAAAAATTTGTTGCCGATATTATAAAAGCTCAGCCGGATTTAACGGTGCAAAAAATGGTGGTGAGTGAGGCGGGGGCTTCTGTTTATTCGGCATCAGAATTTGCAGCTAAAGAATTTCCTGAATTAGATGTAACTATTCGCGGTGCAATATCTATTGGTCGCCGCTTGCAAGACCCGCTGGCTGAGCTGGTAAAAATAGACCCAAAAGCCATCGGTGTGGGGCAATACCAGCACGATGTGTCGCAAACCCATTTAGCACGCGCATTGGATGCGGTGGTGGAGGATTGTGTAAACGCAGTGGGTGTTGAGGTGAATACGGCATCAGCCCCGTTGCTTGCGCGCGTGGCGGGATTAAATAACACCATCGCCAATAATATTGTGGCCTTTCGCAATGAACAGGGGCCATTTAAAAGCCGACAGCAATTATTAAAAGTGCCTCGTTTAGGCGCTAAAGCTTATGAACAAGCGGCGGGTTTTTTGCGCATTCACAAGGCTAAAAATCCGTTAGATGCCTCAGGCGTACACCCGGAATCCTATGCGTTGGTGGAGGCAATTGCGGTTAAACATCAACGCAATATTGCCGCGTTAATAGGGGATAGTGTTTTTTTGCGCAGTTTAAAACCGAGTGATTATGCCAATGCACAATTTGGTGTACCGACCATTAGTGATATTTTAAAAGAATTAGATAAACCAGGCCGCGACCCAAGGCCTGAGTTTAAAACGGCGCAATTTAAAGAGGGAATTGAAAAACTAACGGATTTACAACCGGGTATGATTTTGCAGGGTGCAATTACCAACGTTACCAATTTTGGTGCTTTTGTGGATGTGGGTGTGCATCAAGATGGTTTAGTGCATATTTCGATGTTGTCGCACCAATTCGTTAAAGACCCGCACGCGGTAGTTAAAACGGGCGATATAGTGACGGTAAAAGTGATGGAACTGGATGCCGCACGTAAACGTATTGCGCTGTCGATGCGTTTAGATGATGAACCGGGGCAAGATTCGGCAAAAAAAGAAACGGTTAAAAAAGAAACGATTAAAAAAGAAACCGCAAAAACACCCATTAACAGCGCCCGCGCTCAGCCGCGCCCGGCACCTGTTGAGCAGGGTTCAATGGCGGCTTTATTAACGCAGGCGTTGCAAAAAAACAAATCGAAATAATTAGGCAGCAATATTGGGTGAATGCTATTGAGTGAATGCAGTAGATTTCAGCGCGCCGCAATAGCGGCTTCTACTTTTTTCAATATTTGCTGCAATACATCCCCGCTGGTATCCGTTGTTGCCTGCCGACTTTGTATTTGCTGTAATTCGTAGCACAGGTTCAGCGCCACCATCACAGTAATACGCTCCGCGCCCACCACGCCTTGTTGCAGGCGAGTGGTGCGTAAGCGGTGTTCCAATTCTTTTGCGGCTTTTAAGAGTGCCGGTTCCTCTTCGGGTAGGCAGGCGATGGGGTAGTCTTTTTCTAGCAGGCTGAGGGTGACTTGGTGGGTTTTGTTATTCATGGTTCGGCGCCTCCCCGTGTTTTGTGTCCCCCTTCATAACCCCCGTTGTATCCCACAGTTTTAAGCGCGCAATCATGGTTTCAATGCGGGTATAGGCGAGGGTGTTTTTTTCGATTAAGGCTTGGCGTTCTTCACGAAGCAGCGCTGCCTGCTGTTTTAACTGTTGATGTTCTGCCTGAAGGGTTTGGTATTGATGCAGTAAGGTATCAATTTGGGTGGCGAGTTGAGCGATCAAAGCGTCGTGCATATAAAAACCCGGCAGGTGGTGTGGGCGCGGTTTGTAGGCTGCACACGCGGTGCCCGCCTTAATCGGCAAGCCTTTATGGTAGCATGCGGCCTTATTTTTTTAGTGTGCTATCCCTTCTTTTTAGCGGTGTTCCGCTACAGGTTTTAACAGGCAGAATCATGGTTGCATCGAGTATTAATTTTGAACACTGGGCAGATTTTTTATTGCAGTTGGGTGCTATCAGTAGTGCCTCTGAATTTCAGGGTTTTTTAGTGGGCTTACAGGTGAATGGACAGGCGCTAGATGAGGCGCCCTGGCATGAGGTGGTGGCGGATTTTTTAGACATCACCGCACTGCCGAAAACCCCGGAGCAATCGGCGGGGTTAAGTGCGTTAAATACTATGGTGGCCCACACTTTGGCGGATGCTGAATACCGCTTTCGCCTGTTGTTGCCGGATGATGCGCTACCCTTAGTGGTGCGGTTGGAGGCTTTGTCCCTGTGGTGCCAGGGGTTTTTATGTGCGTTGGGCCAGGCCGGTGAGGCTGGCGCGCAGCATGAGGGGCTGGCGGATGTGGCGCAGATTGCGCAGATGGAGTTAAGTGCTGAAGAAAGCGAAGAAAACGAGGTGTATTTTGCTGAGTTAGTGGAATATATCCGCGTGGTGGTGCTGGAGTTGGCCGCTGAAACAGCCGCCGCAGCGCCTAATACTCAGGCTGTACATTAACCTAGAAACCTCAGTGTGATCACCCAAGTCTGCGCAACCCCTCAGGCATCGTTTAGCAAAAGTTAAAAATTCGAACAACCAATCAGGTTGCCCAGCATTTTTAACTTTCACTATCGCAGCCAATGGTTTACACAGCTTTTGGGCGCTCAACGGAGGTTTCTAGGATTAATCCTTTAGGAGTGTGTTATGTCGATTCCATTGCCCGAATATTCCCTTCGCCGCCGCGCTTTAATGGCGTCAATGGCGGTGGATTCCATTGCGATTATTCCCTCCAGTGAGGAAAAAATCCGCTCCCGTGATACGCATTTTAGCTTCCGCCAGGACAGCGATTTCCTCTATTTAACCGGCTTTAACGAACCGCAAGCGGTATTGGTGTTGCTGCCGGGGCGCGAGGCGGGCGCGTGTGTGGTGTTCTGCCGCGAGCGCAATGCTGAACGGGAAATTTGGGATGGTTTTCGCTACGGGCCGGAGGGTGTATGTGCGCACTTTGGCGCCGATGAAGCATTTCCCA
>JBEGTZ010000088.1:0-12164 GCA_041179125.1 Pseudomonadota bacterium | reverse complement strand
TGCTTTAGTTTTTGACGCGGTATGCCCTTCTCATAGGAAACAGCTGATAAGTAATCAACTCTGGCTTTTATACCGCCCATGCAAAATAAGCACACGTTTTACATAGGCTTGGGTTTCGGCAAAGGGTGGGATGCCTTGGTATTTTGTGACGTTGGCTGGGCCTGCGTTGTAGGCGGCGGTGGCTAAAGAAACGTCGCCTTTAAACTCCCCCAACAAATAAGATAAATAACGCACGCCGCCCATGATGTTTTGGCCGATTTCATAGGAGTTGCTTACGCCCATATCCCGTGCGGTGCCGGGCATGAGTTGCATCAGGCCCACGGCGCCTTTGCCGGAACGGGCCATGGGGTTAAAGCCGCTTTCGGCGTGAATGACGGCCCGCACTAGGGCTGGGTCCACGGCGTAGGCTTCGGAGGCGACGCGAATGTGGTCGCTAAAATCTGTGCGCAGCCGGGTGGTGTTCCAATCCACGGTGGAGTTGAGGTTACAGGCGAAGCAGCCGTAGTGGAGGACTTCATAGACGGCATCCACTGGCGCGGCGTCTGAGAATGAGGCGATGCCTTTTTTGTCGCGGTATTTAAACACTTTGGTGGGGCCGGCTTTATCACCGAACTGAGCCTTGGCGCGGCCGCCATCGCCAAACTGTGCCTTGGCACGGCCGCCATCGCCGAACTGAGTCTTGGTGCCGCTAGATTTCACCGCGCTGCCAACCGCCACTGTGCGGGTGCCGGCGCTAATAACAGCCCCGCCGGTGGCGGGTGCCGCCTGCGCCAAGCTGCTCATTAACAGGCTGAGTAAAATGGGGGTTAGCGTTTTCACGTTGGGCACTCTTTTTATCCTAAAACCCCAGTTGATGTATGGCTGGGGGTTTGAATTCGCTAGGTCTTAAGGTTAATTGAGTCTAGGGCAGGAGTGCAGCCTGAACAAGCGCACGTAAGCAGCTTCAAGCCTTTAAGTTAATAAGTTAGGACTAAGCCTGCGCCGGGTGTGATGCGGCGCATAAGACGTGGAATTAACAATACCGCGTAGGATCCGCCAAGCCCGCGTCCACAAACCCCTTCCTGCGCAAACGGCAGGAGTCGCAACGGCCACAGGCGCGCCCGTGTTCATCGGCTTGATAACACGAAACACTCTGCGCGTAATCCACCCCTAAACGGCTGCCCAACTGGATAATCTCGGCTTTGGTCAGCTGCAACAAGGGCGTTTTGATGGTGATGGGGCGGCCTTCTACCCCGGCTTTAGTGGCAAGCCTGGCGAGGGTTGCGAAGGCTTCGATAAACTCCGGGCGGCAATCCGGGTAGCCGGAATAGTCCACGGCATTCACGCCGATAAAAATCGCTTCTGCCTCTAAAACCTCAGCCCAACCCAGCGCTATGGATAAAAAAATCGTATTGCGCGCAGGCACGTAGGTGACGGGAATGCCCGGCGGGGCGTCTTCCGGCACGGCGATGGCGGCATCGGTAAGCGCCGAGCCGCCAATGGCGCGCAGGTCTAGGCACACCTGTTTGTGCTCAGCTGCGCCCAGGGCTTGAGCGCAGCGCGCAGCCGCCAGCAATTCCGCTCGGTGGCGCTGGCCATAATCAAAACTTAAGGCATAACACGCAAACCCTTCGGCCTTGGCCATCGCCAACACGGTGGTGGAATCCAGCCCACCGGACACCAGCACCACAGCTTTTTTAGTCATATCTAACCTGCTTTATACCCCAGGGACCTCGCCCCAAAGTTGTTTGTGTAATTGCAATTGAAAGCGCACCGGCAAGCGGTCCCGCAGGATCCACTCGGCCAAATGCACAGGGTTAACTTGCCCAAAGCTGGGCGAAAACCACACGGCACCGACCATGTCGGCCAGCTGATACTGTGCGGTGGTGAAACTCGCCCACTGGAAATCCGCGTAGTCGGTGATCACAAATTTGATCTGATCTTTGGGTTTGAGCAGTGGGATATTGTCGAGGCGATTTTTGCTCAACTCACCGGAACCTGGGGTTTTTAAATCCATCACCACCGAGACACGCTCGTCTACGCCGCTAATATCCAGCGCGCCGGAAGTCTCCAACGAAACCTGATAACCCCGGTCGCACAAAAGGCGCAGCAGCGGCAAACAATTGGGCTGCGCCAGCGGCTCCCCGCCGGTCACACAGACATAGCGCGGGTTGTACGTGGCCACTTGCGCCAGCAACTCATCAAAGCTCATGCGCTCACCGCCAAAAAACGCATATTCAGAATCGCAATAAACGCAGCGCAACGGGCAGCCGGTTAAACGGATAAACACTGTAGGCAAGCCCGCCGCCAAAGCCTCCCCTTGCAGCGAATAAAAAACCTCGGTAATACGCAGGCTTTGATCAGTCATAAAACTCTACATTCCTAAACACACGGCAGAATACACTCGTGGCTAACGTTTAAACTCAATTCAAACAGGCGCCAACTGAAGCGTCATGGCAACATGCTCAATCCCAGCATCCATAAATACCTCACCCCAAGCCACAAAACCCTGCCGCTGATAAAACGGCACGGCGGCCAGCTGCGCATCCAACACCAAATACTGCAAGCGCAAACCCACAGCCTGGGTGATTACATGGCGCAACAACGCACCGCCCAACCCCTGCCTGCGCCACTCGCGCCGCACCGCCATACGCGTAAGCTTGCCCTTGCCCGCCTCAGGCAGCACTAACCGCCCATAAGCGGCTAAATCTGCCTCCAACCACAGGCAAAAATGCCGCGCCTGTGCATCGGCATCATCCCACTCCAAATCTTCAGGAACCTGCTGCTCCAGGATAAAAACCTCGCGCCGCAACTGTGCAATGGCCTGCCAAGACTCAGGCCAGAGCGCCTCAGTTATCCTCGGGGTCATAAATCCAACCGGCCTCTTGCATCTGCACAATTAACTCTTGGTCCTCCTCAGAAAACCGCTCCGGCTGTATGGGCTGGTAAGAACAAATAGCCTTGGCTAACACTTGCGAACACTCGGCCATCTCACCATTCACAAACAACAACGCCAATTCACCTTGCATAATATAAGCAGCGCGGCACCCGGCCTGAAGGCAAATACCCACCGGCGGCTCCACACTGGGCGGCGCCTCGCGCTTCACCTCAGTGGCAAAGCGGCCAAACCACTCCGTCAACCGCACCTCATCTTGAACCAGCGCCTGCAACTGCTGTTTGAGCTTATCCAACACCCAAGGTTGAATCTCACCGGGGTCTTGCTGGAGTGGCATGTTAGGATCACTAAAGCGCTCATCCGACGACAACTCCTCCGCCACAAAATGGCTGAACCCCAGCAGCAACTCACTGTGGCTTGGCGCCCTAAACCCAATCGAGTAGGTAACACAATCATCGCTTTGCGACACGCCCCAATGCGCCACATTAGGCGGTAAATACAGCATATCGCCAGGCTCTAACACCCACTCCTCCTGGGTATCAAACTCCTGCAAAATTTTCATTTCCGTATCCTCGCGCAACGGGCTGGCCTCACTCACAACCCCGCCCACACGCCACAGGCGCCGCCCCTGCCCCTGCAACAAAAAAACATCGTAATAATCAAAATGTGGCCCCACACTACCGCCGGTGGCCGCGTAACTCACCATCACATCATCCAGCCGCCAATTGGGAATAAAGCGGAATTGATTCAAAAGCGCCTGCACCTGCGGGAACATCTGGTCAACCGCCTGCACCAGCACCGTCCAATGCGAAGACGGCACACTGGCAAAACGCTGCTCATCCAACGGGCCATGCTCCAACTGCCACGCACTATTCAGAGGGTCGAGGTGAGGCGTTTCAATAACCAAACGCGATTCAACCTCCTCCTCAAGCGCCAGCCCCGCGATCTCCTCAGGGCTTAAAGGCGAAATAAAACCCGGCAACGCCTGGCGAATCAGCAGTGGTTTTTTTTGCCAGTATTCGGCCAAAAACTGCTGGATGGAAAGTGGGCCTAAATGTGTCAATGGGATAGTCATAGTCGCCGCTCAATAGTCGCCCAAAAGCCGATATTGTGCCGCATTTGCACCACCCCGCCCAGCACAGGATTAACCCAGACGATTTTCCCTTGCCATGTCTTACAGGGCTATGGCAAAATCCTGCTCCCTCAAATTTGGGGTGACAGACGCGCGCAGTATTTGTGAAGAACCCCATCACAGCGTCTGAGGTGTTAATAGCGAGCGGTCGTGGCGGAATTGGTAGACGCACTGGGTTTAGGTTCCAGCGCCTTTGGTGTGAGAGTTCGAGTCTCTCCGACCGCACCACTATTAACTATCTCCCTCTTGAATCATCCCAATTACCTACTTATTTACTAACGAGGCACATCATGCAAGTTTCGCTTGAAACAACATCAAGTCTGGAGCGCCGCCTGACCGTAGGAGTCCCTGCGGATGTAGTTGATGGCGAAGTCAATCGCCGCCTGGAAGATGCCGCCAAAAACGTGCGCATCAACGGTTTCCGCCAAGGCAAAGTACCCATGAGTGTTGTGCGTCAACGCTATGGCCAAGGCATCCGCCAAGAAGTGCTTGGCGACGTAATAAACCGCAGCCTAGACGACGCCTTCCGCAAAGAAAACCTGCGCCCTGCGGGCAGGCCACAAATTGAACCCAAGCAATTAAACGCGGGCAAAGACGTTGAATATGTAGCCGTATTTGAGGTGTACCCCGCTGTTGAACTCAAAGAACTAAACGATCAGGCCGTTACACGCTTCTCAGCGGAAATCAGCGACACCGATGTCGAAGAAATGATCGAAGTCCTGCGCAAAAGCCAAGCCAAATGGGAGCCAGCCGCTCGCCCAGCCGCCCAAGGCGACCGCGTAAACATTGATTTCGTTGGCACCCAAGATGGCGTTGCGTTTGACGGCGGCAGCGCCCAAGGGCACAACCTACAACTGGGCTCCAACACCATGATCCCAGGCTTTGAAGACGCCATTGTCGGCATGTCCGCAGGCGACACCAAAAACTGCCCCCTCACCTTCCCCGCCGACTACCACGTAGAAGCGCTAAAAGGTGCCGACGTCAACTTTTCCATCACGCTCAACTCCGTATCAGAAGAACAATTGCCCGAAGTTGACGAGGTGTTCTTCACTGCGTTTGGAATTACCGAAGGCGGCATCGAACGCTTCCGCGCCGACGTAAAAAACAACATGGAGAACGAAAAAAACAAAGCCTCTAAAAACCGCCTCAAAGCGGATGTTTTTTCAGTTCTACTCAACGTTAACCCCGTCGAAGTCCCCAAAAGCTTAGTTAACGAAGAAATCGACGCCCTGCGCAACCAAGCACTCCAACAATACGGCCAATTGGACGCCTCCAAATTTGACGTGCGCGCACTGATGCCGGACGACCTATTTCGCGAACAAGCCCTACGCCGCTCCTCGCTTGGTTTGCTCATCTCTGAAGTCATTACCAAACACAACATTCAACCCGACAGCGAGCGCGTACGCAGCCTGGTAGAAAACTTTGCCGCCTCCTACGAAGATCCAAAAGGTGTCGTTGAATACTACTACGGCACACCAGATCTACTCGCCAGCGTTCAATCCGCCGCACTGGAAGAACAGGTTGTAGAGCTACTCATTGCCGATATGCAAATTACCGATACGGTGGTTCCCTACCAAGAACTCATCCGTCCTGCCTCTGGCCAATAACCTTCCGCACAACCCCGGTGCGGCCCACACAAAGGGCGCACCGGCTATCCTGCCTAAAAATTATTCACTATAGCGACTAGATGTTGGCGCCCGATGCCCAAGCCACCGCAGCCCCAACCAATTTATTGGCGCTGGGGTTTTTCTGGAATATCTTTGTTTCTCGGGTTAAGCTTGGATGTACTCAGCCATCTCACACACCAGCCGATTGCGGACTGCAAACCCTAAGACAGAACCTCCTCAGACAAACCAAGGATATCCTTGATATGCGTGACTTTTATTTACCACCCTCTTCACAATCGCCCCAGTCTGCTCTAGTACCCATTGTTATTGAGCAAACTGCACGGGGTGAGCGCTCATTTGACATCTACTCGCGCCTTCTAAAAGAGCGTGTGATCTTTTTGGTGGGGCCAGTGGAAGACTACATGGCCAACCTCGTCGTGGCGCAACTGTTATTCCTGGAAGCTGAAAACCCCGATAAAGACATCCATCTTTACATCAACTCACCCGGCGGCTCGGTCACTGCGGGTATGTCCATCTACGACACGATGCAATTTATCAAACCCGACGTAAGCACCATGTGTATAGGCCAAGCCTGTAGCATGGGCGCGTTTTTGCTCAACGCCGGAGCCAAAGGCAAACGTTTCATCCTGCCCAACGCCCGCACCATGATCCACCAACCCTCCGGTGGCGCACAGGGCCAAGCGTCCGACATACACATTCAAGCCCAAGAAATTCTTAAAATCCGCGAGCGTTTAAATACACTGATGGCCGCACACTCAGGCCGCACAGTGGAAGAAATCGCCAAGGATACCGAGCGCGACAATTTTATGAGCGCCGAAGAATCGAAAAAATACGGCCTGATTGATGAAGTACTGGTGAGCCGTGACGCACTTGGCAAAGATGCTAAAAAATAAGTATTAGCGCAATTCAAATTGAATTAGCGTGAATTAAATGGGTTTAAAAGCACAATTTAAGCACCATATAAATTCAACTTTTAAACCCGATTTTTAACTTGGCGGAGAGGTTTAATGACCGACCACAACAGTGATACCGAAGACAACGGCAAATTGCTGTACTGCTCATTTTGCGGCAAAAGTCAGCATGAAGTACGCAAACTTATTGCTGGACCGTCTGTATTTATCTGTGATGAATGTGTCGATCTTTGCAATGACATCATTCGCGAAGAAGTGCATGACAACACCAGCGAAGCCACCAGTGACAGATTGCCGACGCCCAAAGAAATTTCTTCTACGCTGGACGAATACGTCATTGGCCAAACTGCGGCCAAAAAAGTTTTAGCCGTAGCCGTTTATAACCACTACAAACGTCTGCGTCTGGGTGGCAAGAAAAAGGGCAAAGACGACGTCGAACTAGGTAAAAGCAACATACTCCTAGTAGGCCCCACCGGCAGCGGTAAGACTCTGCTGGCAGAAACACTTGCCCGCTTGCTTAATGTGCCCTTCACCATTGCCGATGCCACCACCCTCACCGAAGCGGGTTATGTGGGTGAAGACGTTGAAAACATTATCCAAAAGTTACTGCAAAAATGTGACTACGACGTTGAAAAGGCCCAGCAAGGCATAGTTTACATTGATGAAATAGACAAAATTTCACGCAAATCCGACAACCCCTCCATCACGCGTGATGTATCCGGGGAAGGTGTTCAGCAGGCGTTATTAAAACTGATCGAAGGCACCATCGCTTCGGTTCCACCGCAAGGCGGCCGTAAACACCCGCAGCAGGAATTTTTGCAGGTTGACACCAGTAACATCCTGTTTATTTGCGGCGGTGCGTTTGCCGGGCTAGACAAAGTGATTCGAGACCGCTCCGATAAAGGCGGCATCGGGTTCTCAGCCGTAGTCAAAAGCAAAGATGGCTCAAAAAACATTGGCGATGCGCTGAAAAATTTGGAAACCGAAGACTTGGTGCGCTACGGTCTGATTCCTGAATTTGTAGGCCGTCTACCCGTTGTTGCCACACTGGAAGAGCTGGATAAAGCCGCTTTGGTCGCCATTTTAAGCGAACCCAAAAACTCTTTGGTGAAACAATACAAAAAGCTGTTTGAAATGGAAGGCGTGGAAATTGACTTCCGTGAAGACGCACTGCGCGCCGTAGCGGAAAAAGCAATGGAGCGCAAAACCGGCGCACGCGGATTACGCTCCATCATGGAGGCCGTTTTATTGGATACCATGTATCGCATTCCTTCAGAATCCGGCATTGCAAAGGTTGTTGTCGACGAAACTGTAATCAAAGGTGAGTCAGTTCCACTGCTGGTTTATGAAAATGCGTCCGTACCCGCAAAAAGAGCCGCCGAGGAATAAGTCCTCAGGTGATACACTTAAGGCCCCATTGGGGCCTTTTTTGTGTCTGCCACTGTGAAAGCGGCACTGAAAAATATTGATCCAGCTGTAAAAGATGGGCTATTTGAGCGATATAGTTTCAGGATTAAATGAATACCCACAAATCAATATATAGTTTCAAGATTAAATGAATACCCACAAATCAATATTAAGCGGACTGCATTGTTAGCGCATAACGAAATACACATTGTTTTTATAAAACGCTTAATTAAAACCAACCATCAGCGGGAGTCTCAAACGTGTCTTTAAAATTCAAATTCTCCCTCATGATGATTTTAGTCTTAGCACTTAACGCGCTAGCATATTTTTATGTTGGAGAAAAATTACACCTACAAGAGCTGCGCGCCCAAGCACAAACTGTGGTGGCCAACGTAGAAGCTTTTGGATCCTGGGTTGCTAACTCAGGCCGTGTTTGGGTAAAGGCCAACAAATCGGAAAGCTATTTAAGCCGTGAGGAATACCATGTGGGTGATGGCGAGCTTGCGCAACGGGTAGTTTTTTTCAGCAAAAACCCCGCCCTAGCACAAAGAGAATTTGCCGACGTGGTGATGCAATCTACCTCGCCCACCAAATTCCGCATGACATCCGATAACGTCATGAACCCCAATAATGCCCCCGATGGTTTTGAGATGCGTGCGTTACAGGCCATCAGCAAAGCGCGCCTACCAGAATTTGCCGCCGTTTATGAAGGTGCTTATCGTTTTGCCAAACCCATTTACCACACGGCCAACTGCGTAAAATGCCACGGCGATGTCGCAAACGCACCTGAAGACGTTATTAAACGCTACGGCACACAACACGGTTTTGGTTTTAAAGAGGGCGATTTAGCCGGAATTATCAGCGTTTCTATTCCCACTCAACCCCTGTGGCAACAAATAACTCAATTTTTTGGGCCGTTGGAGTTGGGCTTAATCGCAAGTACATTATTACTCAGTATTTTATGCGTGCATTTTTGGATTACCCAACCACTCACACGGCTCAACCGCACAACTCAAGAGTTATCCTTAAGTACAGGAGCATTAAATCATTCAACACAACAAAGACAATTTACGCCAAACGATGAGGTAGAGGCCTTGGATCAATCACTCAATCGCCTAGGTGGCGTCATCCAACTGTCAACAAAAAAATGGCGCGATAGCCAAGTGAAAAACAAATAAACGCTCACCACTACACCATTTTATAAATTCTGACTTAACCAAAAAATATACACTGGAACAATTTAAGGTTTAACCTAGAAACCTCAGTTGAACGCGTAGCGAGAGCGACTAAGGCGCCCAATTCGCAGTAGCGCTCAACTGAGGTTTTTAGGTTAATACCGCCTTATATTTTTTATCCCATCTTTATTTATTGCGATACATCATGATTCAACTTCAAAATCTTGGGCTTCAACTGGGCACTAAAACACTTTTAAACAATGCCAACCTCACTATTTTCCCAGGCCAAAAATGGGGTGTGATTGGTGTTAACGGCAGCGGAAAATCCAGTTTATTTAAATTACTTCTCGGGCAACTTCATGCCGACAGCGGTGAGGTAAAAATTCCGAAACACTGGCGATTAGCCCACATGGCGCAAGAAGTAGCCAGCTCGGATCGCTGTGCGGTAGATTTTATTCTGGATGGCGACAGTGAATACCGTCAATTAGAAGACGCTATCGCCGCCTGTCACGACGGAGAACAATTGGCCGCACTTTATCAGCAGTTTGAAACTATTGACGGCTATACCGCACCGGCACGCGCAGCACGTTTATTATCAGGGTTAGGCTTTAAACCGGGCGATGAACGCCGCAATGTCAGTGATTTTTCCGGCGGCTGGCGAATACGTTTGAATTTAGCGCAAGCGCTGATGTGCCGCAGCGATTTATTATTGCTGGATGAACCCACAAACCACTTAGATCTAGACGCTACTTTTTGGCTAGAAGCTTGGCTGCAAGCATTTAAAGGCACCTTATTAATTATTTCCCACGACCGCGATTTTTTAGATAATTGTATTGGCGCCACCGCGAGTTTTGAGGGGCAACAATTAATGAGTTATAGCGGAAATTATTCTGCATTTGAGCGGCAAAAAGCCGAGCGCTTATCACAACAAAAAATTGCATTTGATAAACAGCAAGAACGCATGGGTGAAATTGAAGATTTTGTGCGGCGGTTTCGCGCTAAAGCAAGCAAAGCCAAGCAAGCACAAAGCCGTTTAAAAGAACTTGAGCGGATGGAAAAATTACCCCCCGCCAATATCGACTCTGTATTTAGCTTTCGCTTTCCCAATCCTGAACGAGAAATTCAAACTCTGCTCACCTTGGCTCACGCTTCACTGGGTTATCAAACACCGGTGGCAACTAAAGTACAGGCCTCACTTTTTGGCACGAGCCGAATAGGCCTTTTAGGCCATAACGGTGCCGGGAAATCTACACTATTAAAATCCTTGGCGGGTGCATTGCCGTTGCTGGACGGTGACAGAACTGAAAGCCCGCATTTGCGCATCGGTTATTTTGCACAACATCAACTTGAAGCATTGGATATGCACGCCAGTGCGGCATTACATTTACAGCGTATTTCACCCAAAGCGAGCGAGCAAAGTATTCGCAATTTTTTAGGCGGTTTTGGTTTTATTGGCGAGCGCGCATTAGAAACCATTGAACACTTTTCAGGCGGTGAAAAAGCCCGATTAGCGCTAGCGATTGTGGCCTGGCAAAAACCAAATTTATTATTACTGGATGAGCCAACCAACCATTTAGATTTAGAAGTAAGGCAAGCGCTTAATGATGCTTTATCAACATTTGAAGGCGCCATTGTGGTGGTTTCTCACGACAGGCATTTATTGCGTAATACCTTGGATGAATTTTGGTTGGTGGCCGATGGCACGGTTAAACCGTTTGAGGGTGATTTAGATGATTATCATCAGTGGTTGATTTCCGAACGCAAAAATTCAGATGAAAGCTCTACTCAAGAAAAAAACAATTCGAACCCACCAAAAAATGACGCGGGCGAACCCACTAAAAAAGAATCGCGACAAAGTGCTGCTGCCCGCCGCGAACAATTAAAACCCATCACCCAAGCGATCCGCACGGTTGAGAAAAAAATGGAGCTTTTACAAAAAAATATCACCGAACAAGAAACCGCTCTGACAGACCCAACGCTATACCAACAAGACCCGAAAAAAGCCCAGCGTTTAGGTCAAGAATTACAAAAAATGCGCGAAGAGCTAGCGGCTTGTGAAGAAACCTGGCTAGGTTATCAAGATGAATTAGAGCGGTTGAATGCGGCGGACTAAGGCCAATCAAAAGTTTTACCTAGAAACCTCAGTTGAGCACCCAAAAACTGCGCAAGCCACGGGAAGCAGATAGTAAAAGTTTAAAATGAAAGGCAACCTTACTGGTTGTTCAAAATTTTAAACTTTTGCTAGATGGGCCAAGGGGTTGCGCAGACTTGGGGGATCCAACTGAGGTTTTTAGGTTAAATAACCGGGTGCGCACGAAAAATAAAGTGGGATTACCGTAGGCACCTACAGCATGTATGCAAGCTTTTAAGTTGAATTGTTGCACACGTAAAACACTGCCTATACTTCAAGCTAACACTGGGCACAGCGAGGAAAAACACCATGGAGTTCGCCAGCAGAGTTGAAAAAAGCTTAAAAATCTACCCATCGCACAGAAAATTCAGTTGATCTTCCTGCCACCTGCAGCCGTTTTAGTTTTATTTGTACTAATGCTTTTGGTGGATAATTTCCAAAAAATTAATCGTGCCAGTACGATTAAATCGATTGTGCAGTTTGATTTATTACTCGGCCAAGTAGCCGATAATTTCGCCCTGGAACGGGGGCTTACAGCGGGGTTTCTCAGCGGAAATGGCCAGCAAGGCTTGGAGGAATTGCAAAAACAGCGGCAGGCCGCAAGCTTAGCTAAGGGTCGTTTATTGGAGGCGATAAATACTTCGACCTGGCCCGATACAGTCCAGCTACAACTAAAAGACCTAATGCAGAAATTGGCAGCGGTGGAGGCTTTGCGCGCTGCGGTGGATAAACGCGATGCAAACGCTAAACCCTTTAAAGTCTATTCCGAAATTAATAAAAACACTTCCTGATTAGTGACATTCCTCAGAAGGCCTCAATATACGTAGCGGTTGGGGCAAAGTGCTCGCCATCGCGAAGAGTAATCTAGGCACCATAGAGGCCATATCAAATCGACGATTAAACCG